>NZ_CP101824.1:3001102-3301654 GCF_024498195.1 Halovivax cerinus
CCTGGAACCCCTCGACTGGAAGGTAGTCCTCCCACGGCGGGTCGATCGTCGCCAGTTCGAGGCGGGCGTCGGGCGGCCCACTGACGTCGTCGGCGGGGCCCTCCTCGACGACGTCGTCCACGGTCTGGTAGACGACGCCGAGGCCGGACGTCTCGTCGATCGAGAGTGTGTCCGCGTCCACGCTGACGTCGGTCACCTCGTCGAAGTGGTCGCCGATGGCGTGGGCGATAGCCGTCGGCGAGGTCGTCGACTTGACGGGGAGCGCTTCCGCGAGCGCCGACGTCTCCGTCTCGGCCAGCACCGTCGGGAGGTCGACGTCGAGCACGACGTGCTGCCGGTAGGCGAGCAGTCCGTCGGCGTCCGGGTGGTCGATCACCGGTCGGACCTCGTCCGTGACGGTGCTGCGGTACTGGTGGTAGTAGTCGCCGAAGGCCACCGCGAATTCGCGGGCCGAGAGCGACGCGACCGCGACGGCGGTGATCACGGCACTCTCGGGGAGCGCCCACGGTTCGACCGTCGGGTGGCCTCGCTCGTGGAAGACGTGATAGCGAGCGAAGCGGCGCGCCTGGGCCACGTAAACGTTCTCCTCGACCGTTCGCTTCGAGGGGTCGTCCGGGTAGCCGTCTTGGGAGTGACCTTGAACTGAACCATCGCATCCGACTGCGACAGTGTGTTTTGCCTGATTGTTGTCAGTCACGCGCACCCCTATGCCCCGATCATCTTCGTCAATAATGTGTCCCTCCATGGTTAATCGAAGCGGGTCTCACCGGTCTCGTCCGCCCAGTCGGTTTCGTAGCCGATCGTCTGGAGGATCGTGACGAGGAGATCCTCGCGTCCCGCAGCTGCGAAGACCCGGCGCCAGACTTGCGGATCGAGCTTTTTGTAGGCGATCGTCTTCGCGGTCAGGCCCGTGGCGGCCGCGACGCTTGCGGTTCCGGTCACCATCGCGGTCTCGGGATCGGTCATTCCCGTTTCGAGCGCGAGGCTCTGGACGACCGTTGCGACGATCCCCGTCGACAGGCCTGCTTTGATCGCGCCCTTCAGAAGCGTTCGGAGGGTTATCTTGTCGTCCTCGGCTTCGAGATCGCGAACCTCCTCCGTGATTGGTCCACCTGCACCGGGGTGGGGTGCTCCACCGGGGACGCGCTGGACGTGCACCTCCGTCTTGGCCATCCGTTGAATCCCGAGTTCGCCGCCCTCCATCACGCGCCGGGCGGTTGCCTCGGCCTCGCGCTCCAGTTGCGGATCGGGGTCGATCTCCAGCTCGACGTTCGCCTGCGGCATCATCGAGAGGGCACCGCCCGGCTCGCGTGTCGTCACTGCGTTCCTCCCGCTCGCTCCCCCGGCGGCCCTCACTCCGTTCGCGCCGCCCGCCTGTTGCCTCACGTGCGCTAACTCGTGGGCGAGGAGGTGTTGTCCCTCCGGACTCTCCGGATCGTGCTCCCCAGAATTGAACGCGATGTGGTTGCCGACCGTAAACGCCCGCGCGTTGATGTCCTCGTTTACACGGCAGACGGGTCCGGACACGCCTAGCCTCCGAACAATGCCCGTTTGAGCCGAGTCGTAAGCGACGAGCGACCAGGGATGGCCGCACCCTCCCCACCCGCGAGCGCGGCAGTATCGACACCCGGTTGGCGATACCCATCGATATCGGCGTCGGTCAGGTGGTAGTCCGGGTAGACGTCGGCGTGCTGGTAGTGCATCGTCTGCTCGGCCAGCCCCTGGCCCAGCACCCGGAACGGTTCCGGCGGTTCGAGTCCGAGCCGGAGGTAGGCGTCCCGGACCTGACACTGCAGGTGGTGACACACCAGTCCCTGGATGATCTCCGTCGTAAGGTCCGTCTCGATGGTAGTCTGTGGCGGCGTCATCTGCAGTTGTGCGTCGGGCGGACCCTCGCTGGTGTGGCTGCGCTCGCCGACGACGGGTTCCTCGACGCTGCCGTCGCTCGCCCGTCGCTGGTACTGCAGGTCGAGCGCCGACACCTCCTCGATCCCGTCGGCGTCTGCGGGAAGTCGGTCGGACAGCTCCGCACCCAGCGTCTCGTACAGGTCGTACGCGTCCGTGATCCCCGCCACCGCATCTATCGGAGAGACGCCATCGGGGTCGTCGAGGTACGCCTCGAAGTCGAGCCCGAGGAACACGTCCGCACGGTACACGGTGAGCCCGGTCGGAGCGGTTTCGTCGGGCATCTCGACGATCGGATCGACGTCCGGCCGGAGCGCGCTGTGGTACTGCTGGGCGTACGGCCCGAACCGATCCTCGAAGTCGTCGAACGACAGCCCGAACACCGCACCCAGCGTGTAGGGGAGCCACTCCGGGGTCAGACACGGCCCCAGTGTTGGATAGCCCCGCTCTCGCTGGACGTAGTACTGCGCGTACCACTGGGCCTGTCTGAGATTTACGGCATCGTTTGGGGTTTGCTCGTTCGCCTGATTTGGATACGCATCCTGCTCATGATACGTTATTTCTCCATCGAAATCAACAGAGATCAGATGTTCCTCCTCGTTGTGATCGACGACACTAATTCCGACACCACCTTCGTCCTCTCCTGTGATCTTCCCGTCCATACTACTCCTGTCTGCTTTTGACACGTTCCGGGCGGTCTTGTTCCATATCTATATCGAATCCCATTCTTTCTAACGTCGCAGCGACCCTCTCCTCGGCCCCCAGCAATCGTGCGATTTCTAGTATCAGATAGATGTCTTCGCGGTGCAGTCGATCTTTCCCGACGTGGATGGATCCGCCGACCGCGAACGTCACTGCTAACGCCTCCGTATGACTGAGACCGTATTCCGAATTTAGCAGTTGTACCGGCACCTGGGTGACACCGAGTGTCGTCGCATACTCCGCGAGCTTGTACGCGTCGCGGAACCGGTCGGGGTCGACGCTCAAGATGGAGGCTTCCTCGATCCCCGCGGCAATCTCGGTCGACGACACCTCGCCGCGCAGAACCTCCCTGCGGGTCTTGTCCGCCCGCTGGACGTGGACCGCCGTATCCGCCAGCCGTTGAATCCCTAATTCGCCGCCTTGCATCACGCGCTGGGCGGTCGCTTCCGCCTCGCGTTCGAGCTGCGGATCGGGATCGATCTCGAGCTCGACGTTCGCCTGCGGCATCATCGAGAGGGCCCCACCAGTTTGCTGCCTCACGTGCGCGAGTTCGTGCGCAAGCAGGTGCTGGCCTTCCGGACTCTCCGGATCGTACTCCCCAGAATTGAACGCGATGTGGTTGCCCACCGTGAACGCGCGGGCGTTGATCTCCTCACAGGCGTTCGCCGCTTGCGGCCCGGTGTGAATCCGCACATCCCCGAACGAGTCGCCCATGCGATCCTCCACCGCACGCTGGATCGACGCGTCGAGCGACTGACCCGACGAGGAGATGACCTCGCGCACGCTCTCGGGGACACCGGCGTCGCCCGCGGGTCCCGTCGCATCGTGGGCGTCTTTGTTCCGCTGCAGCGACGCCAGGTTCTGCCGGTTGTTGTCGATGGGGATCTCGTCGGGTCGATTCTGGAACTCGGCGATGAGTTCGGACGCACGCTCGCTCGCCGCCGGGCCGAGCGAGACTGATTCGTCGAGCGTCGCCTCCGTCGACCCCAGCACGGGCACCCCGAGAGGGCCGGGTGCCATCGGGTCGGCGGACTCGGATCGGGCACGCCGACGCGATCGGGACGAGTCGGTCGACTCGCGTTCGTCCGACGTCGACGACCGGCGTGAGCGGCGTCGTTTGCGCCTGCTCATCGACGACTCGCCTCCGGGGACCGTCGGCATCGGGATCCGCAGCAGGGCCAGCTACTCATTGTCCCTAATTTTATTCCAATGTACAATAATTCGGCCTTGTTTAGATGCTCGTCACCAGCACGGAGCGCGCTTCACTAGTAAGTTCTAGGGTCCTAGCAAACGCTGCTACTTGTCGAATGTACTAGGAAATGAAGCGGGTAGCTTCGGTTGTGCCTACGAAGATTGCCCGCTTCACGAAGCAGGTTGTGTCGCTCTCACAAAAAGCCGTCGCTGGAGCGCCAAGACCGGCGTTTCAACCGGGTGAGGGCGGCTATGCCGACTGGGTAATCGTGACAATTCACGGTCTCAAAACCTACCTCGATTTGCCGTATCGACGGCTGCTCGACGTCCTTGCAGAAATGCCTCGAATCGGTCGAATTCTCGATTTAGAACCGGCTGAGTTGCCCGATTTTACCACCGTCTGTGCGCGCATGCAGCCGCTGAAAATGCCGATCTGGCGCGACTTTCTCCGCCTGTCGGCGCAGTTGCACGACACCGGCGACATTCAGGCGATCGACGCAACCGGAATGGATCGCATCGCGGCGAGTCAGCACTACGCCAAACGGACGAATTACACCTTTAGAGCGGTGAAAACGACGGCGTTGATCGACTGCGAAACTGGGGTGATTCTCGACATTCATTGCTCGATGAAACAACCTCACGACTCTCAGATCGCGTGGCAACTGCTCACGCGGAACCTAGAGAAACTGACGATACTGACCGCGGACAAAGGTTACGACTGGGAACTACTTCGTCATAAATTGCGATCTGAGGGCGTTACACCGGTGATAAAGTACCGAGAATTCGGTTGGCACGGCATCGCAAACAATGTCTTGCTCGACGATACGACGTACCATCAACGATCGAATATCGAAGCGACGTTTTTCGCGCTCCGGCGAAAATACGGTGAGATCGTGCGAGCTCGAACCTGGTTCGGCCAGTTCCGCGAACTCGTCCTGAAATGTGCCGTCAGAAACGTCGAACTAGCGCTTGACGCTGCTACTGGCTGATTTCAGCCGTCTAAACAAGGCCAATAATTCTTCTCCTACAGGTTTCGAGGATGGGGGGAGCCGGGTGTCCCCGCCACCGATCGGCGGGGTAGGATTCGACCCACTCATCACCGATTGTCTACGCTCCAGCGAGGGTTGATTCCACCTACCCATCGGTAACTATATTACCCATCACGTCAACCATCCGCACGGAAGCTGCGTCCGCACGGGTACGAAAGTGCCCCGGGTGCTGGAACACCCGGGACGTGGCTTCCAAATCCCAGAGGAGGGATTTTGTCAGCCATGATTGCGTACACACCATCACGACAAAAAGGTCTCGCCCGCTCTCGGTCTAGAGAGTCGGAACGCTGTCCGCCGCTGACTTTCGATTTCGGAGGTCAGAGTCGGTCGTCGGTGAGTCTGAGAGTCACCGACTGGTTCGCCCGACCGTCCCGCGGTGATCGTCGATGACCGCCGCCGACGCGTCGAGCGACGCACCCGAGTACAAACCGCGCGGGCGCGAGTGTTATCGCTGTGATCGCGACGTCGCGCCGCAGTTCCTCTTTCGCGTCACCGTCGAGTCGCCGGCCCCGCTCTCCGAGACGTACGCCGACGGCGTCCGGTACTGCTGTGAGGATTGCGCCGCTGCGATGAACCTCTCTGACTTCTCCAGACGGTTCAAGCGTCGCGCTCACGATGGATAGCCGGCCGTCCACTGCAGCCCGACGGGCGGTATCGTCCTCGAACGTGTCTTCGCGCTCGTCTTCATCACTGGTCGTCTACGTCGACGTCCCGGCTACCGATTCGGCCGCTCCAGAGCCGAACACCCAAGGTATATTCGGGTTCGCGCCGACGGTTTCCGTAATGACCCTCGTCGACGACCTGGACTCGTACGGTGATCCCAACGACATCGGGCCGTCGGATCGAGCCCCGCGGGAGCCGGAGGGGCCGCCGGACACGTCGACCGGCGACTTCCTCGTCTGGACGTTCGACTCGGAGAGCTCCGCCACGGTTCCCGACGTCTACCTCGTGGCGCGCGACCCGGACCCGCTCGACTTCCGGATGTGGATCTTCGCCGGGCGGGGCGAGCGGGCCGAGTTCGTCCTCCGGGCCTCCCACCGATTCAGCCCGAGTGAAGCGCAGAATCACGACACGATGGAGTGTTGTGAGGTACTGATGGAGGGCCAGTCCCTGGGGAAGACCCACTGCCCGGAGGAGGTGACCGAGTACGTCGAGGAACTGACCGGGGCGACGGTGACCTACCCCGATTACGATCCCGACCGCGAGGACGATCGAGACCGCGACGACTCGCCGATCCAGTACTGAACGTGGTCTCTCTGGTAGTATGAGCCGACTGAGAAGCTCCTCGTCCGAGATGGTTGTACCGCCTCGTCCGATCCGTTTCGTCCGGTCCGTTTCGTCTGGTCCATTTCGTCCGGTCCGTTAGAAGAACGCGCCGGCGATCAGCAACGGGAAGACGAGCGTCGCTTCGGCCTGGATCTCGGTGTAGTTGCTCCCGTCTGTGGCCTTGATCTTGCCCCAGGAGACGGCTTCGTTCGGCGGGGCGCCCGAGAGCGAGCCGTCTCCTTCCATCCCCGTCTGGATGTAGATGGCGTACTCGGCGCCGCCGCGGAAGAGGTTGGTCATGATCGCGTGGTGCTTCGGGACGCCGGCGCCGACGGCGATCAATCCCGTCGTGTCCTGGAGCATACTGTCGCCGATCAGGGAGTCGTAGTCCTCGACGATCTCGATGCCGACGTCGGGCGTGTCGGGGCGCTGGCGGTAGTAGTAGAGGAAGTTCCCGACTTCTGCGTCGGTGAGCGCCGGACAGTAGACCGGAACGTCGTTCGCCGCGGCCTGATAGAGGACCGAGTCCTCGTCGTCGAGCGTCTCGCCGAGTTCTCGGATGAACGCCGAGGGCGTACGGATCGCTTCCTCGGCGAAGAAATCGTCGAAGAAGTCGTAGAGGTACTCCTCGAGCCAGACGTAGCGGTCGGAGGGAACGAAGATGTTGCCCAGGCGATTGATACCGCGTTCACGCAGGGCGGCTTCGTCCGCGTTCCACTCGCCCATCTTGAACGGCTTTTCCGTCTTGATAACGTCCTCGGTGATCGACCCCGACGTCGTGATGATGACGTCGACGTGGCCCTCGCGGACGAGCGCGGCGACGACCTCGCGGAGGCCGGAGGAGATCACGTTCGAGGTGAGCGTCAGGTAGATCGTCGCGTCGTCGTCTTGCATCCGCTCGGCGATGTCGATCGCCTCGGCGAGGTGTGTCGCCTGAAAGCCGGTCGTCGCGTAGCTGTCGAGGATCGCGCCCAGGTCGACGCCGTCGCGAAAGTCGTAGCCGCGGACGTCCGCCCCGTCGAGTTCCTCGTCCGTCCCGGGAACGACGTGTTCACGGGAATCGTCTGGTTCCATGGCCAGTCGTAGCCGACAAGACGGTTTCAATGGCTCGGAACGCCGGCGCGGAAACGAACGCATAAATCGGTCGACCGACTGTCCCCACGCATGGACACTTTCGAGTTGCTCACCCGGAACGCCGACGAGGTGGTGACCGAGGACGAGGTTCGCGAACTGGCGCAGGATCCCGACGGGAAACGGGTCTACGTGGGCTACGAGCCCTCGGGCGTCCTCCACCTGGGACACCTCCTGACGGCGAACAAGCTCATCGACTGCCAGGAGGCGGGCATGGAGGTCGTCGTGCTCCTCGCCGACGTTCACGCCTACCTGAACGGAAAGGGCACGTTCGAGGAGATTCGCGAGACGGCCGAGCAGATGCGCGCGCAGTTTCTCGCCTACGGCCTCGACGAGGAGCGTACGGAGTTCGTCTACGGCTCCGAGTACCAGCTCGACGATGACTACGCGCTCGACCTGCACGAACTCGAACTCTCGACGACGTTGAACCGCGCCCAGCGCGCGATGGCCGAGATCCAGTCCGGGGAGACGGCGAAGGTGAGCCACGTCGTCTACCCGCTGATGCAGGCGCTCGACATCGAATACCTCGACCTCGACCTGGCCGTCGGCGGGATGGACCAGCGCAAGGTCCACATGCTCATGCGTGAGGAACTGCCCGACATAGGGTACGAGGCCAGACCGGTCCTTCACACGCCGATCGTCGCGGATCTCACCACCGGCGAGGGGAAGATGTCATCGTCCGAGGGCGTCACCATCTCGATGGAGGATTCCGCCGACGAACTCGAGGAGAAGGTCAACTCGGCGTTCTGCCCGCCGACGCGCGACCCCGAGGGCGACCTCGAGAACCCGGTCCTCGAACTCTTCGAGTACCACGTCTTCCCGCGCTTCGAAGAGATCCTCGTCGAACGACCGGACGAGTACGGCGGCGACCTCGCCTACGCGAACTACGAGTCACTGGCAACCGACCTCGAGTCGGGCGAACTCCACCCGGCCGACGCGAAGGGGACACTCGCGAGCTACCTCGACGAGTTGATCGCACCAGGACGAACGCTCCTCGAAGAACTGCGCGCCTGAGTGGAACGGTCGACGCGTCGAGCGATCCACTCGTCGGCAGCGACGGACGGTCGATATCCCTGCCCGGATACGAGCGAGCGAACACCGGCTGATTGATGCGATACGAATTCCGAGAGTGTGTATGAACGAGACACGACGGGACGTCATCGAACACATCGAGGCGGGACCCGTTACGGGACCGGAGCTCGCAGACCGACTCGATATCTCGCGTGCGGCGGTCTGGAAACACGTCGAGGCGCTCCGCGACGCCGGGTTCGAGATTGCGGGCACGGCCGACGGGTACACGCTCGAAACGGTGTCCGGATACAGCGGTCCGCTCGTCGAGTACGGGCTCGACGCGCCGTTCTCCGTCGAGTTTCACGACAACCTCCCGAGTACGAACGCACGCGCCCGTGAACTGGCCGGCGGCGGCACGACGGACGTGGTGGTCGTCGCCGAGCGTCAGACCGGCGGCACCGGACGACTTGGCCGCGAGTGGGAGTCGCCCGCCGGCGGGATCTGGGCGAGCGTCGTCACCAGACCGGACGTACCGCCGGCGCGAGCGCCGCTCTTCACCCTCGCCGCCGCGGTCGCGACGGCGGAGGTCGTCAGAGAAGCCGGTGTCGACGCCAGGATCAAGTGGCCGAACGACGTGATCGTGCCGGCGGACACCGAGCGGGGCTATCGGAAGCTCGCCGGTATCCTCACCGAGATGGAGGGTGAAGCCGACCGCATCGCCTGGCTCGTGACGGGAATCGGCGTCAACGCCTCCGTCGACCCGAAGTCGTTGCCCGACGGGGCGACGTCGATCAGCGCGGAGGCAGAACCCGTCGATCGACGCGTGTTCTGCCAGCAACTCCTCGAACGGTTCGACACGGCTCGTTCCGACCTGTCGGGAACGGTTGAGCGCTGGCGATCGCTCGCCGATACGATCGGTCAGCGCGTCCGCGTCCAGCAGACGGACCGTACGATCGAGGGGACCGCAGTCGACGTGACCGCGACCGGCGCGCTGATCGTCGAGACCACGTCGGACCGGGTAACCGTCACCGCAGGCGACTGCGAGCACCTCCGTCCAGACGTCACCGGTGGCGAGTAACGCCTCTCACGGCGGGAGTCGGACGAGAACCACCCGTCTGGAGCACCGTCACTCGGCCGTCGCGACCGATTCAGCGGACGAGTCCTCGGCGACGTCGTCGCCGACCCTGACCGTCGTCACGGGAACCGGCGAGAGTCTGACGACGCGCTCGGCGACGCTACCGAGCAGCAGCCGGTCGATACCGCCCCGCCCGTGAGTCCCCATGACGATGAGGTCGCACTCGGTCGACTCGGCGTGCTCTACGATACACCGACTCGGCGAGCCACTGACGACGCACCCCCTGACGGGGACGTCGGCGTCGTGTTCTGCGACCAGTTCTTCGACGCGAGCGACGGCGGCGTCCCCTTCCTCCTCCAGCGCGGATCCGATACCGTCCCAGGCCGTCTCCATCGGGAGTGCGCCGTAGTTCGTCGCGTTGACGACGTAGAGGGCGTCGATCGCCGCGTCGTGCACTCCGGCGAGGTCGATCGCGTGCGAGACGGCTCGCTCGACAGCGAGCGACCCGTCCGTCGGAACGAGGAGCCGATCGTACATCTTGGTATGTCACGACGTATCGTCCCCACCGTATTAGGCGTATCGTGCTTTCGGATCGAAACGGATGCGGCGTGAGTCCGACGACGAGCGATAGACGGCACCGGGTCGGAACGGCGTCACGGGATCGTCGGAGTCCGACGACCTCACGGCGTCACCGGGTTACGACGTCGATACGGGATCGCCGTTCACCAGGACCGACTCGACGTCGCCCGCACCGGCCCGCCGGACGACGGCTCTGACTGGGTCTCGGACGCCGGCCAGGTTCGGCGATTCCCCGTCGAGAACGAGCAGGTTTGCCGGTCTACCCACTTCGATCAGTCCATCGTCGCGTCCGACGAGCGCCGCCCCGTTCCGCGTCGCCATTCTGAGGACGGCCGGGGCGTCGAGATCGGCGTGTTTGGCGACGAACTCCATCTCACGGAACATCGACGGCGAGTTGAGCATGACGTTGTCAGTCCCGAGTGCGACGGTGGTCTTCGACGCGAGTTCGGTCACCGGTGGAAGGCCGACGTCGGTCACGAGGTTCGAACGCGGACAGACCACGACTGGAATCTCCGCGTCCGCGATCCGATCGACGTGTCGGGCTTCTGGGTGGACGACGTGGACGAGGAAGTCGGGCGAGAGATCGAGCGCCGGGTTGAGGTCGCTCGAATCGGCCTCACCCGCGTGGATGCCGAACAGTTTCCCCGCCTCGTGGGCAGCCGTCCGTTCGTGCTCGAAGTCGTCGTCGTTCGCCCCGCTGGCACCGAATCCCGTCGCCGTCTCCAGGACGTCTATCGACTCACGGCCGAAGGCGTACGTCCCAATCGGCAGGTCGGTCGCCGCCTCGTCGAGCCGTGAGACGCCGTCGACGCCGCCTTCCCGGAAGTCGATGCAGGCGACAGTCCCCGTCCGGAGCGCGAACGTGAGCGAATCTCGCATCGCCGCGACCATCTCATCGCGCGGTGCGTTCCGTAGTAACCGGTGTTTCAGACCGTCCGGCGGAGCGACGAGTTCAGCGAGGGAGAGGCCACGCCCGGCCTCCTTCGCGATAGAGTCTCCCAGGTGCGTGTGCGCGTTGACGAACGCCGGAGAGATGATCCGGTCGTCTGGGTCAGACGTTTCTTCGACGGCGGCGATCCGCCCGTCCTCGACCACGACGCGTCCGTCGATCGGCTCGAATTCGGGACCGCGGAGGATCCTCCCGGAGAGGTTCATGGCGGTCGTTCGGCGGGTCGATCCTTGAACCGTTCGAAGACGCGTGTGAGGGAAGTACTGGAGTGACGATTGACCGGAGACCGTGGACGTGTCGCTCACCGGGGACCGACTCACTCTGTGAACTGATCGAGGGTCGTGTAGAGGCCGTCGCGGACGTCGCTCACCAGCGGTCCGTCGATGTCGAGACCGAGCACGTCGAGGGCGGCTCGTCCGACGCGATCGCGTTCGTCGGCGGGGGAGTAGACGCCGAGACGCCACTGGGCGTACTGGGCCGCACGGAGCGCGTCGACGAGCGGGGACTGGTAGCCGAGTCGGCGAACCTCCCCGTTGACGAGGACGCGCGTCGTCGATTCCGCCATCGACGGACGCTCCGGCACGTCGACGATCACGTGATCGGCCGGTACGTCGGCCCGATCGGCGATCTCGCGCTCGAATCGACGGACGGTCTCGTGCGTCGCCTCGATGATTCCACCGGGCACGTCGTCGATTTCGGCCCACACGGCCCGTTTGTGCAGCCGTCGGTCGTCGAGTCTGCGAACGAGCGGTCGACTCGCCGCACACTGACGCAGGGCGACGACGAGTTCGTAATCGTCCATTCGAGCGATCGTTTCGGCGTCCACCGCATCCGCGTCGAGCAGCGTCTCGGTCGCCCGCCGCAGCATCGCTTTGCTGATTCGGGCGACACTGTGGCTATAGACGGTCGGATTCATCAGCGCCCGGGCGACGAGTAGACTCTCGGCGGCCTGGACGTTTCCCGCTCCGAGGACGAGTTCGCCGTCGACGAACCGAAGTTCGCGGACGAGGCGACCGTGATCGATCGTCCCGTAGGGAACGCCGGTGTGGTGGGCGTCACGGACGAGGTAGTCCATCCGGTCGACGTCGAGTTCTCCCGAGACGAGCTGGCCGAACTCCCCGTCACCAGCGACGAGATCGGCGATTCGGGCCGGATCGAGGTCGTGATCGTGGAGGACTGTGCCGATCTCGCCGTCGGAGAGGAGTGCGTGAACGTCGTCGTGGTAGCGACCGGTGTGGCGCTGGATGAGGTCCTCGACGTTGTGACTGAACGGGCCGTGTCCGACGTCGTGGAGCATGGACGCCGCCGTGATTCGGTCCGCCTGGACGCCTTCGATGCCGAGTTGATCCAGGGCCTCACAGGCGAGGTGGTAGACGCCGAGGCTGTGTTCGAAGCGCGTGTGGTTGGCCGAGGGATAGACGAGCGAGACGGTGCCGAGCTGGGAGATGCGTCGTAACCGCTGCAGCGCCGGGGTGTCGAGCAGCGCCCGCGCGACGCCGTCCACGGCGATGTGATCGTGGACGCTGTCCTTGATGACCTTCATTACCCGACCATCGTCGGCGACGCATAAAACAATCACCGGCCTGGCGGGCCAGCGGGAGGTGGCTCCGGGTTTCCCATCGGCGTCGACAGCGGAACGTGAGAGACCGACTGGACAGTCGGGAGTCTATCTCTACGGCCCATCCAACTCGGGTACCGGTTCCCACGTGCCACGTTCGTCGCTCGCTTCGATCGACGCCAGTACCCGTTGGGCCGCCAGTCCGGCGTCGAACGAAGGATCGAACGACGTTCCATCCGCGACCGCCTGCAGGAAGGCGGCGTTCTCGTGGACGAAGGTGTGTTCCCACCCGAGGACGTGCCCGGGCGGCCACCAGTGGTCGACGTAGGGGTCGTCCTCGTCGGTCACGAGAATCGTCTCGAACCCTCGATTCTCTGGGCGCAGCACCTCGAGTTCGTTGAGCCGTTCGAGCGAGAACCCGAGACTGCCCTCGCTCCCGTGGATCTCGATCCTGTGATCGTTCGTGTGCCCGGGGGCGATCCGGGACCCTTCGAGGACTCCGATCGCGCCATCGGTGAACGCGAGCTGGGCGGTGTAGTCGTCGTCGACGGTGACTGATCGCATCTCACCGGAGCCCTCGACCGGGCGCTCGTCGACCGCCGTACGCAGGTGGCCGCTCACGCGGTCGATCTCTCCGCCGCCAGGTGCGTCACCGACGAGAAACCGTACGAGATCGACCGTGTGCGCGCCGAGATCGCCGAGCGCACCGGATCCCGCCAGTTCTGCATCGGTACGCCACGACCACGGCGCTTCAGGATCGACGAGCCAGTCCTGGAGGTAGCGTCCCCGTACCGTTCGAATCTCGCCGAGTTCGCCGTCCCTGATCAGTTCGCGCGCGTACCGGATCGCCGGGACGAACCGGTAGTTGAAGCCACACGCCGTGGGGACGCCCGCCGAACGCGCCGCCTCAGTCATCGCCTCCGCGTCCGCGAGCGTCGCCGCGAGCGGCTTCTCTGAGAAGACGGGCACACCCGCTTCGAGCGCGGCGATGGATGGCTCGGCGTGGAGAAAATTCGGTCCCAGATTGTAGAAAACGTCGACGTCGTCGACGACGGATCGCCAGTCCGTCGCCGTTCGGTCGAACCCGAGTCGCGATCGAGCGTCTTCGAGCGCCGCCTCGTCGCGACCGATCAGGACGTCCCGATTAACGGCCGGAGTCTCGGGAAAGAACATCGGAAGACGTGCCAGTGCGTTCGCGTGCGCCCGGCCCATGAATCGATACCCCAGGATGCCGACGTCGAGCGTCATAGCGCTCGTTCACCGACGTGACGGAAAGGGATTTTTCAGCGTCGCTTACCGATCGGCAGACAGGTATCGGGTTGCCATCGCCCGATCGTCGCCCGATCGGTTCACTCGACACCCTCGGTCCAGAACGGCGAGTCGGCGTCCGCTCGGAAGACGATCGGCGCCAGGAACTCGATCGCCTTCTCGAGGCCGTCGACCGAATCAGTCAGTGAATCCTCGTGTTCGATGCTGATCGCGCCGTCGTAGCCGACCAGTCGCAGCGTCGAGATCACGTCTTTCCAGTGGCGGGCGCCGTGCCCGTAGCCGACGGTTCGAAACAACCAGGACCGCTCTGACTCGTCTTCGAACGGCGTCGTGTCGAGCACGCCACGCACGCGCGCGTTCGCGTCGTACCTGCGGGTGTCTTTCGCGTGGACGTGGTGAATCGCGTCGTGGTCGCCGAGGTACCGGATCGCGTCCGTGATCGAGATCCCCTGCCAGTAGAAGTGAGACGGATCGAGGTTGGCGCCGATACGATCTGTGGTCTCCTCGCGTAACCGGAGCACGCCCGTCGGTTCGTAGACGAGCATGTTCGGGTGTGCTTCGATCGCGACGTCGACTCCGTGATCGTCGGCGTACGCAGCGAGCTCCGACCAGTAGTCGATCGCCAGGTCCCACTGGTAGGACAGCGCCGAGGCGTGCTCGGGCGGCCAGGGGGCCGTGATCCAGTTGGGAGTCTCGTCGTTCGGCCCGCCCGCCGGGAGGCCGGAGAAGCACGTCACGGTCTCTACGTCGAGGTGGTCCGCCAGGCGGATCGTCTCTCGCAGTTCGGTATCGGCGCGCGCCGCCCGCTCGTCGTCCGGGTGAAGCGGATTGTTGTGCGTCGCCAGCGCGCTGATGAACATACCGTGCTCGTCTAGCGTCCGGCGGAGGTCGTCCCGTGCGCTCTCGTCGTCCAGATAGGTCTCCCGGCGCAGGTGGTCCTCCCCGGGAAACCCACCGACGCCCGGTTCGACCGCGGTCACGCCGCGGTCGGCCAGAAACGCGAGTGCGTCGGCGAACGACCGGTCGGCCAGTGCTGGCGTGTGGACACCGAGATCCATGCGTCGTTCGACCACGGGCCCGGCGATAAAACCCGAACCACCCGCCGACGCGGCGCGGTCGTCCGCAAATCGACGATCGATATCGGCCACGGAGCGAGCGACGCATCACCGGACACCGTCCTGATCCGACGGCCGTCGACGGACTACTCGATCGATACCGCGTCGCCCCGCTCGCTCGACCGGTAGATCGCCTGGATTACGCGTTGTACCGTGAGGGCCTGGTCGACGTTCGAGACGTCGACGTCGTCGAGGATGGCGTCGAAGAACGCCTGCTGTTCTTCCCGATGGGTGTCGACATCCCGCGTCCTGACCGACGTGTCTTCGAGGGCTGCGGGTCCGTTCGTTCGCGCGCGGTGGATGGTCAACTCGTGATCGATGAGATCGAACCTGGCCGCTGCCTTCGTCCCGTGAACGACGAACTCGTGCGTCGCCGGGCGGTTGGTCGCCCACGCGACCTCCAGCGAGATCGTCTGGTCGCCGTCGGTCCGGACGAACGCGCTCGCGGAATCGTCCACGTCGAACGCGTCCCCACCCGCGTCTTCGCCCCACATCTCGAGGAACACGTAATCGTCTCGCCGCCCGAAGTCCGATCGGGCCATTCCGAGCACGACGGACGGGGTCGGAAAGCCGAGGAGGTACAGGGCGAGGTCGATTGCGTGGACGCCGAGGTCGATCAGTGCACCGCCTCCGGCCCGTTCCTGGTGGGTGAACCACGTCCCCCGGCCGGGGACCCCTCGTCGCCGAACGTAGTTCGCCTCGACGTGTCGTACCACGCCGAGTTCGCCGCGTTCGATCCGATCGCGGACGACTCCGGCGGTGTTCGAGAAGCGATTGTTGAACCCGACCATGCAGAAGGCGTCGGATGCCGCTTCGGCTGCCACGATGCGATCGGCGCTGTCGACCGTGTGAGCGAGCGGCTTCTCCAGGAGCACGTGGATGTCGCGTTCGAGCGCTTCGACCGCGTAGGGTTCGTGATATTCGTTCGGCGTCGTGACGACGACCGCGTCTGCGTCCTCGTAGAGCGGTTCACCACGGTCGTACGTCGGGACGTCGTACCGGCTTTCGAAGCGCTCTCGTGCACGCGGATCGATGTCGACCCCGCCGACGAGCGTCACGCCGATATCCAGCAATCGCTGGGCGTGGTACTGGCCGATGTTCCCGAGCCCGACGATCCCCGTCCGAACGGTCGATCGATCTCGTGTCATGATGGCGGCGGGGCCGGCGCATGCGTTGCTACGACGGCGAACACCTTTGATTCGTCGGACGGTCTCACACACCGAGTTCGGTGTCCGAACGGCCGATCGGTCCGGTCGGACCCGCGAACGACCGTGGCCGACCGACAGACCGGTCGACCAGCACAGGCGCACGCGTCTGCGGGTCAGAACGCTTAACAGACGAGGCGGAGAGTATCAGTTCATGCGAGGCGTCGAACCGATCCTTCGGGAGCTTTTCACGTCGAGGATCCTTTCAACGCTGCCCGGCCCGCTCGGATCCGTAGCGGCCGAAAACGAACGCGTAGTTCGTGTTCTCGGTGCGATCGCCGTCCTCGTCGTGGGATGGTACGCCTCGAAACTGGTCGTGCGTCTCGCCGGCCGAACCGTCGCCCAGCGGATCGAACGCCCCAGCGTCACGCGATCCGTCTTGCGGGCGATTCGTCTCTCGGTCGTCGGCCTGGCCCTGGTCGTCGCCGCCGGCGTCCTCGGAGTCGGCAACGTCGAGATCCTGCTCTCCGTCGGTGTCCTCTCTGCCGTCCTGGCCGTCGTCCTCGCTCCACTCATCGGTAGTCTCATCCACGGCCTGTTCATCCTCACCGACCGACCGTTCGAGATCGGTGACATGATCGAACTCGTCGACCAGGAACACGTCGGCTTCGTCGAAGACATCACGATCCGGTACACGAAGATCGTCACCCTCCAGAACACCATCCTCGTCGTACCCAACAGCGACATCCACGAGCGAGACGTCCTGAACTACTCGGCCGAAGACGAGCGAACCCGGGTCTCGATCGAGTTCGAGATCACCTACGAGAGCGACCTCGACCGGGCGATCACGCTCGCCGAACGAGCGGCCCGGTCGGTCGACGTGGTCGTCAGCGGCGGGCCGGACGTGCGTGTCGGGAGCGCGCGGTACGCTGCTGGGCCGCTCTGTGACGTCCAGTCGTACGCCGATAGCGGTATCGCGTTGACGCTTCGGTTCTGGGTAAAGGAACCCTACAAGCTGACGCGCGCCAGATCGGCCGTCGCACGGGCCGTTCGAGCGAAATTCGCTGACGCGGCCGTCGAATTCGCCTATCCGCACCGCCAGCTCGTGTTCGAAGACGCAGCGGCCAGAACGACTGTCGCCCGATCCGAAGAGGGTTCGAGTGACGCGACCGACGAACGATCCGAGTGAGCACTCGAACGGGAACCGACCGGTCGACCGAGCCGTCACACCGGCGTGAAAACGGTCGCTGGTACTATCGCTACGCGTCGGCAGAGACGGAACGGACGCCGGTTAGACGGCGTGTCGAATTGCTGGCCGCGAGCGACGGGTTTCGCGGTCCGGGGCGACCATCAGGAGGGAGCCGCTTCTGCGGTGACGACTTCGCAGTCGAGGTTGTGCTGGAGGTACTCGACGATGTTCGGGTTGTTCGTTAGTCGACGGAGGAGCCGTCGCCACAGTGTCCGCTGTTCTCGACCGACCACGACGACGTCCGCGTCTTCCGCGGCGACTTCGTCGAGGATGCTCTCTTCGACGAGGAAACCGGTCCGGACGACGAAGCGCGCCGTGCCGATGGGGCCGAACGCCCGTTCGACCGCCTCTTTGAGCTCGCGACGGGTGACGCTGTGGCCGTTCTGATAGAGGTTGACGTGTAGCACCGTCAGATCCGCTTCGCGTTCGTCCATCAGTTCGATCGCACGCTCCAGTGTGGCCTTCGAACGATGGTCGAGAGGAAATCGAACCGGGGCCACGATTAACGTCATTAGCGCTGAGGACGAGACCACCGCAGGTAAACCTTTCAGTTTCCGGGGTCGTCCCCCGCTAGTGGACGGATGCGTCGGCGTACGGTCGGACGAGAGAGACACGATGAGACACGATTTTAGTCGTCGGACACCAATCGATTTGCATGGAACCGATCGAAACGGACGCTGCGGGGACGTTATACCTGTCACGGTCGGACGGCGACCGCGGATCGAAGGGACCCTTCTTCGGTGTCTACGCCACTCGAACCGGTGACGACAAATTCGGGTGGTTCTGTAGCGCCTGTGAATCGGTCGACACGGCGATGGACGCCATGGGTCGCATTCAGTGCAACGAGTGTGGCAACCTCCGAAAACCAACCGAGTGGGATGCCGCCCACGAGTGAACCGCTGGTCCGGACCCGCCGACCGATTCGGTCCCCTCGTAACACGCAACCAAACCCAGAATCGATGCGATCGACAGTCAAACCGTGAAGGGGAGAATATCGACGGATAGCGCCGTCGTGCACGGCGATAGAGTGTGGCGTGCAAACGTTTATCATACCTGCGCGTGTATGTCGGCGTGGAATGGGTTCCGGTACCACGCCACTCGCCGAACGGGCACGATCGATTTTTACCGAACTCGGATACGCCGTCGACGGAGACGGGTCGGACTTTCGGGCGGAACGCGCGTGGAAGGTCGTCCACGTCAGTACGACGGCGTCAGTCGACGACGACGCGACGGACGGCTACCGGTGTTTCGTCGCCGAACCCGACGACGCGTCCGACTTACAACACCGGCTCGAGCGACGGCAACCGGCCTACGAGTGGGCCATCATCGTCGCAGACGGCGACGACTACCAGGTCGAGCGCGCACCGCCTGTATCGGCGTAGGGTGGCGAAGTCACACCGCCATCTGAGGGACAAAACGACCCGCCCCATTCACCGTGGGGTGTCGCGTACCCCTCCCACCAGCGACGCGAACGCGCGGTCGAGTACACTCGAGGCAGGCCGTACACGTGACCAGAACGAGGAATACGGTGGATAAAACCCGAGAGGACGGCACGAGGCCCGAGCGTGTGATCCGGGGATCGACACCGCCTCACGAGAGACGGGTTCCACATCCGAACGTCGAACGCACAGGCATCAGACAGCGATCGGCTCGTCTACCGGAGCGATTCGCGAACCGCACGAACGCCGGCGTCCGTATCGACGTCGGCGCCCGCCTCCGCCAGCGCGTCGCCGAGCGCGGTGACGGTGAGCACGACGTTCTCCGGGCGCGCGGCGTGACCCATACAGCCGATGCGGAATATCTCGCCTGCCAGATCGCCGAGGCCACCGGCGATCTCGAGATCGTAGCCCTCGAGGACCGCGTCGCAAATCGCCCCGTCGTCGACGCCCTCGGGGACGCACACGGCGTTCAGGCTCGGTAACCAGTACGCATCCGGTGCGTTCATCGCGAGGCCCATCGCCTCGACGCCGGCTTTCAGCGCACTCGCGAGACGTTCGTGACGCTCCCACCGTGCTTCGATCCCCTCCTCTGCGACGAGGCGGAGGGCCTCTCGCAGCGCGTAGACGTTCGTGATCGGCGCGGTGTGGTGATACGCGCGTTCGTCACCCCAGTATCCCTCGAGGAGTGAGAGGTCGAGGTACCACGACCGCGGGTCCGTCTCGCGATCGAGTACCTTCGCCATGGCCTCGTCGGAGAGCGTCAGGGGACTCGCGCCCGGGGGGCAGGAGAGACACTTCTGCGGACCGGCGTACGCGACGTCGACGTTCCAGTCGTCGACCCGGAGTTCGACGCCGCCGAGAGACGTGACCGTGTCGGCGACGACGAAGGCGTCGTGATCGTGAGCCGCCTCGGTCAGCACCGGTACGTCGGGTTGCAACACCCCAGTGCTCGTCTCCGCGTGGACGAAGCCGAAGACGTCCGGATCGTGCGCCGCCAGTGCCGACTCGACGTCAGCAGGGTCGAGCGGTTCGCCCCACGGCGCGTCGACCGTGACGACGTCGCCCCCGGCGCGACGAGCCATCGACGCCATCCGGTCGCCGAAGTAGCCGTTCGACGGGACGAGCACGGTGTCACCCGGTTCGACCAGGTTTCCGAACGCCGCCTCCATCGCGGCCGAACCCGTCCCCGAGACGGGGATCGTCCACTCGTTGTCCGTCCGGAACGTGTACCGGAGCAGGTCCTGCACCTCGTCCATCAGCTCGACGAACGAGGGGTCCAGGTGACCGACCAGTGGCGTACTCATCGCCCGCAACACGCGCGGGTGAACGTCGCTCGGACCGGGCCCCATGAGTGTTCGATTCGGCGGATCGAGCTCGGCGACAGCCGGAGCCGCTTCGGCCGACGACGTAGCGTTCTCTCCCATGAGCCAGTCCTGCCCCGGCACCCCCAAAGGCCTACCGAACCCGGCCAGACACGTGATGTCGCCGCGTCTATGTGTCTCACGCACCGCTTATTTACCTCGCCTGCGTACGATTCGGACTGTGTTCGTCGGACACGCCCTGTTCGCGTTCGCCGTCGCCGCCCTCGTCGCCGACCGGTGGGGCTGGCACCGACGCCAGGCGCTCGCCGTCGGGATCGTCGCCGGCGCGTTCGCGACGCTCCCCGACGTCGACGTCGCCTACGCGTTCGTCGGGCTCCTCCGCTGGATCACGACGGACGGAGCGCTCTCTGCGCCCACCGCGTTCTGGGACGCCAGTCGTGCCACCCACCGATCCGTGACCCACTCGCTCGTCACCGGCGCGATCGCAGCCGCATCGTTCGCGTTGCTCGCGCGCTCACTCACGGCCGATCGGTCAGTACCGGCGATTGGTGGTTCGCTCGGACTCGTTGCTATTCTCCTCGCGCTCGCGATCGGAGCGGGACCGCTCGCTGGGGCAATGATGGCGCTCTTCCTGGCGACGGGCTGGGTGCTCACCCGACTGGCCACCCACCGTACCACCCTCTCCGCACCGACGATCGGACTCGCCGCCCTCTGGGGACTGTGGTCGCATCCGTGGGGCGACCTGTTCACTGGCGAGCCACCAGCGTTCGCGTTCCCGATCGAAACCGCGTTCGTCGACTCTCGCGTGGTGATTTCGGGGGATCCGACACTCCACCTCCTCGGGGCGTTCGCGATCGAGCTCGCCACGGTCTGGCTCGCCCTCCTCGCACTCTACCGACTCACCGATCGAGCCGTGATCCCGGCGATCGACCGTCGCGCGACGGTGGGTTCCCTCTACGGCGTCACGGCGCTCGTCGCGACGCCACCGACGCTCGCCGTCTCCTATCACTTCGTGTACTCGATACTCGGCGTCGGGTTCCTCTTCGGGGCGATCAAAACGGCTCCGCTCCCGTCCCAGGTTCGCCTGCCGATCCGTTCGTCGCTCGGCCCGTCGATCCCGGGGAGCCGATCCGCCGCCCTCGACCGACTCACCGGCCGTACTCTCGCCGACAGACTCGGCGACGGCAGCTGGCTATCGAACGACGACGTCCTCGACGGCGCGCTCACCGCGGTCGCGGCCGTCACCGTCGCCCTCGCGACATACGGTGTGAGTTACGTCCTCGTCGTCGGGCCGTCGTAGCGGGCCGCCCCGGCGCCGGGGTTCCATACGCTTTTACCGGACCGGTCGGTATCCCTGCTCGTGGCTCGCGTCAGACTCGACGAGTTGCTCGGTGGCAGCAGAGCGAACGCGATCGTCTCGTGGCTGGTCGTCGCCGCCATCGCGGTCGGCGGTCTCACCGCGATCAGCGTCGAGCGACCGCTCTGGGTCGCATTCGCCGCCGCGCTCGTCGTCCTCGCGATCATACCGCCGGTGACACATCGGTCGTGGGACGTCATGCTCCCCTGGGAAGTGCTCCTCCTGGCCGCCCTGCCGATGGTCGAACTGGCGCTGGGGACTGCCCGGACGGGCGGTCACTTCACCTCGTACCTCTCGGTCGCGGCGGTCGCGCTCGTCGTCGCGGTCGAACTGCAGGCGTTTACCAGCGTCGAGATGACGTCCGGATTCGCCGTCGTCTTCGTCGCGATCGCGACCATGGCAACGGCGGCCCTCTGGGCGCTGCTGCGCTGGTGGCTCTCCGGGCTCCTCGGCGTCCCGTTCCCGACCGATCACGACGTCATTATGTGGGAGTTCGTCTACTCGACCCTGGCTGGACTCGGCGCCGGAGCGGTGTTCGAACTGTACTTCAGGCGGCTCGATCGCGCCGGAGGGGGACCAGCTGACGAATCGACGGCCGGAACGGAGGCCCTCGATGTCTAGGGTCCGATCGTTCTTCGCATCGACCCGACGGCAGCGTCAGCTCACGTACCTGATGGAACTGAGCCTGATCGGAATGGTGTTCATCGGAATCGATCGCGGCGACGTCGGCCTGCTCGTCAACGTGGGCGTGGCGGTCGCCGTGACGCAGTTACCGCCGATCCTCGAACGCGATTACGAGATTCCGATGGATCCACGGCTCACGCTGTGGATTACGAGCGCGGTCTTCCTGCACGCCCTCGGAACCGTCGGTCCCCCGGGCGGGACGGCAACGTTCTACAGCCAGGTCTGGTGGTGGGACCACGTCACGCACGCCCTTTCGGCCTCACTGGTGGCCGCCGTGGGCTACGCCACCGTTCGGGCCCTCCACGAACACGCAGACGGCATCTACTTCCCGGATCGCTTCATCGCCGTCTTCATCCTCCTGTTCGTCCTCGCGTTCGGTGTTCTCTGGGAGGTCCTCGAGTTCGCGATCGCGCTCGCCGCCGAGCGGATGGGGACGGGAACCGTACTCACCCAATACGGGCTCGAAGACACCATGATGGACCTGGTATTCAATTCCATCGGCGGCCTCGTCGTCGCCGCCTGGGGCGGGGTCTACCTCTCCGACGTCGTCGACGCGCTCCGCCAGCGCCTCGACGGTGAGCGAACCGCTCGATAGCGAGAACGGCCGGGTGGATTTATGTCGACGGTCGTGGTAGTCGAGGAGGCAATGGTTTTCAAGAAGATCACGCTGATCGGAACGAGCGAGGAGAGCTTCGAGGCGGCGACCGACAACGCGATCGATCGCGCGGAGTCGACCCTCCAGAACGTACACTGGGTCGAAGTCGACGAACTCGGCGTCGAACTCGCGTCGGTCGCAGACAGACAGTACCAGGCCGAGGTCACCGTCGCCTTCGAACTCGAAGAGTAACAGCCCCCGTCGTGAACGGAGCGGAATCGAAGGTAGTCGCCGGTTCATCTCCTGGGAACAGCCGATCGGATGTTCCTGAGAGGGCCGTTCGTGTGCTAGAGATGGCCGATTGAGTGTGACAGAGCGTGCTGATCGAGTGTGTCAGAGACAGCCGAACGGACGTTCCAGAGACGGTCGGTCGTGGAGCGCGTCAGGTTCGGAACGACTCGCCGCACCCGCACTCGCTGACGACGTTCGGGTTCTCGACGTGGAACCCTTCTGCCTGCAATCCGGATTCGAAGTCGAGGACGCTCCCCTCGATGTACTTCATGCTCGCCGGATCGACGAAGACGCGCAGGCCGTGGTGTTCGTAGATCGTGTCGTCCTCGTCCGGTTCGTCGTCGAAGCGCATGCCGTAGGACAGTCCCGCACAGCCACCTTGCTGGACGAACAGCCGAAGTCCGGAGATGTCGGTATCCAGTCCCTCGTCTTCGATGAGAGACAGGGCCTGTTCGGCGGCGGATTCGGTGACGTCGATCTGCGCCGTGGCGTCACCGCCAGTGGCCGGTTCCGTACTCATGGTGGGTGATACTGCGGCGACGGTGTTAACAGTGACGCCTCCGGCCGTCGACGGCGACACAGATTTGGGTCGGACGTGGTTCGTCGGTGACACCGGTGAGCGACGACTCTGAGACCCGCCTGTCTCGGGCTACTCCTCGAGTCTCCGTCGAACGCTCTCGGCGTGGGCGTCGAGGCCCTCGGCGTCGGCAAGCGTCGTGATGGTGTCGGACAACGCTGCCAACCCGTCACGGGAGAGGCGCTGGACAGTCGTCGCCCGGAGAAACGTCTCCACGGCGAGACCGCCGGTCACCCGCGCGCCGCCGCCCGTCGGGAGGACGTGGTTCGTCCCGCTCGCATAGTCACCGGCAGCGACCGGTGTGTACGGGCCGAGAAAGACGCTTCCGGCACTGTCGATCCGATCGAGGATCGCCTCGTCGTCGGCGGCGTGGATCGCAAGGTGTTCGGGGGCGTAGGACTCCGCGAAGAGGATCGCCTCGCTCATCGATCGCGCGAGGAAGACCCCACTTGCGTCGTTCGAGAGGGCACCTTCGACGACGTCCGCGCGAACCTGCTCGGGAGACCGGGCCGCGAGTTCGTCGGCGATCGCCTCGGCCGTCTCCTCGTCGTCGGTCACGGCGACGACCGACGCGTTCGGATCGTGTTCTGCCTGCGCGAGCAGCTCGTCTGCCACGTTCGACGCGTTGGCCGTCTCGTCGGCGATCACGAGGACCTCGCTCGGCCCGGCGAGGAGGTCGATCTCGACGTCTCCTCGTACCTCGGCCTTGGCGGCCGTCACCCACCGATTCCCGGGGCCGACGACCTTCTGTACGCGGTCGACCGTCTCCGTTCCGTAGGCGAGTGCCGAGACACCCTGCGCACCACCGACGGTGTAGACGGCGTCCGCGCCCGCGGCGTGGATCGCGCCCAGGGTGGCTGGGTTCGGGTCGTCCGCGGGCGGCGTGACGACCGCAACGTGCTCGACGCCGGCGACTACGGCCGGGACGATTCCCATGATCGCGCTCGAAGGATACGCCGCCGCGCCACCCGGCACGTAGACGCCGACCCGGTCGATCGGTCGGAACCGTCGGCCCAGTTCGCGTCCCGAATCGAACGTCTCGCGCCAGTCGTCTGGCAGCTGGGCCCGGTGGAACGTCTCGACGTTCTCGATCGCGGTCTCGATCGCCGCCCGAACGTCGTCTTCGAGCGACTCCCAGGCTCGCTCGCAGCGATCCGTACAGTCGATGTTACCGACGGTCACCTCGTCGAACTCCTCGGAGAACGATCGAACGGCGACGTCACCCTCTTCGCGGACGCGCTCGACGATGTCGGCAACGTCGTCACGGACGCTGTCGATACCGGCGTCCCGATCGAACAGCGCCGACCGTTCTGTGGGGCCGAGCTCGGCGAGTTCCCGTACGTCGATGGTCATACGCGACCATCGGGCCACCGGGGAAAAACCGTTTCTCTCCGCGCTCACTCGGACCCGTCGACTGGGTCGATCCGCCAGAGGCCGAGCCAGTCGAGAGTCGCCCGGACGAACAGATAGACGACCAGTCCGAATCCAGCGAACAGGAAGGGTGCGCGGGCCAGATCGGCCGCATCGCTCCCGATGACGAACCCGCCGAATCCCCGCACGAAGAAACTCAGGACGACCAGCCCGATCGCCACGACCGCGTACGTGACGAAGTCCTGTCGATCCATACGGATCGATCGACAGCCGCCGTTAAATCCGCTTGGATACGACTTCGGCCCGGTTTGGCGTACGAACGGTTGTGAACGACCCGTCCGTGAAGAAATGGATGACTACCGATCGTAGGTTCCTCGGCGACTGAGTGTCCGGAAAATACTGGTATCTCTCCCTGAAGTGGGCATTATCTGGGCAGGTGAAATAGGGCCGTCCATGGATCGACGAACCGCATCATCACGTCGTCGCACGCTCGAACGAATCGGCGCAGCGATGGGCGTCGTCTGGCTCGCCGGGTGTTCCGACGGCGGCGGGCCCGAAGACGACGGTGACGGAGGCGATACCGGCGACGATGGAATCGAGACGGGAGACGGAGCGGACAACGAGACGGACGACGGCGTCGGAGACGACGACAACGAGACGGACGGTGCGGGTAACGAAACCGCCGACAACGAGACGGCCGGAAACGAGACGAATGGAAACGAAACTGACGGCAACGAGAGTACCGGTGGCGGTGCGAGCGGCGCGATCGAACCGGACACGTCGATCGAATTCAGCGCACAGACGACCGCGTGGGTAGGAATCGCGCCCGACGCTATCGCCGACCAGGACAACCCGGAGCTCACCTTGCATGGCGGCGAATCCTACGAGATCGGCTGGACCGAGGGCGACGGTGCGGGCCACAACATCGAGATCTGGGACTCGAACGGTGAGGTCATCGACGACCTCTCGACGGAGGTCGTCTCCGATCCGGGGGACGGCCAGTGGCTCCAGTTCGAAGCGAGCGACGAGATGGCGAACTACGTCTGTCAACCGCACCAGACGACGATGATCGGGGACATTTCCGTCGAGTAACGGGCACCCGATTCGGACGGGCAGAGCGGCGGGAGGAAGACGATTTGGGCGGAGCGAAATAGCGCAGTCGCTTTCGGAAATCGTGTCGCCCGGAACACTAACGTCCAGCGTCATCCCTGGCGGCGTGCCGTGTCGGCTGGCTAACCCTCGTGCCGGGCGGGCGAGATTCCGTCAGGAATCTCGATATGCGAGGCGGTGTGAACCGCCGCAGTGTGTCGCGTACCCGGGTTCTCCGTCCGTCATCGCACCCGTGCAGGTACGCTCTGGTGGGGACTGAGGTACGCACTGGTCGTAGGTTGGCGCTGCGGAAAACGCTTCCCGTTAGTTAGTGATCCGGCGTGAGTCTCGGTGACGTCAGTAGACGTAGTCGTCCTCGGCGAACTGGACGTAGCCGCCGTTTCGGTACCCGAACTTACGGCGTTTGTACGCGAGGAGGAGTTTAGTGGCGCCGACGCCGGCGGAGTAGCCGCGACTGAGCAAGCCGTCGCCGCGGCTGTCACGGTGACCGTCGCCGATCATACTATCCGCGACGCCGAAGACGCGGTCCCAGTCGTCCGGTTCGTACTCGGCGACGATGTCCGCGAACGAGACGTTACGCAGGATCTCGCTCCCGATCGCCCGTTTCCAGACGTCGTTGTACGATCCGAGCTCGTCGATCGCGGCGAGACGACCGGCGATCTTGCCGGTTCGGACGGCGACGTGGTAGCCGCCCTCGTGAAACGCCGAGGTGGTACCCATGGCGCCACCGGCGACGGCGATGCCGGCCTGGACGGGTGAGTCGATCGGTCGCGTCGATGAGATCGGGTACGTCTCGGTTCCCTTCGACTTACCGCGGTCTTCGACACGTGGGATGTCCGTTTCGACGTCGCACTCGTCGCCGTAGACCGTCTCGAGCAGGCGATCGATATACGTCGACCCCGACGGGATTCCGTCGTCGTCCGGTCGCAGGAGGCGATACGATTCCGGGTGCGCGACGTCGTCGAGCGACATTCCGATCGGCATCGTCAATCCGACGCGGGCGACCGTTCCGTCGTTCGGGAAGACCCAGGGATAGGCCGTTTCACCGGGCATCCACCCCCACCAGAAGAGCAGACGGTCGTCCGGGAACAGGTCCGCCGGGAACTCGCGATACTCCTGGTAGGCGATGTGATTGGCCTCGGGTGGTGAGAGGAACTGCGACATGCTCGTTCCGGCCGGGGTGAACTGGTCGAGCGCGTCGAGCGTGATCCGGCGCTGGGGGCCGTCGGCCAGGACGACGCGGTCGGCTTCGAGTTCGTCGCCGTCCGATAGTGTGAGCGTGTGGGTCTGTCCGCCGGCCGTGCGGTCGGTCTCGAACGAGGAGACGCTCGTCCCAACGCGGACGTCAGCGCCGGCGTCGACGGCCCGTTCGTGGAGCCAGTCGTCCATCTGCGTTCGATCGAACGTGAATCCGAATCCGGGGTACGTCGAGTCCATCCCGGTCGTGTCGATCCTCACGCGGTTGTCGGGCCCGATGAAGTCCGTCCCCGACAACTCCCTGAGAACGACGTCGTCGGGAATCTCCCGATAGTCTTCGTCCATAATGTCGACCCAGTAGTCGAGCATCCCGGCTGCGTCAGTCGAATCTGGGCCGAGTTCGTCACGGTCCTCCCGAGGGACGCCCTGTTCCAGACAGACCGTCTCGGCACCGTGGGCGGCCGCCTGCTCCGCGGCCGACGCGCCTGCGGGTCCACCACCCACGATCGCGACGTCTACGCGTTCCATACGGCGCACCACACAATGACCCCTAATAAGCGGTCTGAAACGAATCGTCGTGACGTGATGCTCGCGTGACCGTGCCCGACCGGTCGGTACCGGTACGAGCCTCAGTTCGGTTCGCGCCCCGGGTGTCGTACCGTCGCAGTTTTTACGGGCGGCGTCGGAGTGGTGGCTATGAGCGAGTCACCGAACGTGACAGTCGAGATAGCCGACGAGATCGGCCGCGTCACGATGAACCGACCGGAGAACCACAACGCGATGACTCCGGAGATGGCCGGCGAGATCGCGTTGGGTCTCGGAGACCTCGCGACGGACGACGAGGTCCGCTGCATCGTGCTGACGGGCTCCGGCGGAACGTTCAACACCGGCGCGGATCTCGCCGGTCTCGAGGGCGACGAACGCGACGAAGCGGTCATCGACTCGGTGGCCGACCCCTTACACGAGAGTGTGCGAACGATGACGACCGCGCCGAAGCCGGTCGTCACAGGGATCAACGGTGTTGTCGCCGGTGGCGGGCTCGGACTCGCACTCGCGTCCGACGTCGCGATCATGTCCGAAGACGCCCGAATCCAGTACGCGTACCCGTCGATCGGCCTCTCCGGTGACGGGGGCATCACCTGGCTCTTGCCCCGCCTCCTCGGGCTTCGACGGGCACAGGCGTTCGCCCTCCGTAACGAGGGGTTCGACGCGCATGAGGCGGTCGAGGTCGGCCTCGTGACCGAGGCCGTGCCGACCGACGCGTTCGACGACCGTCTCGCGGAGGCGGCGACGGAGCTGGCCGCCGGTCCGACGAAGGCCCTCGGAACGATCAAACGGTTACTGTTCGACGGTGCCGATCGCTCACTCGACGACCACCTCGCGCAGGAACGAGACGAACTGACGGGCCTCACGGCCACCGACGATTACGCGATCGGGATCGACACCTTCTTCGACGACGAGGAACCGGACTTTTCGGGCCGGTAACGACGAACACGGGTCGAGTCGACGGATTCGACCTGCCACCTCCGCTCCGCCCGGTTCGAACCGCCCATCGAACACATCAGCGCGACCGTTCGTCGAACACACCAGTGCATCCGTCAGCCGAACACACCAGTGCACCCGTCAGCCGAACACACCAGTGCGTATTTGACGCGTCCGCGAAATGTCGTGCGTATGGTCGGAACAGAGCCATCACCGGACGGAGCCGACGGCGCTCGCCACGTCGGCGTCGCCGTGTTCGCTATCCTCGTCGTCCTCTTCGCGCTCGTCGAGGGAACGCGTCCACTCGCGTTCGCCCTGCTGTGGATCGCCGCCCCCGTTGTGGCCTTCGGGAGCCTTCTGCAGGTGATCCGGGGCTCGGTAACGCTTCGCAGCGGACGCGGACTGATCTTCTCTATGTGGTGTGCGGCGGTCGTAACGGTAACGATGCCGCTCGGAGCGCTCGTCGTCGAACGGCGCCTCGGCGAGGCGCTTACGTTTCTCGGGTTCTTCGCGGCCCTCGTCGCCATCGGATTCGCCAGACTGTCGGTGTCCGAATCGCACGACGAGCGCGGCCGCGATGTACCGCCGCCGATCGATCCGGACGCTCCGGCGCCGACACCCTCCGACGCACCGACGGAGGAATCGTAGTCCCTGACCGGAGGGTGCACACACTCGCTCGGATTTCACGGAGTGAGGTGCCGTGTCGGTTTGATGGTCGCGGGGGCCGTACGCGATACCATGTCGCGGGGGGAGACGCTGGCGGCGATGCTGGCGGACGTACCACGGGTGGTGATACTCTGCCACGACAACCCGGATCCGGACTGCCTCGCGAGTGCCCTCGCGTTCGAACACATCGCGATCGCACACGGGGTGGCGGACACGTCGATCGTCTACGGCGGCGAGATCTCCCACCAGCAAAATCGAGCCTTCGTCAACATGCTCGACATCGACGTCGAACGAAACGGAACCGTCGACACGGACGGGTTCGTCGCGTTCGTCGATCACGCGCGCCGCAGCGTCTCGTCGGCCGGTGCGGACGTCGACCCCGACGCCGTCGTGGATCACCACCCAGGCCCCGACGTCGACGCGCCGTTCGTGGACGTGCGGCCCGACTACGGGGCGACGGCGACGATATTCGTGGAGTACCTGGAATCGCTGGACCTGGACGTCCCGCCGCGCCTGGCGACCGCCCTGCTATTTGCGCTCCATCGCGAGCGGCTCGACTTCGTCCGTGAACCGACCCGCGCGGAGTACGAAGCGGCGCTCGTCGTCTACGACCGGGCCGACCTCGACGCGCTCGAACAACTCTACGGAAGCGCCTTCACACCGGCGACGCTCGATGCGATCGGGGAGGCGATACGATCGCGTTCGCGCCGTGGTTCCGCGCTGGTCGCGACGGTCGGGCGAACGACCGAAACCGACGCGCTTCCACAGGCCGCCGACTACCTGTTGAACGTCGAGGGAGTCAACACGGTGTTGACCTACGGCATCGTCGGGCGAACGATCAGGCTGAGCGCGCGCTCCATCGATCCTCGAGTGAACGTCGGTGAAACGCTCCGCGACGTGTTCGGCGACCTCGGTCCGGCCGGCGGTCACCACGATATGGGCGGTGGCACGATCGACCTCGGTATCTTCGGCGACGTCACCGACAGTGACGACGCCGGTATCCTGCTCTCGATATTGAACCCACGCATCGAGGATCGGTTCTTCGACGCGTTGCGACTCTCTCCGGACCGGTGAGCCACGCTCGAGACCGATCCGAAGCGAATCACGTCCGAACACCGGCCCGGCGACGGGCACCGCGTTCGAACGTGGCGTGACGCTTCGACACCTGGTACGATTGTCCGCCAGTTTTCGATCCAGTCGACTCTGTCGGGGTCCGATCACCGCACTCGCCCCATGTCGGACTGGTAGCCGAGATACTCGTCCCGTTCACAGAGTCGCCTCCCGACCAGCTGGCGGTACTATTCGGTCGCCGCCGTACGAGAGCATCCGACCGTTGGTCAGTGCTGAGAGAATTGTGTCCGTCAGCCAGTGCCGAGAGCGATCCGTTCGCTGGACAGTGCCGAGAGCATCCGCCCGAGAGCCAGCGCAACGAGCCCTCCGTCCGTGGATTAGTGTCCGGCAGGCACACGTCAGTGGCCCCGTCGAGAACCCTGGTAGCCGGTGTGTCGAATCACTTCCTTTTTACAGGCTGACGGGGAATGGCGAGTATGAGCTTCGAAGAAGACGATCGAGTCGTCCTCTCGGACAAGCACAGCGAGTTCGACGGCGAGACGGGCACCATCACCCAGACGATGGAGTCCATGTTCGGCGACGTGACGTACACCATCAGCTTCGAGGACGGGCAGGAAACCGGCGTCCCCGAGGACGCCCTCGAATCGGCTCCGGACGACGCCGACACAGACGAAGCGTAACGAGGGCGACGCACGCACGCACACATCGACAACTCCCTCGCCGTACTGTCCACGAGACAACACACTCAGTGCGGCCCTCCCGTCCGATTTCACACATCCGACCCATGTCGAAGATTCCCTTACACTACGTCGACCTGCGAGCGTTCTGCTACGCCACGGAAGACGACAAACGCGTCGAGCAGGCGCTCGAACACTTCCTCCCGGAGGACGTCGATCTCGAGCGTACCGAGACGACGGGCCACTACGGCGACCGCATCCTCGTCTACTCGGTCCGTGTCGAACGCGCGGACGAGCTCAGACACGTCCTCGACCGGCTGGCGGCGGGGCCGGACGTCGACCGCGTGATCGACGAACTCGACGATCGCGTCACGGAGAACACGGAACTGTTCCTCAGCCTCGACAAGCAGTCCGCGTTCGGGGGAACGACGCGACTCGGAGACGGCATCACGTTCCGGGGGAAACTCGAGGCCTACCCCGCAACGCGCGAGGCGGCCGTCGAGAACGCTCGAACGCTGCTCACCGAACTGGTCTCAGACTCGACAGCGTAACCCTGTCGCGCTGGAATCACCGCCGGAGCGCGTCACTTTTGAGGCGACCGGTAGATGGGTCCGTCATGGACGTACCCGTCGTCGGAGACGATCCGATTCGCGAGGAGGTCGCTGCAGCGTTGACAGACGTCGACGTCGGAGTCACCGACGCGACAGCGGACGAACTCGCAGACGTCCCACTCGCGGTGGTCGGCGGTATCGCGGGAGCCGAGGTCTTCGCAACGGCGAACCGGAGCGCCCGGCAGGGGAACACGCCCTGGATCGCCGTCGAGGTGGGCGGTGTCGGCGGTCACCCGATTTCGTCGATCGACGCCGCAGTCGCAGCGTTCGGCCCCGATACGGCCTGCTTCGAGTGTCTCAGAGCACGCGTACGCTCGACGCGGGACGAACCCACCTCGTCGAAGCCACGGGGCGCCAGGGCGAACGCCCGCCTCGCCGGTGCGGTCGCCGGTCGAGAGTGCGTCCGACTCCTGACCGACGGCGGTGACGACCTCCGCGGATCGGTGCTCGAACTCCCCCACGCTCGTCGTGTGGTTCTCCCGGTCCCGGGCTGTGATTGTCAGGAGTCGCCCAGGAATCGGTCCATCGATCCGGCCGACGACGATGAGCGATCGCTCGAGGAGACGGTCGACGCGATGGATCGCGCAATCGACGACCGCGTCGGCATCGTCCGATCGATCGGCGAGATCGACTCGTATCCGATTCCGTACTACCTGGCCACGCTCGCGACCACGAGTCCCTACAGCGACGCGACCGCCCCAACGAACGCCGCGGGCGTCGACGAGGACTGGAACCGTGCGTTCGTGAAGGCGATCGGTGAGGGGCTCGAACGCTACTGTGCGGGCGTCTACCGCGAAAGTGACTTCGTCGCCGCACCCGCGGCAGACCTCGATCGTGTCCTCGAACCCACCGACATCGTCAGGCCGGACGACGCCGCGTCGTTCGATCCGACGGCGTCGACGCTGTGGATCGACGGCGTCGAGCTCTCGTCTGGAGAACGGACCCACCTGCCGGCCGACGCGATTCACTTTCCCCAGCCGGGGCCGGGTCACGTCCCGCAGATAACGACCGGCCTCGGTCTCGGCTCCTCGGTGGCGGACGCCCTCTTCGCGGGCCTGACGGAGGTCGTCGAACGCGACGCGACGATGCTCTCGTGGTACTCGACGTTCGAACCGCGCGAACTCGACGTGGCCGACGACCGATTCGACCGGATCGCCCGTCGTGTCGAGAGCGAGGGGCTCACAGTGACGCCGCTGGTAGTCACACAGGACGTCGACGTTCCGGTCGTCACAGTTGCACTCCACCGAACGGACGGCGAGTGGCCGGCGTTCGCAGTCGGTTCCGCGGCCGATCTGAACGCCGTCGATGCGGCCCAAAGCGCGCTCGCTGAGGCGACGCAGAACTGGATGGAACTGCGTTCGATCGGACGAGAGGAATCCGCTGATGCGGGCGCCTGGATCGGAACGTACGCCTCGTTCCCCGATCCGGCTCGTGCGTTCGTCGACACGTCGGAGTCGGTCGCCGCGACCGACCTCGGCCCGGGCGAGGATCTCGACGCTCAGATGGCCGTCGAGACGGTCGTCGATCGCCTCGTCGAGGCGGATCTGACGCCGTACGCCGGTCGAATCACCACTCGGGACGTCGAGAAACTCGGGCTCGAGGCGGTGCGCGTCGTCGTCCCGACGGCGCAGCCGCTCTTTACGGACGAGCCATACTTCGGCGACCGGGCAGAGGCGGTTCCCCGTGCGCTCGGCTTCGAACCACTGCTCGATCGCGAGCCGCATCCGTACCCCTGAGTGGACTCACGGGACGCCTCGTCGTGGACGATATCTCCGATTGGGGCTGGTGCTACCGTCGTGAGCGGTCAGGTCACTCACGGTAGGAGAGGGCGAGGTCGAGTCCGTCGTCCGTGATCGTAATCGTGAGCTGTTTGGTGTCCTCGCCGACGAGGGTCGTTTGCTCTTCGATCACGGCGCTCTCGTCAGGTTCGTCGCCAGCGAGTTCGACTCGTTTGACGACGACCTGTGCGTCCACGTTCGGGATGCGACCGATTTGCGTCGTCGCGTCGACGGGAACGGCGATCGGATCGTCGAACACTTCCTGACCGTTCTCGATCCGCGTCGCGGTGACGACGAGGCCCGTCGCCGTGTCGGTCTCGTTCTCACCGATGAGGAGGACCGGCATACTGAGCGTGAAGTTGTAGATGAAGAAACCCACGAGTCCGAACGCGGAGAGACCGCCCGCACCGGTGAGGAGTGTTCGTCGATTCACACCCGTACCTAGCCGTCGTAAATCCCTTAGTGTTACCATTTCGGCTCCGACCGCAGTTACCCGGCCGACCAGTACACCGACTGGCCCGTGAGTGAGCGCTGCTGATCACTCAGAATTCGGCGAATAGTTGGGCGCCTCGTCGGTGATGACGACGTCGTGGGCGTGTCCCTCGGCCTGGCCCGCACTGGAGACGCGGACGAACTCGGCGCGGTCTTTGAACTCGGAGATCGTCTCGGCACCGACGTACCCCATTCCGGACTGCATCCCTCCGGAGAGCTGGTGGAGTTCTGATTTGAGTGTCCCCTTGTACGGAGTCGCCGCCTCGACGCCCTCGGGGACGTACTCGTCCTCGTCGTCCGGATCTTCCTTGAGATAGCGCTCTGTGTCGCCCGATTTCATCGCACCGACCGAACCCATGCCGCGGTACTGCTTGTACTTCTTGCCGTTCATCGTGACGACGCGGCCGGGCGCCTCGTCGGTTCCCGCGAAGTACGATCCGAGCATGACGGCGTCGGCACCGGCGGCGATCGCCTTGATGGCATCGCCGGAGTAGCGGATGCCGCCGTCGGCGATGACGGGGACGTCGTGTTTCGCGGCGACGTCTGCGACCTGCGAGACGGCAGTGATCTGGGGCATGCCGGCACCGGAGACGACGCGCGTCGTACAGATCGATCCGGGACCGATACCCACCTTGATGCCGTCGGCGAAGTCGACGAGTTCTTCGGCAGCCTCACGCGTGCCGACGTTACCGACGACGACGTCCGCATCGACGCTCTCTTTGATTTCGGTCGCGCCGTCGATGACGTTCAGGTTGTGTGCGTGGGCGGTGTCGATGAACAGCACGTCCGCACCCGCCTCGTCCGCGGCCAGCGCACGATCCATCTCGAAGGGGCTGACGGCGACGCCGACGCGCAGTTGCCCGTCGGCGTCGCGGACGGCCTGTTCGTACTCCCGGCGCTGGAGGATGCCCTGCATCGTCACCAGACCGACGAGGAGGTTCTCGTCGTCGACGACGGGGACGCGTTCGATCTTGTGGTCGTACATGAGGTCGAACGCGTCGCGCGCGTCGATATCGTCCGGTGCCGTGATCACCTCGTCGGTCATCGCCTCCGTGACGGGGTCGTCCTCGTTCACCTCGAGGTGTGGCCTGATGTCCGTACTGGAGATGATGCCCAGGACCTCGCCCCGGGTGTTGACGACGGGCGCGCCGCCGACACCCTCGCGGGCCATCAACTCGTCGACTTCACGGACCGACATCTCCGGATCGGCGGTGACCACGTCGTCGAAGGGGATGATGAGTTCGTCCGCGCGCTTGACGCGGGTGATCTCCTCGACCATCCGGTCGATCGTCATGTTCCGGTGGAGGACGCCGAGGCCGCCCTGTCGCGCCATCTCCACGGCCAGCCCGCTCTCCGTGACAGTGTCCATCGCAGCGGAGAGGATGGGAATCGACACCTCGACGTTGGTCGAGACGCGCGTGGTGAGATCGGCGTCGTCGGGTTCGACCCGGCTCTCTTTGGGTCGAAGCAGGACGTCGTCGAACGTCAGCGCCTCGGGTACCCGCAACTTCTCCGAATAAAATTCGTCCGGTGGAACGTCGTTCGCCATGTAAACTGTCCGACTGGGCCACCCAAAAACGTTGCGAGACGTTCCTAGTCGAGACGTTCGAGAACGGGTGTGACGTGTAGCGATCGTGGCGTGAAACCCCATCTCACGCAACGTTTAACCGATCACACTCTGTTTATATTCACATGAACGCTGTGATGGCTTCAGATTCCGGAACCGCTGGCTGGACGAAATTCGACTTCGTCGCGGCCGCTTTTATTCCGGAGAACCCACTCACAGCTCGGGTAGCGATGCGTGGACGGACCCCGATGAGCTGCCGGCTCTCGACCGTTCGTGATCGCGTGACCCACCACCCATCGGCCACGGGGTACGGCCAGTATGCCTAGCCGATGAGTGCCTCCACACACCCGATCGCCAGACGCCTATCCAGCGTCGGCGACTCCGATCTCTCACTGCTCGCCCTCGTGATGGGACTTCCCCTGATCGACGGGATCTTTCCGGCGCTCGTCCTCGCGGGAGCCCTGGACGACCCGGTCGGGGCGATCCAGGTCGGCTTGCTCATCTTCGGCGGGAGTGCGACGGTCGCCGTGATACTCGGTGAGCTAGACGGGTCGCCACGAGAACAGGCCCGCGTGGTACTCATCGTGGGACTCCCGTTGATTGCACTCGCCGCGCTGCAGGCGGCCGTCGCACCTTCGATCGCGAGCGTGCTCGACCTGTTCGTCTTCGAACGCTTCGCGGCGCTCGTCATCGCGGCTGTCGCCGCGAAGACCGCCAGCGCGACCATCGGCGAGTACCTCCCGAGCCCGGCCGTCGTCATCGGGCTCGGTCTGCTCGCCAGCCTCGATCCCTCCGGCGCCACGTTCGAGCTCCTCGCCGACCCCGCACTGGTCGCGAACGCGACCCTCGCGGCCGTGATCGGCGTCGGGTTCGCCCTCTCGCTGGCCGTCTTCGGACCGAGGCTTCGTGACTACGTCGACGTGGATCGATTCCGGTTCGGCTGTGCCCTCGCGCTCGGACTGCTCCCGCTGTCGCTCCTCGGGATGGCGTTCGGACAGGCGCCCCTCGCCGTCCTCCTGGTCGCCGGCCTCTTCGCCCTCGATCCTGGCGGCGACGAGACAGACGACGAGTCGCCGTCTCCAGAAAGACCGTCGATGGGCACCCCCAACGCACACCGTACGGATGGCGGGTCGCCGCCGTCTCGTCAGGAATCGGAGGACGATGCGTACGGAACGTACCCCGGCGACGACTCGACCGATACGGTCGGTCGAGCGCCGTGGCTCTAGGGGCCACCATCTACGGGGCCACGAACGGGTACGCCACGTTCGACGGTGAGCCGGTCGCCGACTCGGACCGGTTCACAGTTCTCGTGCGTCGAGTGTTCGATTATGAGACGTCAATCGTGTACACAGTTCGTATCGACCCCTCTCGTTCGATTGTCGTACCGCCCCCGGAATCGAAACCACTTTAGGGTGCTTGCTCTTAGCCGAATCCGAGGGGTCGTGGCCAAGCCAGGCATGGCGACTGACTCCAGAGGCACGCCCGCCCGGGACGACACTCCAGCTGATATACTGATCGAGTGGCTGATCACCGCTCGTGTGATGACCCTCTGGAGTACCGAGGTGGGTCCGGAGATATCAGTCAATCGGGGGTTCAAATCCCTCCGACCCCATGTGACATAAAAAGGAAGAGCGGCCAACACGGCCGTTTCCGACATTTTTCCGAAAGTAGTGTTTCGGGGTGGCCTGCGTGAGCGCGGACCGTTCCGATATCGACCCCGAGATTTTCCGAAAGCGGGTCTTCGTTGCACCCCCGCCGACCACGGATCGAGCGTTCCGGTGTGGTGAGTGTCGTGCGCGCTGCACACTCCTGCTCGACGGTCACTCGGAGGCCGGGCACCACTACTACTGCTCGCGACAGATGGAACGGACGGGATCGTATCGTCGGTCGCGACCGACGGGGGTGACCGACGGTGACGCTGACTCGGTTCGCGTACTGCGAGCGGTGTGACGCTCGTCGCGAGCTCGCCCCTGTCGCTGGTGGCGAGGCGCTCGCCTGCTGTCGCTGCGACGCGACCGACGGGGGTGAGCGCCGGTGACAGACGCGTTCGTTATCGCGTCGGCGCTGTACGACGTCGTGACGCGATCGACCCTCGTCCACCCGGCGAAACAGGCGAGCGATATCGAAGTCCGTGAGTCGGTCGAGAAGGCCGACGAACGACTCGTCACCGACGGCGGGGCGTATAAGCGCAAGTCTGTTCAGACTCGCCTCGATGTCGGAGATACGCGGAAGCCGCGCGCCCTCGAGGACGCGCGACGCGTCACCACTGGCGACCTTGCGCCTCTCGCGATGTGTGCCCACCGGTTCGAGCCGTCAGGCCTTCAGGGATGGTACACTCACGAGTTCGACGACGTACTCCGCCAATGGATTTGTTCGAACGTCGGGAGCGTAATTGCGCGGCTCTCGCCCCACTGTGAGGACCGGCGCGGCGAACTCCCGCCGCTCCACCGATCGGAAGATCTCTGGAGAGGCGAAGAGGATATCGGACCGACGCAGGTGAGGAGGTGAGCGTCGTTGACGAATCGCGACGTTGCTATGGTCGTCTCGATCGTGGTCGCCAGGGAGTACGACTGGATCGAGACTGACGAGGACCACCCGACGTTTCAAGCCTTGAACGCGCTCGTCGCGAACGTGTTGTCGGGCGGCTCGATCGCCGAGGAGTAATTCCGGCCGTCGTTCGCGCTCGATCCGACGCGGCGCCAGCTGCACATCGTCGACACGCTCGACGCGGTCGGCGTCGAGTACCAGGTGATCAACGATCGCGACGGCCGGGCCGACGAAGCGCGACCGACCGAACACGGTACCATCTTGGGCCGGGTGCTCGCCTGTCTCGGTGCGCCCGTCGGACCGAAGGCACAGCAACAGCTCACCGTGCCCGGCTACCTGGCCGACGCGTCCGACGAGACGCGCGAGTCGTGGGTGCTGTGCTACCTGGAAAACCGCGCCATCGAGCCGGTGAACGAGATCGTCCGGTTTCGCGAGGAACGAAACGACGGCTACCTCCGTGACCTGTCCGCGCTGATCGCCGACGTTTCCGATTCGGACGTGTCGGTTTCCGAAAAGAACGTGATTCTGTCGACGGCCGCGACCGAGTCACTCGGATTCGTCTGAGACTTCCAGGTCGGACGCATCGAGCTCGCCCGCGAGGTAGGGGCGTTCCTTGTCGGTGATTCGGTAGGGTGACCCCTTCCGATCCTCGGTTTTTTCGAGATACCCATTTTCAGGCAGTGAACGTGTCGTCCAAGAGAGTAACCAACACACATATTAGATTCCCAACATTTAACGAACACGATTTCAGAAAGTGCCGTATAGGTCCGGGTCGGCGGATTTTGTTGGAGAAGGAGTGTATAACCAACGCCTAGTTCCGCTTCCCCGAGCATTAAGTCTCGTGAGATGAACAATCGTGTGTGATGGAACAACGTAGCACGAATTCGGCTGGGAATTGGTTTGGCGAGCAAACTAGGTTCTGCTCGTCGAACGACTCCGGAATCAACACCACCGGTATCGGTGGCAATTCCGGCGAGTCCGGCACCAGAGGTGGTGAGCCATGACGACCGGCATCTTCTACAATACGCTAATCGGCCTTGTGGCGAGCGTAGCGCTGTTACTGCTCGTGGTGTTCCCACGACACGGTGCAACCGCATCGACCGACGTACGGCGAGCGTGGGCGTGGACCTTCGGTACCCTCGGTGGGTTGCTCGTGGTGATGAACCTCCACATCAACTTCGTCTGGCCACTCCCCGGAGTCGCTAACATCGTCTTCGGTGAACCGGCGCTTCTGTTTGGAGCCCTCCTGGTTGCAGCGGCAGCGATCATATACAGGACGCCGGTCGAAGATACCGACGATTCGATCGAGGAGGCATCAGGAGATGGCGGAATCCGTAGCCTCTGGGAGGTTGGCGAACTCCCCACCGAACTGGTCGTGGCACTCCGTCCAGTCGGCTACGTTGGCGCCTTCGCTGGTCTGATGACGATTCTACTTGGGTGGGGGACCGCAGCTTTCGCCGAAATCGTCTTCCGAGCACCGGCCGCCGAGTGGCCAACGGGAATCGTCGCCGGGACTGGCATCGAAGTCGTCTATATGACTGGCACGTACACTATTCTCGGAATTGGAGCCATCCTGGTCCCGTTCGGCCTCCACAATCCGCCCCGCCTGCGAACCGCAGGGAAGTTCCTCACAGTAGCCGCACTCTTGTTGTTGTTTATCACGCTCATCAGCTTTGTCGGCCACATATCGCTCACCGCTGGATACCAACCGTGAGGACTCTGAAGGGATACTACCCATCCAGCATCCGTTCAGAACTGCCAACGTAGCTCCGCGTCCGTGGTCACACTCGGCCACCAACCGATCACCGTCCGGATCGTGGGGATCGACGGGTCGGATCGGCAGAGCCGGAACCGCTCGGTACTGCCACGGTAGGACTTCTCGATGAACCGCTGACCGGCCCAGCCGCGCTGGGCTGCGACGTAGCCGAACCAGTTGGTGATCGACCGGGTCAGGGTGAGGCCGTATCTGTAGACACGTTCACCGCATTCGATGACGTGTACGGTCTCGTCGATCGTCCGGTAGCAGTGAAACGCCCCTTCGGGATGGATGCCGGCGTGAAAACACGGTCCGTATTGGCCAGTATCGCACAATCATGACGGACACTGTCCGCGACTACACCACGGGAGGGGGGAACCCATCAGCGGTACACCGGTTCCAGTCTAGCAGCGGCGGTCTGTGCAAATTTCGGCACCTAGGTGTGCGGAGGATGGGGCGTCAGGACTCGCGCCACTTGTGGCCGCACTCGACGCAGGTGAACAGCCGAACCTCGTAGGAGCCGCCCGGCTTCGGCATCATCTCGGAGGAGACCCGCTCGCCGTCGCAGTCGTCCACCGGACAGGGCACCTCCATCGTCTCGGTGGAGCCCTGGGTCGCGTCGACTACAGACGGTGCCCCATCGTCCCGCTGTCCATCCCGGGTCGCCATCGCCGTTTCTGCGTGAGAGTTCCGCGTCTCCTCGTTCTCACAGGAGCGACAGACCCACCTGTCGCCCTCCGTGTGCATCATCGAACCACACTCGTCACAGAAGTGCATATACCGGAGGGATGCACGGTCGATGGACATATGTGTTAACTTCCGATTCGACCGCAGTGTCTGTGTTCGAGGCTGTCGTCCGTGAACATCACCAGCCAGTCCATCTTCTCGTTGGGCGGATAGTACAGGTGCTGTCTGTCGTCCCAACTATGGACGAGGAGACAGTCGTCGTCGACCGCGTCCAAGAGGAGCGACAGCACTGACTCCTGATTCGCGAGGTGACAGCAGAGAGAGAGAGAGAGAGAGAGAGAGAGAGACGGCAATGACCAGACCGAACGTCCCGAGATCGGCGTCCGGCACGTTGGTAACGTCCAGCCAGCGAAACGTGACGTACGACGCAGCATACTGGTCCTTGGCGATTATGAGGGCAGTTCGGTACTGACCGACGGCGACCACGTCGAAGCGGTCGTGGTGTCTCGATCACCCCATGACAGCTTCCGGAGCGACGGATATCGTGGCGAGAAGACAGACGAATACGAGGATCGCTGTGACTCGCAGAATACCAGTCGCTCGTCGTCGAGTTTTCGGGAGGGACTCGGCGATCCCGGACAAGGCCGTTCCGGCTATCATAAATAGAACGAAACGTCCCACGGTCGAATTTCCCAATACCGCGTAATATACGTAGAGACTCGAAATAAGGAGTGCGCTACAGAGTTGGACCAGTGCAAAGGGCCGACCAGCGGGTTCACTGAACACGACGTCGCCGATGGTGGAGGGCATTGAATGTGCGTTATGGCGCGACGTACAGGTAGTAACTGCATTCGACCAACCTCGTTTATTTATTATTCCAACGAATAGAGGTAGCGGTACCGTCGCCGCTACCCACCGATGGAACCCGATGGGACGGTGTCAGAAGGAATCTCCAAGCGATAGGTACTCCACGTGACGAGTTGGGTGATTGGGACTGCGAGCCGATCGGACCCGTACAACATTTGGACTGGGGACCGACTGACGACCGGATTCGGTCGAACGATCGCGGGGACGAAACTGAGTTACCCGTCTGCAGCGCGGCGGTCAGTCGGTGATGGCACTCCTGAACGCGCAGGAAGGGTCAGATCCACACGCCGGAGCAACTGCGCGTTTATCGCGACGATCACCGTACTCAGTGACATCAAGAGCGCGCCGACGGCGGGCGACAGCAGAATACCGATCGGTGCGAGCACGCCCGCGGCGAGCGGAATCGCGAAGACGTTGTATCCCGCAGCCCAGACGATGTTCTCCTGCATCTTTCGGTAGCTGGCCGTGCTGAGTTTGACGAGTCGGACGACGTCCATCGGGTTGTTCTGGACGAGAATGACGTCGGCCGACTGGACCGCGACGTCGGTACCGCTCCCGATCGCGATTCCGACGTCGGCTCGCGTCAGCGCCGGCGCGTCGTTGACGCCGTCACCGACCATCCCCACGAGCTTGCCCTGATCTTGCAGTTCCTGGACCGTCACGTCCTTGTCCTCGGGAAGTACCTCCGCGAACACCGTGTCGATGCCGAGTTCGTCGGCGACGGCGTTGGCGACGTCACGCGAGTCGCCGGTGAGCATCGCCACCTCGATACCCAGGTCGTGCAGGGCGTCGACGACCCGGTGACTCTCTTGGCGGATCACGTCGGCCATCGCGAACGCCGCGAGTAGTTCTCCCTCCCGAACCAGGTAGACCACCGTCTGGGCGTTCTCGCCGGCGTCGTCGGCGAACGACTGTAACTCCGCTGGCACGTCGCTCTCGAGGTGGTCCAGAAGGTTCGGGCCGCCGACGTACACCTCCCGACCATCGACAGACGCCCGAACGCCGCGTCCCTTCAACGCCTCGAAGTCCTCGGCTGCCGGGACGTCCACGCCCCGCTCGTTGGCGGCCTCGCGGATGGCACGGGCGATCATGTGCTCGGAATCCCCCTCGACGGCTGCGGCCAGCGCGAGCGTTTCGTCCGCGTCGACGCCCTCGACCGTCGCCTGACCGACGACACCGTGTTCGCCTTCGGTGAGCGTCCCGGTCTTGTCGAAGACGATCGAATCGAGGTTCCGGGCGTCCTCCATGGCGATGCGATCGCGGACGAGTATCCCGTTTCGGGCGGCCATCGACGTGTTGATCGCGACCACGAGCGGAATCGCGAGGCCGAGCGCGTGGGGACAGGCGATGACGAGGACGGTTACCGTCCGGGCGACGACGTCCGCACCGAAGGTGGTCGCGACGGTCCACGCCACGGCCGTGACGGCAGCGGCGGTGAGGGCCGCGTAAAACAGCCACCCGGCCGCACGATCGGCGAGCATCTGTGTCTTCGACGTGCTGCGCTGGGCGTCCTCGACGAGGCGCATGATCCCCGCCAGGGTGGTGTCTTCGCCGATCGCATCGACGCGAACGCGGAGGCTCCCGTCGCCGTTGACGGTCCCGCCGATGACCTCGTCGCCGGGCGCTTTCGAGACCGGCTTCGACTCACCGGTTATCATGGCCTCGTTCACGTCGGAGTCGCCCTCTTCGACGACGCCATCTGCAGGCACGCTCGCGCCGGGGCGAACGAGGACGAGGTCACCTTCGGAGAGATCGCTGACCGGAACGTCCTCCGTCTCGCCATCCTCCGTAATGCGCTCGGCGGTGTCGGGCATCAGCCTCGCCAGTTCGTCCAGGGCGCTGGAGGCCCGTCGAACGGAGCGCATCTCGATCCAGTGACCCAGCAACATGATATCGACGAGCGTCACCAGCTCCCAGAAGAAGGGGTCGCCGACGTCGACGGCGACGGTCGCGAGGCTGTAGACGAACGCCACGGTGATCGCCATCGAGATGAGCGTCATCATCCCGGGCGTGTGGTCTCGCAGTTCGGGGACGGCCATCTTCAGGAAGGGAACGCCACCGTAGGCGAAGACGATCACCGCGAAGACGGGTGTGATCCACTCGCTTCCGGGCACCGCCGGGACGGAAAATCCCAGCCACCCCTGGAGCGTCTCGCTGTAGAGGAGGACCGGGATCGAGAGCAGCGTCGAGACGAAAAAACGCCGTCGGAACAGCTGTTCGTGGCCGGCGTGCATCCCGCCGTGGTCGCCGTGGTCGTCGTCACCGTGTTCGTGTTGGAAGTCGCCCGCGCCTCGATTCGTATCGGTGGCTTCGGCGTGTCCTTCGAGCATCGACTGTTCGACGCCCGGTTCGGCAGTCCCCGTCGGTTCCCCGGTATCGGTTCCGGTGGTGTCGCGGTGGTGATCGTGCTCCCCAGACGATCGTCCATCGTCCGTGTTGTGTTCGTCGTCCATGGTCATCTCAGTGCGTGGCTGGAGACCAGCAGAGATGTCGGATGTACGGTGTGGGTGCGTGAAAAAGGTGGGTACGAATGGGTGAGTTTCACGCTGGGTGACTGTATCGTCCGTCTCGACGGTCGATCTGGAGGCACCAACGAGCAGGCGTATTCTCACCGTCTTACGCCGGTCACGCGAGGATGGCGCTCTCCCGCGTACGAACACGTGATGGGATTTCCGACACGGTCTACACCATCAGTAGATTGTCGACCGGTTCCACGTCGATCAGTCGCGACCGTACGTGTGAAAGTCGACGGCCTGTTCGAGGAGATCGTCAGGAATTCCGGGAACTTCGGCGGATCGTACCGGTCCCAGTTCGTCTATGGTTTCTAGGTCGCGTGGAAAGTCACGGAGCTGGAAGTGGACGTCGATGCCGGCCTTCGCTCCCTGTCCGAGTGCGACCGGAACCTGGTTGTGACCGGGCGTGCAGTCGCCGACCGCGTAGACGTCGTCGACCGAGGTCCGGCCGTGATCGTCGACGGCTATCGTCCCGTCGGCCTCGAGTTCGCACCCGAGTTCTCGGGCGAGGCCGTTGTTGTAGTTGGCGCCGTACATCGCGAATCCGCCCGTGTACTCTCGCACGGCCCCATCCTCGAATTCCAGTGCCTCCAGCCAGCCGTCCTCGCCGTTCTTGACCCCCGAGATATCCGATTCGATCACGTCTATCGGGTGTGCATCGAGAACTGCGGCCGTCTCGTCGCTCCACTCCGGTGATGCTCCCCGCGTCAGGATGTCCACGTCGTCCGTGAAGTTCAACATGATTCCCGCGACGTGAGCCGTGCTCTCGCCGTGACCCATCACGTAGACCGGCTCGTCGACGAACATGTACGCATCACAGTGCAAACAGTAGTGGAGGCCACGGCCGGTCCGAGGCAAGGGCGGTTCGGGTCGAACGTCGGTGAACCCCGTCGCGAGGACGACGACGTCGCCCGCGTACTCGGCCGCATCGCCCGACAGGTGGATCGAGCCGTCACCGTCGTCGCGAGAGCACGAGGTCACCAGGTCGCGGTGGATCTCGCAGCCGTAATCCTCGAGCTGATCGCGACCGACGCCGAGGTACTCGGCACCGCTCGTCTCCTCTCGTACGCCGAGTACGTTGTGGACGTCCCGCATCATCGCCGCCCGGCCGCCGCCGCGATCGACGAGTGCCGTTCGGTGGCCGAGTCGTGTCGTGTACAGCGCCGCTGTCATCCCGGCCGGGCCGCCGCCCACCACGACGACATCGTATTCGTGGCTGGGGATCGATTCGGTCATGCAAGCGACGGACGATATCGTCCGGTAAATAGCTCACCGGCGAGTTCTACTCGGTGGGTTCGGCTGTTCGATCGGCCGAACGCTCCCGGGCGTCCAGGTGAGGACTCGGAGAGCGTTCGATCGGTGCGAATCGGGTTCTCGTCGGTCGATCGGCGATCGATCGCGGTCAAAACGTGAGCACCTCGTAGCCGTCGTCCACGAGCGAGCGGAGGCTGGGGTGACCGTCGTGTTCGCCCAGCGTACTGACGGTCGCGTCGTCGACCGCGTCCCGGACGCCGAACGCACCGGTACAGAAGTCACAGGCCGCAGCGTCCTCCCGGACTGCGTCGTAGAGGTCGTGATAGTCGCTACCTTCGTCTTCGAGTTCGGGGATCCACTGCGTTCCCGCACCGTCGAAGATCAGTTCGACGTCGTCGCCGTCGGTTTCGGCGAACTCCCGTGCCGTCTCGAGCCCGTTCACGAGTCGGCCAGTGTCCGCGTGCGATTCGGTCCCCGCGAGGATCACGACTGCTGCGTTCGTCATGCACTCCGAGCGACGAAGAGCGTGGTCAAAAGGTCTCGCGAACGGTCCGGTAACGCCGTTACGGACTGGTAAGTGCCCGATGTGTGTCGACAGCTCCACTCACGCTATCGACTCCTCCTTCGTCGCCGCCGACGTCAGGTGGGTCCGTCCCCATTCGGCCATCTCCAGAATGACCGGTTCGAGCGAGACGCCCAGTTCAGTGAGCGAGTACTGGACGCGGACCGGTTTTTCGTTGACGATCTCTCGGTCGATCAACCGCTTCTCCTCTAGATCGTCGAGCACGTCCGAGAGAACCTTGCTCGAGATGCCGCCGATTTCGTCCTGGAGCGCGTTGAACCCGAGCGGTCCGGTGTCGAGCAGTCGATGGACGACGACCGGATGCCACTTCTTCCCGATCATCGTCGCAGTCGAGGTGACCGGACACCAGTCTTCGCCTGCACACCACACCTCGAATTGCTGCGTCGGTTCGTCCATACGCTGGCCATCGAGGTGGACTCCTTTATAGTTACGTATCGTAACTCGATTACTGATAGTTAGTCACTTACTGCCCGTACGTTCGATCGAGATACGCCACGATCTCGTTACTCTCGGGCATTCCCGTAACGCCCTCGTCGGGATCGACGAGTACCGGAACGCCAGCCTGGCCGCTCACTTCCCTGACCGCGGGCCGATGCGATCGACTCGGGGCGACCTCGTGACGTTCGTACTCCAGGCCGAGGGAGTCGAGCTTGTTCTCGACTGTGGCACAGTACGGACACCCGGTGAGGCTGTAGAGTTCGAGCATGCGTTTGACCGGTACTGTCACGGTGGGGAAAAGCCTCAGGCGAGGACGCGGTAACCGGGTAACTGGTGGGTAATTGCGAGTCGAATCGGTCGCGACGCCCGGCACGTCCCTCCCACCCACGGGTACCATCGAACGTCGGGTCGGTTCACCGGCCGAATTCCATCTTCCGGGAGGGGTGGGCCGTTCGGAAGCGAAATGCGACGGGTACGCTGACGTCCGGACCAGGCGAGAGACGCTTCGTACGTCGAACCGTTCGCGGCCGGTAATCGATGTCGCCGTCACCACCCTACGTGAGCGAGAAAATTATCACGACGTAGCCGTTCTCATTTCCCATGAACGTCCGTCAGGTCGTCCCGAAGGACGCGATTCCGAGCATCGACGCGCCGACGTTCGGGACGGAGTACGTCGGCGGCGGGGACGACGACGTGATCGTCGTCGAGACGTCGCCACCGAAAGCGTACCCCGTTCGCATCCTGCAGTACCACGAAATCGTAAACGACGAACTCACGGACGTGCCGTGGGAGGCGGGCCAGGAATCAACCAATGAGTTCGACGGCGCAGAACCGATCCCGATCGCCGTCACGTGGTGTCCGCTCTGTGCCAGCGCGGTCGTGTACGACCGGCGACTCGACGGCGACGTTCTGACGTTCGGCGTCAGCGGGAAGCTCGCCGACGACGATCTCGTGATGTACGATCGGGAAACCGACTCCGAGTGGAAACAGTCGACCGGCGCGTGTATCGCCGGTCGATACGAGAGCCGTCGGCTGCCGGTCCGTCCGAGCGCGGTCACCACCTGGCGAACGTTCCGTGACCGGTACCCGACCGGAGTCGTCCTCCAGCCGGTCGAAGACGCCCGGAGTGAAGCCGCGAGCGAGGACGACGTGCCCGCACCGATCGACTACGACGACCGACCCTACGCGGGCTACTTCGACGGTGACGGCTTCGGGCTGGCCGCCCATCGCGGGACAGACGACGCCCGCTCCTGGGACCGAGCGGATATCGATCCCAAAACCGTCATACTGGGGCTCGAGGTGAATAGCGACGCGGTCGGATTTGCGCTCCCTCGAGTGAACGCGGCGGGTGGTGTCGTCCACGAGACGATCGCGGGCACTCCGGTGGTCGTGTTCGCGACGGACGACGGCATTCACGCCTTCGAGAACCCGGGCTACACGTTCGAACGGACTGAGGACGGGGCGTTCCGGGCCGATTCGACGACGTGGACGGGATCGACCGGTGAATCGGCCGACGACCGGCGGCTCAGACGACTGCCAGCGCAACGGCTCTTCGCGTTCGCGTGGCAGGACGATCACGGCCCGGACGCGTTCTACGGGTAAGTCCGGGCGAACCGAATTCAGACCACGACACGAACCCGGTGTGTCAGTCGGCAGCGACTGGCCGTATTGTGCGCCTGCGAAGTTTTTCACGGGATCGGCCGATCGATACCGCGTGGAGGCCCTACGCATCGACGAGATCGAAAACGAAGTTGGGACCGGCGACGATCCCCCGGCGGGCTGACCGACCCGCTCGGACCGACCGACGTCGCGACCACCTACTTCGACCTCGAACCTGGGGATAGCAACGCGTTCGGGTTCCACAGCTACGGGAGTCGGGAGGGGGTTTCGCCGTCAAAACAGGGACGTTCGAGACGGATGCCGATTGCGTACCGGTGAAGGAAGGACAAACCGTCCGCTTCGCACCCGGCGAACTCGGCGCGGGTGGAATCGAGGTGGACCGCGTCGTTTCTCTCGCTGGGTGTATCCCCAGACGGACGGCCAAAACTTCGGTGGGACTGTCCCTATCGCAGCGAGGAAACCAGGAATGCGCTGGATCGCCGGACCGACGAAGACGCGCCAGAGGCGTCGCAATCGTCACCGTCAGCCGCGAGTGCGAAGCCGAAACGAGCCGTGGGGCACCGAATCGATGCCGGGACGCGGTGCCCGAGCCGGGATCGAGAGGCCGGATCCGACACCAGTTCGTTCGGGTGTTCACAGACGGGGTCCGTCACTGCTTCGGTGACTCAGGGTCGACTGTCGGCCCGGTCTCTGCTCCGAACCGTTGCCGGTACCCGTCGTCCAGGCGTCAGCCTCGACACAGCCTCGTGGCCTCGTTCCGTCGAAATTCGGTTCCCAGTGACGCAATGAGTCACCACACCGGTCGAAACTCTCCTTCGCGATCGCCAGAATTGATATCGGAGGTCGGACGCCCCAAACCGGTTCTACCTGTCGAGTACTGCAGGTGGTTCGCTCCCAGGCTGTGACCACGACGGAAAGTATATATTGCTGACGCTATCTCGATCGCCCATGGTCCTCACGAAGAGTGGACTCGGTGCAGTCCTCCTCGGAAGTGTCGTCGCGCTCCTGCACCTCGCACCCGGATACGTCACCTCACAGTTGATCGCGAACGACGCCACTGCGATCGACTGGCTGGGATCGACTGCCAGACAGATCGTCTTCCTCAACGGATTCGTGAGTGCGATGGCGTTCGTCGTCGGGATCGGCGTCGTGTTCCTCCTCGGCTACTGGGCCGGATCGCGACTGGATCTTCGCCGCTCGTACCGGTCGTTCCTCCTCGTCGTCGGTGTTGGGGGTGGAATCGGGTACCTCGTCCCGATGCTGCTGGTTTTCGGATACACTGCGCTCGCGGCGACCGGGCCGTTCCAGAGCGATCAACTGGGGACGACGGCCCTCGTATTCCTCGGACGCACCGGCGCAGTTGCGATCCAGTTCGCAGTAGTGGGGTTTGCCGGAGCGGCTCTGGCGACGCTCTCCAGCGGGACGGGGGTGACGGATCCATCCGACACGACGTCGATCGACTGACGGAGGGTTGAGGGCGTTTCGGTAGGTCCGATCAGGAAGAAAACGCCCTGCGATACGACGACTGTTAGGTCACGAAATCAGGAAACGGATCGTGTCCTCCGTCCGTAGCGTCGGGGCCTCACTCTTCGATATCGGCGTCCGTAACGGGCTCATCACCGCCTTCGTGTAGTTCAAGCGCCTCTGCGAGCATCGAGAGGGCTTCGGCCTTGGTATCACCGTACGAGGCGACACCGGTTTCGAGGTCGACGGCAGTAATCTGGCCGTCGTCCTCGTGGACGAATTCGACGCCCTCGGTTGTGTCTTGCCGGGTCGTGCTCGACATAACGGTCCAAACGGGCAGGAGATTGATAAGCGTCGTACGACGGGTCCCGGACACGCCGTACAGCAGGTGGATGGGGTGCATTTGTGATGGTCGATTTGACCGACACGGGCCGACCGCGCGGTACGTTCAGTAGATCATCCCGACGCGTGATGGGCTGTTGTCGACCGACGAACGACGGGCTATGGACGAATCGATCGCCCTCAACACACGCCTCCGCCGCCGGTCGCGGCGCCGGCGCTGGCGCAACTGGCGGCGCTCGCGCTTGCCGCGGCGGCCGCTGTCGTGCCCGCGACGATCATCGCGGCGTCGTCGGTCCGGCTGTAGTCTTTGCACTCGCCCCACGCGACGGGTGCGATCTCGTCGTCGATATCGTCGGCGGCCTCGACGGCCGCGCGGAGGTCGGCGGCGGTGAACGACGCGTCGGACGCGTATCGATCGACGAATTCGTCCGTGAGCAACACGCGGCGGCAGGTCTCGGCTTCGAACAGCCCGTCGCCGTCGAACGTGAACTGAACGTCGTAGTGGCGGACGTAGACGTCGTCGAAAGGACGCCGCAGCGCGCTCGCGGCCTCGGCCACCAGTTCCCAGACGAGGTCCATATCGGGATCTTCGACGTCCTCGCCGAGCGAAAAGCGCGCGATCGGGACGATGACCGGCTCCTCGTCGGGGCCCTCGTTGACGACGGCGACGCCCGTCACGCCGCAGTCGTCGATGGTGTACCCGCCGGCGTCGACGGCGTCCGCGAGCGCCTCGTCGGCATCTGACTGTCGGGATTCGAGGTCGACCTGTTCGTCCGGGGTGTCGTCGTCGAGAAGTCGCTGGAGTAGGGATCGCATGGTACCCGACCGGAGGACTGGTAGCCTCATTTACGTTTTGGCGAGGCGGACCCGGTCCCAGCGGGACCAAGGATGCGCCCCGGCGTCAGGAGACCGTATGAGTGGCGACGGTCGTCTCCGCCCCGTCGTCGGTGGTGGCCACGGCTTCGACCTCGTCTCCGGCGGTGCACGAGTGGGAGACGGAACCGCCGATCTCTTCGATCGTGTCGGTATCGGAGGGAAGTAGTTCGAAGAATCGCTGTGGGGACAGAACGCACAGCTGAGTAGATGTCCGTCCGTGGGCAATCCTCCCTCGGAGGGGTTTCAAGGAACCGTGTACCGATGTGCGACAGCCTCCGAGCCATCATCGGCTATCGCTACGACACTAATCACCTGATCCGTCGAACACGATTGTGATGCGGAGTCGCCGACTTCCTGGATCGTGTCGTCTTCGAAGTCACAATCGCCACGAATCTCGAGTCGGTCCGCGTTTCCGCGGTTGGTGTACGTGACAGTGACGATTCCGTCGGCGTCTTGATCGACAGCGACGCCGGCATTGACAGTGTTTGCTGTTGGCTTTCCGGCGGATGGACTGTCCGGGTCGGTTGTGGCCGGTTGGTTCCCTGAGTCGTCACCCATCGGTCCGATGTCGTCCAGACAGCCGGCGATCGACGGAATCGGTATCGATGCTGCGAGTGCGGCACCGAATCGACGTCTACTGACCATGTTCAATTCCAGGTCAATCTGTAGGCAACTTGAATTTTGTTATCTACGGTAGATCGGAGAGAATCCTAATTCAACGTACGTGGCGTTGATATAGACGTGTCGGGCTCACCGCGTATCGAACCTCCCGACCGAGAAAGAAGAGCCGGCTGGTCAGCGAGACGCGCCGTTTTTCCACTCCTGGGAGAACTCGGAGAGGTTCATCGCGGCCGCGCAGTGTTCACAGCAGTAGCGTTCCGAGGGTGCATACTTCGTCGGCGGGAGATCCGGCGGCTCGACCCGCACGCGGAAGAGAAATTCGGGGACCGTGGGTCGATCGCACCGGTAACACTCACGGGGGTCGGGTGACTCGTCCGCATTGGCGGTCGATTGCCTGGCGGACGTCATTCGCGGTCACCCTGAAGTGGGACGCGGAACCTGTTGGCAGATCTCGAGATTTGGTAGTGGCCCTTAGAATCCGAAGTCCGTGTCAGGCATAGTTTCAACTCTCGATACCGAGAGCGGGCGAGACCTTTTTGTCTCGGTGGTGTATTTCGTAACATGGTGACTGAATCCCCGTCCAGGGATTTGGAAGCCAGACGTCTCGGGTGGGTACAACACCCGGGACTTTCTCTGCAGAGTCCCCTGCATCGGATGGAGACGCTGGCTTCCACCGGATTCTTCGAGGCCAGGATTTTTATAATTACTGGTGTATTTTTGGTATAGTAGTGTAATTACTTCGATGTATAAATGTCACACGAGGCGATTTTCAGCCACATATTTGAACATTTAATATAGTAAGAAAACAGGACAGCCTGAACGATTCTGGGTCAGATTATGGACAGTTCCATTCCTCGGAATCGATCGTAGTCCACGTATCTTGCCCGTCTATGGATGCTACCACGGAAACAGACCCGGACTCCCCACTCCGAATACCGTACGCAGGTGCAGAATTAAGATTAGACTCTGAATCACATTCGAGAGTTACAACATCTCCAGGCCCGGAGAGAGTCTGGTAATTCCCGTTTGCGGCAGTAGAGGTGCTGGCCCCATCCCAATAATTGCCACGTACTTGCCATTCGTCTGCGTTACCGGAAGAGGTTAGCTCAATAGTCAGTTCATTGGCGTTATTGTCGAATTCGAGCGACGCACCTGACTGTGCTTCCTGGTTCACAGAATCACCGAAGTCCATCACGAGCGTCGCGATGACGGCCGCCAGAATCACCGTAATGGCAACCATCAGGATGACACCGATCACTGGAGACACTGCCCGCTCCTCTTCATCGCCAATCAGCAGCTTCTTGAATTGTATTGCTTTCATAAATATCTGAACTGGGTGAGACGATTATGAGACAGTATGACTGTCAACTTGCGTCTCAACGTTGTTCGTGTTGTCAACTGCAACTGCAGTTACAACATCGTCCGTACTGCAAGAGGCAGTTGCTGTGTTCTCTACGTCGGAGATGGTACCGAAACCACTGCAGTCTCCTCTAACAATGATTTCATCGGCGGTTCCCTCTGAGGTCCAAGTGACTACCACATTCCCACTACCATCATCCTCGATTGTAACCCCAGCATTGACTTCCTGTTGTACCGAGTCACCAAAGTCCATCACGAGCGTCGCGATGACGGCTGCCAGAATTACCGTAATGGCGACCATCAGGATGACACCGATAACGGGTGAGACGGCGCGTTCGTCGTCCGATCCGATCAACTTGTCGCGGAGTATTGTTGCGTCCATGGTTCGATCGTCCACGGCTGCACGAACAGACAACGTTTTCCGGCGGTGGGTGACCGCCGTGTGCAGGTGAGCGAATCGGGATCGACTCACACTCTGCACGGCAACGTGTTCTGTCCGGTGCCGAGTACGACGAAGTGAGTGAACGGGGATAGTATAAATCTATCTGCCAGTCCGGATATCCTGACCGTTCCGATACCTGTAGTAGCACCCCTTGTAGATTTCCAGCGGTAGTAGGAACCGTTCCAAGTGGGGCTTGAAACCGCTGAGGTGGCCGAAATTGGCGGATTTGTGGAATTTAGGTACGGAATATAATAGTTACGGACGAATCGGCGCCCGACTCGAGTCCCAATTTAACACGGCACTCCGGCCGATGGAAACTCGCGCGCACCTGACGAAGTCGCCCGATGATCGGTCGATCGAGTACGGTTGAAACGGCCACGGTACTCCCCCCTTTCGCCGATTCGACGTACCAAGAGCACGACCGGAGCGTGCTCACGGCATCACCAGCCAAACCCCGGATCACGCAACCGTGTACGAGGTCACAAGACTCTCGGTCCCGTCGTCGTGAACCGCAACGACGAGTACCTCGTCCCCGGGCGAACACGACTGCGTCGTGGACTCACCCACGGCGTGCAAGTGAGTGGTCCCGAAGGCGCAGTCGCCGCGGATGACCACGTGATCGGAGGTCCCGACGGCCGTGTAGGTGACCGAGACCGTCGTGCTCGACGGCTGATCGACGGTTACGCCTGCATCCACCTGCGGATCGACCAACCCAGTGAATCCGCCGACCAGGACGGCGAGCACGCTCGCCAGAATTACCGTGATCGCGAGTAGCGTCACGGCCCCGACGATCGGCGACAGCGCTCTCGATGCCTCCAGCGTTCCATAGCCCGCCCCCGCGTGTATTTCGTCCGTCATCGTTCGAGTTTCGGATCGTGACGGGCGGATCTGTCGACCGAAACGGCCGATACCGTCGTCTCCGTCCGTCCGATGTAACCGGTTCCAGACACCAATCACGAACATATAAAGGGTGAACTACGTTCAGATATCGCTGTCGTCCGCGCTCGATTGTACTGCTCCTTGAATCGATTTGACGGTTCTCCCTCGGTTTCCAAGACTCGCTTGAATCGACCAGCAACACACAGACGGACGAACCATTCCACCCCATCCCTGCTGAACCGATCTAGCCACAATCGTGCCGGTCGAGATCCGTCATTCACATGGGCAGAGTTCGCTCTGGCCGGTGGGTGGGCGCGATCGAGCCGAGAGGTCACGCACCGTCGGCAACGATTCCAGGCCGCGGTGAGAGGCGGTCGTCCCGCCACGAATCGACATCACCACCGCCACTGGCGTGCGAACGGCGGACCCACACAGTCAGTGTCCGAATGACGCGGAACGACCCTCCGTATCCTCCTTCGAACGGCTCTACCCGGAGAATTCGTCGATTCCCACCCGTCGGGACGAAGTGGGCAAATTCACATACCCCCGGTGCGAAGGCCCGTCCATGAGCGACAACGAAGACACGGAACAGGTAGTCGCCGACGGAGAAGGCGACGAAGCGCCGATCGACGGTGAAGACGCGCCGGCCGACGGCGAAGACGCGCCGACGGAGGAGTCGTCTGGCGCGCACGACGCCGAGTACGACGAGACTGGCACGCTCGACTCGCCGGACGTCGAACAGACGTCCGAGGAATCGGACCTCGCATCGTCAGAACCGTCCGGAACCTTCGCTGGGCGCAACGCTGTCCGCGCGATCGGCCTCGTCGCCGGCATCGGAACCTTCCTCTTCTTCGCGCCGGTCCTCTTCACCGGTGCCGGAGACCCCATGTTCGTCCAGTTCGGCATCGGCCTCGCGCTCGCCGTCGTCGGTTCGATCGCCTCGATGAAACACGGACGGGACGCCGCCTCCGCGATGGGCCTCCCGCTGCTCGCCGCCATCCTCGGCGCGCTCGTGATCGCCCTGCCGTTCGTCGTCGACGTCAGTTCACAGACGCTCCAGTGGGCCAACGTCGTCGCGGGCGCGCTCGTCGTCCTCCTCGCGCTGCTCGCGATCTACGGCTTCCGCAAAGACGCGGCCGCCGAGACCGGATTCGCAAGCGCGACCAGATAACCGCGACGCCACCCGATTTTCGACACCGACCGACTCGATAGCACCTGCACCGATCGCCGCAGGCCGACGGATTTTCCGCACCGATCGTCGGTCCCGGAACTCGACCGCCCTCACTCTGCCTCGCGATGGACGACGACGCGATCGATGTGTCCGACCTCACCGGTCGTCGTCATCGCGCTGAACATCTCGTTCTCGTAGAGGAGGGCGCTCACCGACTGGCGTTCCTCCTCGTCTTCGTACTCCGTCCGGTGTTCGATCCAGTACGTACTCGCCGTCTCGTCGTCCTCGGGGACCGTGAGCGTGATGGATCGGAGGGATCCCGGCAAGAGGTCCGTCTCGGCGGTCAACTCCCTCGTCTCCACCGCTACCGCTGTGACCTGAATCGGCGATTGCGGGGTCTCGTCGTAGCTCTCGTTGTACCGGTCGAAGAACAGTTCGAGCTCGTCACCGGGTTCGACCGACGGCAACACCGCGACCGGCGGGCCGTCGAGTTCGTCGGCTGGCATACGAGACCGTTCCACCCCAATCGACAAAACCGTCACTCTCCGATCGCGGCGACGAATGGTGAGGACAGTACAAACGTGCTACTACGTCCACGAGTAACGATTCACGGCTTACACGGTCCGAGTCCCCACTCTGGCGCAGACCAGGGACGGTTCTCGGAAATCGAAACGGACGGCCCGTCAGTCGAAGAGCCCCGTCGAGAGGTACCGTTCGCCACTGTCCGGGAAGATGGTGACCACGAGCGGGCAATCCGCGGAGCCGCCACCGTCGGCCCGTGTCGCGCGAGCGGCATCCAGGTCTCCGAACTGGCGATCGAGAGCGTCTGGAAGGTCCGGACACGGGGTACCGGGGGTGGCGATTCGTTCCGCGACGGTGCGCGCGACGAGACTCGCCGCACCGCTCGATTGACCGACGAGGATACCCTCCTCCCGAGCGAGGCGGCGACACTCGGCCTCGGCGTCCTCCAGCGCGACGGTCTCGACGGCGTCGACGAGCGAGCGGTCGAGATTCTCGCTCACGAATCCGGGACCCATCCCCTGAAAGTCGTCGTCGCCCGACTTTCCGGTCGAGAGTACGGGGTTTCGTTCCGGTTCGACGGCGACGATCTCGGCGTCGGGAAATGTCTCGCGAATCCGACGGCCCACGCCGGTGATCGTTCCACCGGTGCCGACGCCGGCGACGAATGCATCGATCGAGCGGTCGTCGACCTGGTCGACGATTTCGCGTCCCGTCGTCCGGTAGTGCGCTTCCGGATTCGCCGAGTTCTCGAACTGGCCGAGCTGGACGGCGCCGTCGGACGCGAGTTCGTCCGCTCGTTCGCGCGCGTCGGACATGTCGCCCTCGACCAGTTCGATGTCCGCCCCGTATGCCGCCATCACCTGCCGTCGCTCCGCCGACTTGCCGGCCGGCATCACGATCGTGAGGTCGTAGCCGCGGACCGCACTGACGAGTGCGAGGCCGATTCCGGTGTTCCCGCTGGTCGGTTCGACGAGTCGATCGCCGGGCGACAGCTCGCCCGCCTGCTCGGCCGCGTGGATCATCGCCATCGCGGGCCGATCCTTTGCTGAACCCCCAGGATTGCGCGACTCCAGTTTGGCCGCAACCGTCGCGCCGGACGGGCTGGTGACGCGCACCAGTGGCGATCCGACGGTGTCCAGGATACCGTTTCTCATCGCCGGAGCAACGAGCGCGAGACGTAAACACCTGCTGGAGGGCGAGAGGATGGCCGCGCCGGACGTCCGATTCTCGCTCCGTCCACCAGGCGATGACACTGGTTCGAGGGAGGCAACGAACGCCGGTACCCGCTGGTGTTATCTCCGTGCCAGCCCATCCGTCGCTCATGGAACTCGAAAGCCTCAGACCGAATCCCACGTGGGACGGCGCCTCCTACGAGTACGTGGTCGAGACGATCGAAACCCATCGTGACGAGCTAACCTACCGCATCTGGGCCGGCGACTGGTGTCCGGACTGTCGGTCCGCCCTCCCGGACGTCGGCGCGGCGCTCGACGCAGCGGACGTCCCGGACGAGCGGATCGACGCGCGACCCGTCGATCGCGACAAAGACGGCGAGGGCGTCGACGAGTACGGTATCGAGTACATTCCGACGATCGTCGTCGAGACGGACGATGGCACCGAAGTCGCCCGGTTCGTCGAGGACGAAGCCCTCCCGCCCGCGACATACCTCGCGGACGCGATCGAGGAGTGGGCTGCCACCGCGTGATCGACCGCTAGAACGGTGCGTCGGCGGCTTCGTGCCACGAGAGCGCCGCTTCCATGTCGTGCTGGGGCGGCGAACACGAGCGGTTCCGACACACGTACACCGTCGGTTCGCCGTCACGACGCGTCCGGTCGGCCCAGATCGGCGGGACGGCGTCGACCTCGAGCGTCGCCAGCCACTCCTCGAGCGTCGCATCCGGGGGGCGCGGTGCGAGCAGTCGTCGTGGAATGTACGTCTCCGCGAGACTCGTTGCCCACTCCGGCGATCGGGAATCGGCGACCGTAGTGATCTCGAGCGGGCCACGGGCGAGGAGGTCGCGAGCGAGGGCCATGGAGACGAACGCAAGTGGTGACTCGTCGATCGCCTCGGCGTGAGTCGAGACGACCCGGCGAGCGAGTTCGCCGAAGGGTTCGTCGGTGAACGGGTCGACCATCGCGAAGACTTCTACGGCGACGCCGGTCGGGGAGGGTGTCGACTGATCACGAAGTTCCTGCGGACGCGCGAGCAGCGTCTCTCCGCTCTCGGGCGTGAAGTACAGCGTCCCGGCGGCCTCGTCCCAGAACTCCCGGCGAATACACCGGGCGAGATCGAGGGCGAAAGCGAGGTGGTCGACGGCACCGGTCGCCTCGTAACACGACAGCGCACCACGCGCCAGGTAGGCGTAATCGTCGAGGTAGCCGTCGATGGCGACGTCGCCGTCGCGAAACCGTCGGTGAAGCCGTCCGGCCCCGGGATCCCACAGTCGGTCGCGAACGAACGAGAGCGCGTCGACCGCCAGGCCGGCGTAGCGGTCCGACTCAGGCCCCGAATACCGGTCGGCGTCACCGTCGACACTCACACCGTCCGCGTCGACGCCGTCCGCCCCCAGTACTACCGAGGCGTTCGCGAGGGCGTCGATGGCGAGGCCGTTCCACCCGGCCAGCACCTTCTCGTCGCGCGCGGGTCGCGGCCGCGACGCTCTGGCGTCGAAGACGGCCTCGCGAACGGATTCGAGTCGGTCCACGACGGTCGATTTCGCCAGTCCGTAGTTTGCCGCGAGCTCGTCGACCGACGCGTCGACGTTCAACACCGTCCGTCCCTCGAAGTTGCCAGAGTCGGTGACGCCGTACCGATCCGAAAAGAGGTCGGCGTCGGTCTCCGACAGACCTGTACGCGCGACGACCGATGCTATCTCGTCGGGCGTCCACACGTAGAAGGCGCCCTCCACTCGCTCTCCGGACTCGTCCTCGCTCTGAGCGTCGAGCGTGCTGTAGAAGCCGCCAGCCGGGTGGCGAAGTTCCCGTTCGACGAAGTCGACGGTCTCGCGAACCGTTCGCGCGTAGCGTTTCTCGCCGGTCAGCTGATAGCCGGCCAGGAGCACGCGCGTGATCGTCGCGTTGTCGTACAGCATCTTCTCGAAGTGTGGGACCGTCCAATCCGCGTCGACGCAGTAGCGGTGAAACCCCCCACCGACGTGATCGTACAGGCCGCCGGCGCACATCGCGTCGAGCGTCCGCGTGGCCGCGTCGAGGGCCGCAGGTCGGTCGTGGTCTGCGTACAGCCGGAGGAGTGCCTCGACGCGCCGGGGCTGTGGAAATTTCGGCCCGCCTCGGCCGAATCCGCCGTGGTCGTCGTCGGTGGCGCGGAGCGCGGCCTCCCCCACCAGTTCGATCGCGTCCGGTTCGTTCGGTCCGACCTCTGTGTCGAGTTCGAGCGTCGACTCGGCAGTGTCCGTCGCCGGTTCGCTCCCCGATGTAGTTGCGTCGAGTCGATCGGCGGCCATCGACGCCCACTCGTCCGCTCGCGACTCGAGCTCGTCGCGGTTCTCGCTCCAGGCGCTGCGGATCCGTCTGCAGAGGTCGAGAAATCCCGGCGTTCCGCGCTGGGCCTCGCGCGGAAAGTACGTCCCGACGTAGAACGGTCGCCCGTCGGGGGTGAGCCAGACCGAGAGTGGCCAGCCGCCCCGGCCGGTGACGGCCTGACTGACGGTCATGTAGACTGTGTCGACGTCGGGTCGTTCCTCGCGGTCGACCTTGATCGGAACGAACCCCTCGTTCAGTACCTCGGCGACGGTCTCGTCGGCGAAGCTCTCCGCTTCCATGACGTGACACCAGTGACACGCCGAGTACCCGACGGAGAGAAAGATCGGTCGATCGCGCTCGCGAGCCGCGCCTAGCGCCCGTTCGTCCCAGGGTTGCCAGTTGACCGGATTGTCGGCGTGCTGGCGGAGGTACGGGCTCGCCTCGTCGCCGAGTCGATTACGATCCAGCGGGTCGGTCATACGTCCCCTACGGGCAGTGCGTTCAAAAGGTATGGTCTCGCGGCCACCGGGACAGCCCGAGCGGCGAGGCGAGAAAGCGCCTCGTCACGCGCCGTCACGTCCGCCAGAAGGGCTCATCCGGTACGTTTAACAGGCGACTGAGAGTGCATCCGCTATGTCCGTTCGGTCGGAGGCCTGGACGATCTATCGCCAGGCGGTACCGATCCTCCTCGTCTCGCTGCTCGGCGGTCTCTTCGCCGGTCTCGTCCTAGAAGACATGGTGCCGAGAGTCGCGGACTTTCCCGGGTTACTCGTGATGATACCCGTGTTCCTCGCCACGCGCGGGAACGTCTACGGCGCACTCGGCGGTCGGATCTCGAGCGGCCTCCATCAAGGTGTGATCGAACCGCGGTTCGCTCGTGACGACAGACTGGTCAACGCGGTCGTCGCCTCGCTCGTCAACGCGATCGGCATCTCGATCGTCATCGCCGTGCTCACGTGGGTCGTCCTCCGCGGGCTCGGTCGCGACGTCGCCGCCCTGTACGAACTCGTCGCGATCATGCTCATCTCGGGCGTGCTGACCGCCGTCGTCCTCGTCGCCGGCCTCCTGGGCGTCATCTTCGTCGGCTTCGAACGCGGGTACGATCCCGACAACCTCGTCGGCCCCGTCGTGACGACCATCGGTGACATCTTCGGCATGCTCTTTCTCCTCTTCGCGGTGGTCGCCGTGGAGGTGCTCGTCCCGTGATCGGCGCAGGCGGGAGCGTCGAATCCGACGGTGGACTCGACACCTGGTCGACGCGATCGATCGTTCGGACGATGTTTCCCCTGCTCGTCGTCCTCTCCGCGATCGTGCTCTGGGCGGGCCTCACGCTCGAAGACGCCGAGGCCCTCCTGGCCGAGTACGGCCTACTCGCCGTGATGGTGCCGACGATCATCGGAACCGGCGGCAATCTCGGAGCGATACTCAGTTCGCGGCTCACGACCCGGTTTCATCTCGGGATGACCGACCTCGACGTTCGCGATCCCGACCTCTGGGCGAACGTGATCGCCATCGTCGCCCTGGCGCTCACCGTCTTCACCCTCCTCGGCGTGGGTGCGTTCCTCGTGGGACTCGTGATCGGTTCGAGCCTCTCGCTGTCGGCACTGCTCGCCATCTCGATCGGGAGCGGACTCGCGATCGCACTCCTCGTCGTCGTGTTCAGCTTCGCGGCCACGTACGGTTCGTATCGACTCGGCGTCGACCCCGACGACACGACGATCCCGATCATCACCAGCCTGATCGACGTCTTCGGCGTGGTCATCTTCATCGCGGTGTCGTCGCTCGTCGTCGGGCTATGAGAACGGACTGTTTGGATCGAGCGAACGTGGACGCTCCGGATCGGACGGACGTGGTGTTCAGTTCGGACGAACGAGGGCGCTCCGGATCGGACGGACGTGGTGTTCAGTTCGGACGAACGAGGGCGCTCCGGATCGAGCGGACGTGGTGTTCAGATCGGACGAACGTAAAGTTCAGTTCGGACGAACGAGGTCGCTCAGGATTCCGAGAGTGGCTGGACCGACTCCTCGGCGTTTCGCGTTCCCTTCGCGATGAGGACGTCGTGGGCGCGCAGTCGCGCGTCGGCGTCGGCGATGAGCAACCACCCGTCCTCCGGACGGCGGATCGCGATGGCACTCATGCCGGCGTCCGCGTCCAGGCGCCCGTCGATCACGTCCGCGTCGACGAGTTCGCTCCCGGGTTCGACGACGATCCGGGTGATGATCTCGTCCGACTCCTGAACGGCCAGGTGGACGACAGGGTGGACGTCAAGTTCGCGGAGGACCCCTTCGCTGATGCCGATCGCCGCGTCGCTGATCTCCTCGGTGGCGCTCGCGAGGATCATCAGCCCGCGGATGCGAACCGGATCCTCGGCTTCGCCCGCGGCCTTCAGCGCCCACGCGGTGAAGCGCGACTGGAGCGCGTCGACCTCGATTTCGAGGTTACGCACCTCTTCCGCCAGGGGTCGGCTGTCGAAGAGGACGCTGCTGTAGGCCAGGTCGACCGCGAGTTCGCTCACGTTCTTCATGTGAACGATCGTGTCGATCGCCCGCTCGAGGTCGGCGATCTCCGGTGACTCCGGCTCGGCCAGCTCGTACGGCTCGCCGGTGAGTGTCTCGACGACGGGTCCGAGATCCGTCTCGGTCCCGCGCAAGAAGGCCACGTCGCCAGCCTCGACGGTGGTCTCGGGGCCGGGGTCGAAGAGCCACTCGGCACCCCTCCGGAGCGCGATGACGCGGACGCCCGTCTCGGATTCGAGGTCGATGTCGACCAGTGTGCGACCTGCGTACGCGGAGTCGGCCGTCACCTCGGCGCGTTCGAGCGACTCGATCGCCTCCGGGAGGGTCGTCCGCATCGCCTCCGGGAGGCCAGCGTCCTCCAGAAGGATCTTCGCGATGTCGCCCGCCGCGTCGCTTATCTGGTCGGTCGCGGCGACGATCCCGAGTACCGGCGCGAGGCGCTCCGCGTCGTCCGGGTTACGGGCGGCCATCAGGAGACTCATCCGGGCGCGTAGTTCGAGGAGATCCATCCGCTCTTCCAGCCGGAGGACTTCCCGGGCGAGATCGTGGTGCTGGTGGAGGATCGCAGAGAAGGAGAGGTCGATCAGCAACTCGGCCGTGTCCTTCATCTCGACGAGGACGTCCTTCACGCTGACCGGCTCGTACTCGATCGAACCGGCCGAGATCTCGCCCTCGAACGGGTCCATGGGTGGAGAGAACACGCGCTGGCTGAAAAACGTTCCTCACACGTACTGGACCGGTCGTGACGCGGTGAAACTACGATCCAGAACGCGTGCGCTCGTACTCAAGAAACGTCACCGCATCGCGCTCGTCGCGGGCGATCTCCCGCCAGACGGCCGGGTCGATCTCCGGGAAGAACGCGTCGCCGTCAGGCGATCGATCGACTTCGGTGACGACGAGGCGATCGACGGCCGGGAGGAACTGCTCGTAGACGGACGCGCCGCCGGCGACGTAGGCGCGCCCCGATCTGTCGTGACGATCGCGATCGGCACGTTCTGCGGCACGGACGGCCGCCTCGATCCCGTCGACGACCACCACGTCCTCGGGCGTCTCCAGGTCCCGGGAGGTGAGGACGATCGAGGTGCGATCGGGCAACGGCTCGCCGAGTCCCGCGACGATGCTCTCGTACGTTACCCGGCCCATGATGACCGGATGCCCAGTCGTCTCCCGTTTGAAGTGTGCCATGTCCTCGGGAATGTGCCAGGGCATCCCACCGTCGACGCCGATGACGCCGTTTTCGGCCACGGCGACGATCGCGACCAGTTCCAGCTCCGTCTCGATCGTGGGAGCCCCATCCCCGTCACGCGGTGGCGTATCGGAGTTCGTCATCGTCACTCCGCCACGCCGAAGGTGAGTCCGTCGTGGCTCTCGTAGTCGCGAAGTTCGACGTCGGCCGCAGTGATGTCGTCGATGGAGACGTCGCCTACCGAGAGCGTCGGGCGCGAGAGGGGTTCCCGGGCACACTGCTCCAGTAACCCCGGAACGTGGTCCATGTTTTCGTCGCCCTCGGCCTCTGGCGGCGCGTTCGCTTCGACCCACTCGCGAACGTCCCGGTACTCCTCGCGCTCGCCGACGTCGGCCAGTCGGTCTTGCAGCGCGTCGAGGGTGTCTGCGTACCACTCGCCGCGCTCGCCCGCGCCGCAGTAGACGTGTGCGTCGACGATCGTGTGACCGAAGGTACCGGGTTCGAATCCGGTCTGTTTGGCGATCACTTTCGTGAGCAGTGAGTAGGCGGCGACGTTGAACGGAACGCCGAGCGCGACGTCGCCAGAGCGCTGGGTCAGGTGGCAGTTCAACCGATCGCCCTGGACGTTGAAGACGAACGTGTAGTGACACGGCGGCAGCGTCGAGACGGCCGCGTTCGCCGGGTGCCAGGCGTTCACGACGAGGCGTCGCGAGTTTGGGCTGTCAGAGAGGGTGTCGATCACGTACTGCAGCTGGTCGAACGTCCGCCGACCGTCGGCCTCCTCGGTCACCCAGCGGTGGGCCTCGTCGGGCCAGGACTCGCCCGCGAGCTGGGACGATTCGTCCGGGACCGGAAACCGTCGCCAGAATCGGCCGTACGCCGTGTCCAGTCGGCCCTCGTCGTCGGCCCAGGCGTCCCAGATCTTCGTCTCCTCTCGCAGGGTCCGAATGTGTTCTTCGCCCGATAGGTACCAGCAGACCTCGTGGATCATCGAGTTCCAGCGGTAGCCGTCCATCTGTTTGGTCGTCAGGAGCGGATAGCCCTCCTGCAGGTCGACCTCGTAGTGACGGCTGAAGCGCGAGATGGTGTCGACGCCCGTCCGGTTGGGCTTGTACGTCCCGTCGGAGAGGACGTCGTCGACGAGGTCCAGGTACTGTTGCATGGAGAGTCACTCCGTGCGGAAGGTCATAAATTCCGATGATACGGTGCTGTGACGTCCTGTGCGAAGCGAAATGCCGGGCATGAAGCCATCGTTTTGTATTTTGGATCGTTGGGGGCCGGGAAGGATAACTCACACCATAATACCCCCAACACGAATTCGAATCGACGGACCACTTTCGCCTCGGTCTCGGAACCCTCTTGAGACGAGCCTCCCTTCCTCCGTTCGATGACTGGCGACGTCGGTGCGCGAGTGCTCGCGCTTCCCACCGAGATGGCGGCGACGCGGGAGTCAGCGGCCCTAACCGACGTCCGATCGCACGCCGACCCCGATCTCGTCTTGCTCCCGGGCCCGGGTCGCCGACCGCAAGCCGCCGCCCGGGCGCGACAGTACTTCGACGTCCCAATCGTCCACCCGCCCCTCGGCGACGCCGGCGGCACCGTCTCGGAACACGAAGTCGGTAGCACTCGACTGATCGCCGTCCAGCGCGCGACGGCGCTGTCGACGGCGGCCGCCACCGTGGAGCGGCTCGAATCGAACGCGACCGACGGACCCGCGATTTTCGTCTGCGACGACATCGGTGTGACGGTCGATCGAACCACGCTCGGCGCGTCGCTCGATCACGCCGACGCCCTCGTCGACTGCGTCCCCGGCGATCGACGTCTGGGGACGGTCCTCACCGGTCGCCTGCCTGCAACCTACGATCGGTGCTGGGTGCTCGATCGGGACGGCGGCGTCCGCGCCGTCCGCGAACCGGCGGAACTCGGGTCGGACGAGCACTCGACGCCGGACGCGTCCGCCGTCTGGCTCCGAATTCGAGGCGTCGGCTCGATCGACGACTACGGCGATAGCGGGACCGTCGTCACGATGGATCTCGCACCCGGTACGTCGTCGGAACGCGACGGTGCGAGCGACGACGGTGACCCCGGCGACCCCTGGCCGATCCGGAGCGTCGAACCGATCGGCGCGGACACATTCGGAATCCGGGCCGTCGCGGGCGTAGGTGCGAAGACGGCAGGGGCACTGGACGAGCGGGGTATTCGAAGCAAAGCCGACCTCCTCGAGACGCCGGTGTCCGAACTGGCTGTCCTCTCAGGAATCGGCGAAACCGCCGCCCACCGGATGCATCAGCACGCCCGCGTACTCGAAACCGGCGAGCCCTGTCGGGTGACGGCGGAGCCGCTTCCCGGGGAATCCGACGCCGACCCCCCGCTGTGCCTGGACATCGAGACCGACGGCCTCTCGCCGACGATCATCTGGCAGATCGGCGTGTACGACCCTGCGACCGACGACCATCACGCGTTCGTTGAGCGGACCGACCCATCGGAGCCGGGAACCGTGATCGAATCCGTCGTCGAGTGGCTCGTCGGAACGCACCCTGACCGGACGCTGCTCACGTGGAACGGCTGGCAGTTCGATTACAAACACCTCGGGTCCTTCGTCGAGCGATACGTTCCCGCCTACTGCGAAGCCTGGGACTCGATCGCGAAGCGCGACCTCTACGGGTGGGCCGTTACCGACGGGAACGCCGTGCTCCCCGGCCGGACGAACAAACTGGAAGACGTCGCCGACGCGCTGGGGTACGCAGGTTCGGGGACCGGTCTCGACGGGGCGACCACCGCAGCCGCGTACTCGCAGTTCGTCCGGACCGGAGAGCCACTCGACTGGGACCGTCACGAACGGTACTGCGAGAACGATTGTCGCGCACTGTGGACCGTCTACGAGGCGCTGGCCGACACGCCGATTTCAGGTGCGTCTGCAGCCGCGACGCCGTCCGGCCAGACTGGACTCGGTGACTTTTGATCATGGACGGGACCGACGCACCGCCGACCCACGACGGCGAACTGACCGCCAATGACGTGATCGAGACGTTCCCGGGTGACCCGGGGGAGGCGACGATCGTCGACGTCCCAGCACGTGAGGCATCGACGGTACCCGCACGCGACGTCCTCCGTCCGCGCCTGGCCGAGGCACTGGGCCACGACCTCTACTCGCACCAGGACGCGGCGCTCCGGGCGCTCGCCCGTGACGAGAACGTCTGCGTCGCAACGAGCACGGCCTCTGGGAAGACGCTCGTGTACGGCCTGGCGATCGCTCGTCGCTACCTCGACGCGGGCGGACCCGCGACGACGCTAGACGGGGTGGATCGCGGATCGACTGCACTCGTCGTCTACCCGACGAAGGCCCTCTCCCGAGATCAGGAGCGGGAACTGAACGACCTCTACGAGACGCTCGGCTTGGACGTCACCGTCCGCGTCTACGACGGCGACACCGAACGGGGCGAGACGCGTCGCGAGATTCGAGAGACGGCCGACGTCGTGATCACCAACTTCGCGGGAGTGAACACCTACCTCCACGACCACGATCGCTGGGCGGGTTTCTACGGGGCCTGTGATCTCGTCGTGATCGACGAGTCCCACACCTACACCGGCGTGCACGGTATGCACGTCGCCTGGACGCTCCGCCGATTGAAGCGCGTCCTCGGGTACTACGGGGCCGACCCGGGATACGTCCTGACGAGTGCGACGATCGGCAATCCGGACGCACACTCACGGGGGCTGATCGACGAACCCGTCACTGTCGTCGACGACGACGGGTCGCCACGTGGTCCCCGGGACCTCGTCCTCTGGAATCCGCCGCGCGCATCGTCCGAGGACGGGGACGCCGTACCGCAGACCCAGGCCGAGACGGGAACCGAAACCGACGACGATGCGGAACACGCCGATCGGCTCCCCGCGTCCGTCGACGCCCCGCGGTTGTTCAGCCACCTCACCTATCACGGCGCCCAGACGCTGCTGTTCACCCCATCGCGAAAGCTCGCCGAACTCTCGATCGAGCGTGCCGGCCGCGCCAGAGAGCGGTGGTCTGGGTACTACACCGATCCCGAGCGCGGCACCGACCTGCGGGCCTATCACGCCGGCCACGCACGGAATACGCGCCACGCCACGGAACAGGGGTTGAAGACGGGAACCATAGATGGCGTCGCGTCGACGAATGCCCTCGAACTTGGGCTCAACATCGGCGCGATGGACGCGACCGTCCAGCTCGGCTACCCCGGTCAGCGCCAGGCGTTCTGGCAGCAGATCGGCCGTGCCGGCCGCGGAACCGAGCGCGCGCTCTCGGTGCTCGCCGCCGACCACCGAACCCTGGACCAGTACGTCGTCTCGAACCCGACCTACCTCACCGAGTCCGACGTCGAGGATGCCGTCGTCGACACGGAGAACGACGCCGTCTTCGCTACGCACGTCCGCTGTGCGGCGGACGAACTCGCGCTCGACCAGACCGACGCGGACTCCTTCGCCGAACGCGAGCGGCTCGAATCCGCCATCGAACTCTGGCGACGGGCGGGCCAGCTTTCCGGCCGACTCGAAACCGGCGTCTCCTACACCGGTCCACCACGACCGCAATCGACGGTGTCGATGTACGCGACGGCCGGCGAGGAGTACGCGGTTCGCCTCGCCGACGGCGTCGATGCCCGACACGACCCCGAGATGGAGCCACTCGCCCGCGAACGGGTCTTCCGGGATTTCCACGAGGGCGCCGTCCGGTTCCACGAGGGCCGTCAGTACGAGGTCACGGACGTCGTCCACGAGGGGGCCCAACCGCACGTCGTCGTGCAACCCGTCGACGTGGACTACTACACGCGGACGAACCGCGAGGTGACCGTCCTCGACGCCGAAGCCGAGCGCTCTCGCGAGATCGGCGACTTCGTCCTCCACCACGGTACCGGGACCGTCCTCTCGTACTACGGCACGTACGACCAGGTTCGAATCGAAGGCGGAGGGAAGCGTCGGCAGAACGTACCCACGGGGTTGCCGGCACTCCCGATGGAGACCCAGCTCTGCTGGATCGAAGTCCCGAACGACGTCGAGGTACGGCTCGTCGATCGGTACGGGGACTTCGCGGTGCCCGAACTCGACGGCGAACTCGGCGAGAGCGTGCACGTCGGGTACGCCGGCGGACTGCACGCCGCCGAACACGCGACCATCGGCGTCGCACCGCTCGAACTCATGGTCGACAAACGCGACCTCGGCGGCCTCGCTACCCTCTCGCTCGACGCCCACCTCACGGCCGCGACACCCGATCCCGCCGGCGACGACGGCTCGTCCGATGCGTCGATCAGGACGCCGGACTCGATCGCCGCGGCCGAGGCACGGATCCGCTCGCGGGCGGACGACCTGGAGCGACCACCGGCCAGCGGCTGGTTCATCTACGACGGCGTCGAAGGTGGACTCGGCTTCTCCCGGGCCATCTACGAGGAGTTCGAGTCTATCGCCGAGCGCGCACGGGCGTTGATCGCCGGATGCGATTGCGGGCGGGTCGACGGCTGTCCGGCCTGCATCATGGACGACCAGTGCGGAAACGACAACCGACCGCTGCACGGCGAGGCGGCCATCGACGTCCTCGACGCCCTGCTCGGGCAGACATCGACGACGTCGGAGTCCACCGCCGACGAGGGGACTGTGAACGAGGACACCGCGGACGAGGTGACCCCCGAACGGGGACACCGACCGACCCTGTTCTACTCCTGAGTCGGGCGTCTGGGTCCGACGACAGGAGCGATTCGTCGCGAACGGACGACCGACGGCACCGACGTTTCAGCCATCGAAACGGTAACGCTTACCCGTCGGCCCCTCTCGCTATCGACTATATGCGAGAGATCGTGCTCCTCATCGGTGGCGGCGGTCGCGAACACGCCATCGCCCGCAGCCTCGCCGACAGCGAGGTCGACCTGTACGCGTGTGCGAGCAACCGGAATCCGGGTATCGCGGCGGTCGCGAACGGGTTCGAGACGCTCGATCCGACCGACACGGACGCCGTCGTCGAGTACGCAGCGTCCGTCGACGCGACGATCGCAGTCGTGGGCCCCGAAGCACCCCTCGCCGAGGGCGTCGCGGACGCCCTCGAACGCGCGGGCGTCTACGCGTTCGGCCCGAGACAGGCCGACGCCCGGATAGAGACGGACAAGTCCTTCCAGCGAGAGTTCATGGCCGAAAACGAGATTCCGGGCTGTCCGGACTTCGAGACGTTCACCGATACCGAGGCGGCGTGCGCGTTCGTCGACGAGTACGACGGCGACCTCGCGATCAAGCCCGCCGGTCTGACGGGTGGCAAGGGCGTGAAGGTCATCGGCGACCAGGTCACCCCGGAGGAAGGAACGGCGTACATTCGCGACTCCGACTACGACGAACTCGTCCTCGAAGAGCGCCTCGTCGGCGAGGAGTTCACCGTACAGGCGTTCGTCGCGAACGGATCGGTCCGGACGACACCCGCTGTGCAGGATCACAAACGCGCCTACGAGGGCGACGAAGGGCCAAACACAGGCGGTATGGGGAGTTACTCGGCGGCCGGACGAACCCTCCCGTTCATGGACGACGATGACTACGACCGTGCCGTCGAGATCATCGAGGCGACCGTCGACGCGCTAGACGACTACAAGGGTATCCTCTACGGTCAGTTCATGCTCACCGCCGACGGGCCGAAGGTGATCGAGTTCAACGCTCGGTTCGGCGACCCGGAGGCGATGAACACGCTGCCGGTCCTCGAAACTGATTTCCTGGACGTCGTTACGGCCGCTCGTAACGGCGAGGCGCTTCCGGCACTCACCTTCTCCGAACAGGCCACGGTCTGTAAGTACGCCGTCCCCGAGGGGTATCCAACCGATCCACAGGCGGGTGCCCTGGTCGAGATAACTGAAGAGAACGCTGGCGACGCCCAGCTCTACTACGCCAGCGTCGACGAGCGCGACGACGGCATCTACACGACGACGTCGCGATCGTTCGCCGTCGTCGGACTGGCCGAGTCGATCGCCGAGGCCGAATCGATCGCCGAGGACGCGCTGGCCGTTGCCGGCGAGGAGGGCCTGCACATCCGTCACGACATCGGGACGCAGGAACTCGTTCAGCGACGAATCGACCATATGGCCGAACTACGCGGCGAGTGAATCGACGGGCGAACGATCGGGGTATCCACCGAGCACACGGTTCGGTCACCGTCGAACACGTTCTTGTACCCGCGAATCGAAGACGGTGACAGTGACGGCAGACGACCCTTCCCGCCACGATCGGATCGACCGACATCCGACGCCCGGGCCAGGAAACTCCCTGTCTGGGTGGCCGGGCGAGCGCAATCCAATCCGCGTCGCGGTCAACTACGTCATCGTCTGGCTCGTGCGTCTCTCGCCGAGCCTGCGGCTCAAACGCTGGCTCCTTCGCCGTCTCGGCGTCGACGTCGGAGAACGCGTCTCGTGGGGACTCGAAGCCACGCCGGACGTCTTCTGGCCCGATCTGATCACGCTCGAGGACGACGCGCTCGTGGGCTACGACGCCACCATTCTCTGTCACGAGTTCCTCCAGGACGAGTACCGCACCGGCGAGGTCGTCGTCGGCGAGCGCGCCATGATCGGCGCGGGAGCGATCGTCCTCCCGGGCGTCGAGATCGGACGCGACGCGAGCGTCGCGGCGAACTCGCTGGTGACGCGGGACGTACCGCCCGACGCGGTCGTGGCCGGCGTTCCGGCGCGGCCGATGAACGGCGACGCGATTCACGGTGACGCGGCCGAAACGGGCGGGGAGTCGGACGACTGAGCGGCGAATCGCCGCATCGAAACTGGACGCGAAAAGCGACCGAGACTACAGCGCCGACCAGCGTTTTCGCGCGTCGTTCCAGCCGGTCAGGTCGGCGATCCAGCGGGCGGCGATCAGCTTCTTCAGATTCCGAGCCGGGAAGCCGCCAAATGTCGTAACTGGAAGGGAGACGCCGAAGGCGGGCGTGACGTCGTGGGCCACGGCGCGCTCACCGATCGAGACGACCGTCCCCTTGTCCTCGTACTGCCAGGTCCGGAGCGGGCGTCCCTCGATCGCGCGGGTGATGTTCTCGCCGACGACCGCCGCGGCCTGCCAGGCGGCCTGCGCGGTCGGGGGGGCGGGCCGTTCGCCCTGGTCGACGATCGCGGAGTCGCCGATCGCGAAGACGCGCTCGTCCGACGTCCGGAAGGTCGACTCCGTCTCGACGCGGTTGTGCTGGTCGTCGAGCTCGGCGCCGTCGAGTGCGTCCTGCCCGGTGATGCCGCCGGTCCAGACGAGGACGTCGTAGGAGAGGGGATCGCTCTCGTCGAACTCGATGGCCTCGTCGGTCGCCTCCGTGATCGGATCGTCGGTGTGGATCGTCACGTTGGCGTCTTCCAGGCGCGATCGCAGGGCCCCCTGGATCGACGGGTCGTGTCCCGGGAAGATCTCCTCCATCGCCTCGACGAGGTGGATCTCGAACGGGGCGCGGTTACGGTCACGAAACTCGGCGATCTCGCCGGCGGTCTGGATACCCGACAGACCTGCGCCGCCGACCACGATCTGTGCAGGGTCGCTGCGGGTCGCCTCCTCGCCCGCGGCTCGAATGGCCTCGTGGATCGAGAGGGCGTCGTTCAAGCTCTTCAGGGTGTGTGAGTGTTCGTCGAGCCCCGGAATGCCGTAGAACGCGGTCTGACTGCCCAGAGCGACGAGAAGGTAGTCGTACGAGACGGGGTCGCCGGATTCGAGTGCGACGAGCCTGTCGTCTGTGTCGACGGAGACGACGGTGTCTTCTACGAACCGCGTCGATCGATCGGCGATGTCGTCGATCGGAACGGTGATGTCGGCCTGAACGGCCGGCTCGCGGATGACGCGGTGGACTTCGTGCAGAACGAGGTGATAGTCGATCTCGGAGATCCAGGTCAGCTCGGCGTCTGGACCGAGTGACGATTGAAGCGACTTGACCGCACCGGCTCCGGCGTAACCGGATCCGAGTACGACGACGTCGGTGCTCATACCAGAGACTCGGGATAGCTCCAATACAAACCTGTTGAAACCCACGTCGGGGTGCGTGTAGTTCCCACGCGCGGGCCGACTGCGACTGGCGAGAGCGTATGGCGGTTTCCGATCGGCGAGCGGGGGACGGTGCGTTCGTTTCGGCTACAGGGTTCGTTTGCCAAACGCGCTAGCGACGATCTCCGTCGCGACGGAGGCCGTCTCGTTGGATTCGTCGAGGATGGGGTTCACCTCGACGACGTCCATCGACCGGAACGAGCCGTGTCGTGCGTCGTGATCCGCGACGGTTTCGAGCGCCGAGTGAGCCTCGCGATAGGTGACACCGCCGCGTACCGGCGTGCCGACGCCGGGTGCGGCCGACGGATCGAGCCAGTCGAGGTCGAGACTCACGTGCAGGCCATCCGTGTCGTCCGTCGCGACCGCCAGCGCGTCCTCGACGACGGCCGTGATCCCGCGTTCGTCGATGTCGGCCATGGTGAACGCCGTGATGTCGCTGTCGCCGATCACCTCACGCTCGCGCTCGTCGACGCTCCGGAGCCCGACGTAGGCCACGGACGATTCGCGGACGTTCGGCGCGGTCGCCCAGTCCTCGTCGGCGAACTCGTCGTATCCCAGGGCCGCGGCGAGGGGCATTCCGTGGACGTTACCGCTCGGCGACGTCGACGGCGTGTTCAGGTCCGCGTGCGCGTCGAACCAGATCACGCCGATATCGGCGTCGCGGGAGGCGCCGTGCATCGTCCCGATGGAGATGGAGTGGTCGCCGCCGAGGACGAGCGGAAACACGTCTTCGGCGAGCGTCTCCTCGACCCGATCGGCGAGACGGACGCAGGCGCCCCTGACTTCGTCGACGAACTTCGCGTTGTCGTGATCGAGCGAGCCCTCGTCCGGATCGCGTTCTTCCGCTCGCGGAACGAAGAGGTCGCCGTCGTCGGCTGGCTCGATGTCGGCTGCGGCAAGCTGGTCGGACAGGCCGGCGTATCGAATGGCAGACGGCCCCATGTCGACGCCGCGTCGGTTCGCGCCGTAGTCGACCGGCGCACCGATGATTCGCACGGTACGAGTCATAGTTACGCTTCGCGACCGGTGACGTAAATCCCTGCTGAAACGAATCCGGCCGGGACAAATCGCCACCGGTCGGGTCGATCGGTTCGGCAAACTGCGATAGGTTTAGGGTCCGAACGCTCGACGATTCGAGCGGATGATGCTGAGCGACGTCATGGAAGATTACCTCAAGGTGATCTACCAGCTAGAGCGCGACCGGGACGAACGGATCCGCACCTCGGAGATCGCCGACGATCTGGACGTGACGTCGCCGACCGTGACGAGCATGGTCGAAAAGCTAGAGGAGCGTGGCCTCCTCGATCGCGAGAAGTACAACGGCGTCACGCTCACCCAGGAGGGCGAAACCGTCGCGATCGAAGTCGTCAGACACCACCGCTTGCTCGAAGCCTACCTGGCCGAGCACTTAGATTACGACTGGGCCGAGGTCCACGAGGAGGCGGATCGGCTCGAACACTACATCAGTGAGAACTTCGAGGAACGGCTCGCCGCCGCGCTCGGTGATCCCGACGTCGATCCGCACGGTTCTCCGATCCCGGGCGCCGACCTCGAAGCGCCGTGTTCGCGCCCCGGCGAATCGGTTGGCGAATTCAAGGCGGGCGACACCGTCGTCGTCGAGGAGGTCGCAGACGACGATCCGGACGTCCTCTCGTACCTCGCCGACCGCGGCGTCGAACCCGACGTGGAACTCGAGATACTCGAGCGCGCGCCGTTCGGAATGATCACCGCTCGGGCCGCCGGTTCGGATCGGACGATTTCGCTCCCCGAGGACGTCGCGGCACACGTCCGCGTTCGTCGGCCGATAGACGTAGACCGGTGACCGTCCGGCGACGATCCCTCCATCGTCGTCCCCGATCGAGACGGGATCACCAGGACACCCGGGACCAGCGGTTTTAAGAAAAACTGCTCCTAACGTCCACTATGTCGTCCATCGAACTCACCTCCAGCCAGAAGATGATCCTGCGGGCGCTGACCAATTTACACGCTGGAGACGAGGACGCCGTCAAAGGCGAGGACATCGCCGAACAGGTCGATCGCAATCCAGGAACGATCCGCAACCAGATGCAGAGCCTGAAAGCCCTCCAGCTCGTCGAAGGCGTCCCCGGGCCGAAAGGAGGGTACAAGCCGACGGCGAAGGCCTTCGAGGCCCTCGGCGTACAGCAACTCGACGAACCGGCGCCGGTTCCGCTCGCCGTCGAGGGCGAGGTCGTCGACGACGTCGTCGTCGAAGAGATCGACCTCTCGAGCGTCCATCACCCGGACCTCTGCCGCGCGGAGATCTACATTCAGGGCTCACTCGACGTGACGGACGACGAACGCGTCCGGGTCGGTCCGACCCCACTCTCGAAACTCGTCGTCGAAGGAACCCTCGACGGGAGAGACGACACCAACAACGTCCTCATTCTGGAGATCGAGGAGATGGTCGCCCCCGCGGACGACCCGGCACACTGATCGTCGCCACGTCGACGCGTTCGACGAACGTCACCCCGGTCACGACGGACCAATTCTACAGGCGGAGCAGGCCGAGTGCCTCGGGGCTTGCCCCCGAGGCGGTTCACGTAATCGCGTGCCCCGTTCTGTGTGCGTCTTCGAGCAATGCGACGGTCGCAGAACGCAGGCCCACCGTACCGGTCGGTTCGCATGTGTCCAGTCGTAGACGAATCGGTTCAGTACCGGAGCGGTTCCGTCATTCGTCTGCTGCGTCTGCGGCGTCGGTCACCGGCAGGACGTCGACGCTCGCGACGGCGTCGTCGCTGTCGACGTCCATCACCGTCACCCCCATCGTGTTCCGGCCGACCGTCGATATCTCGCCCGCTCGTGTACGCATGATCTGCCCGCGTTCGCTCATGATGACGAGGTGATCGTCCGGCGTCACGGCTTTCAGCGCGGTGACCGGCCCGTTTCGATCGTTGGTCTTGATGTCGATCAATCCCTTCCCGTACCGCGATTGGGTGCGATACTCGGAGAGGAGGGTCCGTTTGCCGTAGCCGTTTTCGGTGACGGTCAGGAGGGCCCGGCCGGCGTCGCCGTCTGTGGCGACGAGGCCGGCGACGGCGTCTCCCTCCTCCAGGTCGATGCCGTTGACGCCGCGGGCGTTGCGTCCCATGGCGCGCGCTTCGGTCTCGTCGAACCGGATAGTCATCCCCCGTTCGGTCCCGATGACGAGGTCGTTCGTGCCGTCGGTGACCTCGACGTCCACGAGTTCGTCACCCTCCTCTAGCGAGGCAGCGATGATGCCCGTCGTGAGGATGTTGTCGAATTCGTCGCCCCGGGTCCGCTTGACGTAGCCGTCGCGGGTGACCATCGTCACGTACTCGTCGTCGCCGAAGGCGTCCGTGTCGACGATGGCCGTGAGTTCCTCGCCCGGATCGAGGTCGAGGATGTTGACGGCGGACTTCCCCCTGGCCGTCCGGCTCATCTCCGGAATCTCGTAGGCCTTGAGCTGGTAGACCTGGCCCTGGTTGGTGAAACAGAGCAGATAGTCGTGCGTGTTGGCCTGGAAGACGGTCGTCACGCGATCACCCTCTTTGACGTCGCAGCCGATGATCCCCTTCCCGCCACGACCCTGCGGGTCGAAGTTCGAGGCCGGCATGCGCTTTACGTAATCGTCCTCGGTCATGACGATGAAGACCTCCTCCTCTGGGATGAGGTCCTCGTGCGTGACGGTGCCGACGTCCTCGATGATCGAGGTACGTCGATCGTCGTCGTACTCGTCCGTGATCGCCTCCAGTTCGTCCGTGATGACCTCGAGTAAGCGGGATTCGTTCTCCAATATCTCGGTCAGGTACTCGATCTCGTCCTGGACCGCTTCGTACTCTTCCTGGATCTCCGCGGCCTCCATGTTGGTGAGGCTGCCCAGTTGCATCCGGACGATGTGGGCCGCCTGCATCTCGGAGAAGCCGAACTCGGTCTCGAGGCCGCTGCGGGCCTCGTCGCGGTTCTCGGAGTTGCGGATGAGTTCGACCACGTCGTCGATCATGTCGAGCGCCTTGAGCCGGCCCTCGAGGATGTGGGCGCGCTCTTCGGCCTCGGCGAGGTCGTGTTCGGATCGTCGGCGGACGACCTCGCGACGGTGTGAGATGTACTCTTCTAACGTCTCTTTGAGCGTCAGGACCTGCGGCTGACCGTCGACGAGCGCGAGGTTGATCACGCCGAAGGTCTTCTCGAGGTGGTTTTCGAGCAGCTGGTTCTCGACGATCTCCGTATTGGCGCCCCGCTTGAGTTCGACGACGATCCGGACGCCGTTGCGGTCGGACTCGTCGCGCAGGTCGGAGATGCCTTCGATGACGCCCTCGTTGACGTCGTCGGCGATTCGCTCGACTAACTTCGCCTTGTTCTGCTGGTAGGGGATCTCGGTGATGACGATGCGATCGCGATCTGTCTTCCACTCTTCGACCTCGAACTCGGCGCGGACGCGGATGCGCCCGCGGCCGGTCTTGTACGCCGAGTAGATGGCGTCGCGGCCGACGATGTTGGCGCCAGTCGGGAAGTCGGGACCTTTGACGTGCTCCATGAGGTCCTCGACGGTGGCCTCGGGGTTCTCGATGAGTTCGATCGTCGCGTCGATCACCTCGCCAAGGTTGTGTGGCGGGATGTTCGTCGACATGCCGACGGCGATTCCCGACGAGCCGTTGACGAGCAGATTAGGGAACGCCGAGGGAAGAACCGTGGGTTCCTGCAGGCGATCGTCGTAGTTCGCCTGGAAGTCGATCGTGTCCTTCTCTATGTCGGTCAGCAACTCCTCCGCGATGGGGGCCATCCGGGCCTCAGTGTAGCGCGGCGCGGCCGGCGGATCGCCGTCCATCGACCCGAAGTTGCCCTGCCCGTCGACCAGCGGGTAGCGCATCGAGAAGTCCTGGGCCATCCGCACCAGCGCGTCGTAGATCGGACTGTCACCGTGTGGGTGGTAATCACCCATCGTCTCGCCCACCACGGACGAGGACTTGCGGTGGCTCGACCCGCTGGTGACGCCCATCTCGTGCATCGCGTACAGGATGCGTCGGTGGACGGGCTTCAACCCGTCTCGCACGTCCGGCAGGGCGCGTCCGGCGATGACGCTCATCGCGTAGTCGATGTAACTTTGCTCCATCTCGTCTTCGATCCGAACGGTCTCGACCGTCCGCGCCTCGACGTCGCTCGGATCAGGGGCTTCAGAACTCATGTCTCAGATACCTCGGTTGCGGTAGCGATTGGATCAGCGACTGCGGTAGCTGTAGTCGTCAGGCTGTTCCACCGCGAGCGCGGCCGCGGTGCGGCCACGCGAGCGGGCCGACGACCGACCCGAAGCGCGCGGCTTTGCCGCGCCGGAGGGGAGGGAGGAGTGCTTTTCATCAAAGCTAAGCGGGAGCGGAGCTCCCGCGAGGTCCAAAAGAGCCGTCCGGCTCTTTTGAGGATTTTGCCGAGTGCGGTCGCTTCGCGACCGCACGCAGCGCAAAAGTTTGCAGGGCAGAAGTTCGTCATATATCCACCCACTCGGCCTCGGGTGCGTGCTCTTTGATGAACTCCTTGCGCGGGCCGACGGCGTCGCCCATCAGGATCGAGAACATGCGGTCGGCCTCGGCGGCGTCTTCGACGGAGACGCGTTTGAGGATGCGGTTCTCGGGGTTCATCGTCGTGTCCCAGAGCTGCTCGGGGTTCATCTCGCCGAGGCCTTTGAAGCGCTGGACCTGCGAGGGGTTGCCGTTGCACTCTTCCTCGACGATCTCGTCGCGCTCTTCGTCGGTCATGGCGTCGTAGGTGTCCCCACGATATCGGATACGATACAGCGGCGGCTGGGTGGCATAGACGTAACCGTGCTCGAGTAACGGCCGCATGTGACGGTAGAAGAACGTCAGCAGCAGGGTTCGAATGTGCGCGCCGTCGACGTCGGCGTCGGTCGCCATGATGATCTTCTTGTAGCGGACGTCGTCGATGTCGAACTCGTCACCGATTCCGGCCCCGATGGCGGTGATCATGTTGCGGATCTCGTCGTTCTCGAGGATGCGATCGAGGCGGTGTTTCTCGACGTTCAGGATCTTGCCCTTGATCGGGAGGATGGCCTGGTAATCGGGATTGCGGGCCTGCTTCGCGCTGCCGCCAGCCGAGTCACCCTCGGCGATGAAGAGTTCGGCCTCGTCGGGGTCGCGCGTCTGGCAGTCGGCGAGTTTACCGGGGAGCGCAGTCGAATCGAGTGCGGATTTTCGTCGCGTCAACTCTTCGGCCTTCTTGGCGGCCTTGCGAGCCTTCGCTGCTTCGACGGCCTTCAGGACGATCGCCTGGGCCGTGTCCGGGTTCTCCTCGAAGTAGGTCGCCAGTCCGTCGTGCATCGCGCCTTCGACGATACCGCGGACCTCGCTGTTGCCGAGTTTCGTCTTCGTCTGGCCCTCGAACTGGGGGTCGGGGTGCTTGACGGAGATGACGGCGGTCAGCCCCTCGCGAATGTCCTCGCCCTTCAGGTTCTCGTCGAGATCGGAGAGGAGGTCGTTCTCGTTCGCGTAGTCGTTGACGACGCGCGTGAGTGCGGTCTTGAATCCGGTGAGGTGTGAGCCACCCTCACGAGTGTTGATGTTGTTCGCGAAGGCGTGGATCGATCCCTGGAGTTCTTCGGTCGCCTGCATGGCGACCTCGACGTGGATGTTGGCCTCTTCGCCGGTGAAGTAGACGATATCGCGATGGAGCGGCGAGCGCGTCTCGTTTATGTACTCGACGAACTCGCGGATCCCACCCTCGTACTCGAACGTTTCCGAGAGGACGACACCCTCCGCGTCGACCTCACGCTCGTCGCGGAGGGTGATTGCCACGCCCGAGTTCAAGAACGCGAGTTCTCGCAGGCGTTTCGACAGCGTCGCGTAGGAGAACGCGAGCGTCTCGAAGATCTCGCTGTCGGGCCAGAAGCGAATCGCCGTCCCGGTCTCGTCGGAATCGTCGGGTTCGCCGACCATCGACATGTTCCCGTCGGGTTCGCCGCGGTCGAAGCCGTGTTCGTAGACGCCGCCGTCGCGGGTGACGGTCACTTCGAGGCGTTCGGAGAGGGCGTTGACGACGGAGACGCCGACGCCGTGGAGGCCGCCGGAGACCTGGTAGGACTTGCTGTCGAACTTCCCGCCGGCGTGGAGGACGGTGAGGATGACCTCCAGGGCAGGCCGGTCGTACTCGTCGTGCGTGTCGACGGGGATACCGCGGCCGTCGTCGACCACGCTGACCGAATCGTCCTCGTGAATCGTGACGGTGATCTCCTCACAGTGGCCCGCGAGCGCCTCGTCGATGGAATTGTCGACGACCTCGTAGACCAGATGGTGGAGTCCGCGTGAGTCGGTAGAGCCGATGTACATCGCCGGCCGTTTCCGCACGGCCTCCAGACCCTCCAGGACCTGGATCTGACCGGCGCCGTACTCTCGTTCCTGTGACATGGAAAACCTGTCTTCGGGTAGCGCCTCCCCATTGATAAAGGTCACGTACGCGCGCGAGCGCGAGAACGTGTGGGCTCATCGTCAGTCTTCGGTCGAACATCGAAACTCAGTGCGCTCAGCAGTCTTGTGTCGAATTCGTCGATCGATTCGACCTGGTGATTCGGGAGGCGTCCAGTTTCCGGAGACGACGGCTGAATCGGTGGTCACAGTCCCGTTTCACTTTCACCGGGCTAACGGGAACGTTTTAAGGCCGCCGTTGCTACGGATTCCGTAATGACGTCGTTCCAGTCGTCGCTCGGCGACGAATCCGAGATCGCCCAGGAGCTGGCAGAGAGCCAGCAGGCGATCTCCATCGCCGAGTTCTTCGAGAAGAACAAGCACATGCTCGGCTTCGACAGCGGCGCGCGAGGCCTCGTCACGGCCGTGAAAGAGGCCGTCGACAACGCCCTCGACGCCGCCGAAGAGGCCGCTATTCTCCCGGACATCTACGTCGAAATACAGGAAGTCGGGCAGTACTACCGCCTGATCGTCGAGGACAACGGACCCGGGATCACGAAAGAGTCCCTCCCGAAAGTCTTCGGAAAGCTCCTCTACGGCTCACGCTTTCACGCTCGCGAGCAAAGCCGCGGTCAGCAGGGGATCGGGATCTCGGCAGCCGTCCTCTACTCGCAACTGACCAGTGGCAAACCGGCGAAGATCACCAGCCGAACGCAGGGGTCGGCCGACGCGCAGTACTACGAACTGATCGTCGATACGGACGAGAACGAACCCGAGATCAGCGTCGACGAGCAGACGACGTGGGATCGTCCGCACGGGACGCGCATCGAAATCGAGATGGAGGCCAACATGCGGGCCCGCCAGCAGCTCCACGACTACATCAAACACACGGCGGTCGTCAACCCCCACGCGCGGATCGAACTGAAAGAACCGAACGAGCACTTCAAGTTCGAGCGGGTGACAGACCAGCTACCCGACGAGACCGAAGAGATCCGTCCGCACCCCCACGGCGTCGAACTCGGCACCGTGCTCAAGATGCTGGCTGCGACCGATTCACACTCGGTCTCCGGATTCCTCCAGAACGAGTTCACCCGCGTGGGCAAGAAGACGGCCGAATCTGTCATCGAGGCGTTCCGCGATCGCCACTTCGGACGCGGGATGACGTGGCCAGCGCCTGCGAGTGGGGAGGACACGGACGTTGCTGCGGTCGTGACCGAGGCGACGGCGAACAAGGGAGCCGACGCGACGGAAAACTTCGCGACGGCAATCGCGGACGAGATCGACGCCGCCGGGCGGGTCGCATACCACGAAGTCCACGAGATCGTCGACGCTGCGGCGGAGGAGACGGAGGAGACCCACGGAACGACGTTTGGCACGACCGTCAGGGAGAACGCCGTAGAGGCCGCGTGGCTCGAACTCGCGCCCGTCGCCGCCTCGGACGTCGACGCCGTAGAGGAGACCCGCACAGCCGCGGATCTCTATCGCCGAGTCAACGACGCGACGAGTTCCCGAAAAGACGACGCCGTCATCGACGCCTTTGCGGGACGACTGGCCGGAAAGTTCGCAGACGAGGACGACCACAGACACCGACTCACATGGGCGACGCTGCGCTCGCACGTCGATCGGGCCGCCGATTTGACCGAGGATCGCGACGACACGAGTTTCGGTGAGACCGCCCGCGAGAACGTCACGGACGAACTCTGGGGGCTGATGCGCACAGTGCCGGACGATCCGCCATTGGTACGAGAACTCGCTGACGATCGTGACGGCGCCAGCGACCTCGTCGAGGCGATGCGGTCGACCGACATCATGGCTCCGCCGACGCGGTGTCTCTCCCCGATCACGGACGAGCTGATCGAAGCCGGCCTGAAGAAGGAGTTCGACGCGGACTTCTACGCGGCGGCGACTCGCGACGCCGGGGTATCGGGCGGCGATCCGTTCGTCGTCGAGGCCGGCATCGCCTACGGCGGAGAACTCGACGCCGAGGGGAGCGTAGACGTCCTGCGGTTCGCGAACCGTGTCCCGCTCGTCTACCAGCGAGGGGCCTGCGCGACGACGGACGTCGTCAAGTCGATCGGCTGGCGCAACTACGGACTGGACCAGCCAGGTGGGTCCGGGCTACCCAACGGCCCCGCCGTGGTCATGATCCACGTCGCGTCGACGAACGTGCCCTTCACCAGCGAGTCCAAGGACGCCGTCGCGAACGTACCGGAGATCGAAGACGAGATCGAACTCGCGATCCGCGAGGCGGCGCGCGATCTCAAACGCTATCTGAACAAGCGCCGCTCGATGCAACAGCGCCGGGAGAAGCGCAACAAACTCGGGACGATCCTCCCAGAGATGGCCGCAAAGCTCGCGACCGTCACTGAGCGAGAGCCGCTCGATATCGACGACTCGATCGCTCGAATCATGAACAACGTGCTGGTCGAACGGTCCGTCGAGGACGGCTCGGTCACGATCACGGTCGAAAACAACTCGTCGTCGAACGCCGACGTCGAACTGACCGACATCGTCTCCGTCGAACCCCAGGAGACCAACGGGGCCCAAGTGATCGAGATGGACGGTGAGTGGTTCGTCAAATGGGCCGAAACCGTGAGTTCGGGGGACGAGGCGGCACTCGAATACCGCGTCGATGGTGATGCCGAGTTCGATCTCGACGTCGCGGGTATCGAGGAGGAACTGCTGACGGTGAACACATAATCATGAGCACGGACTCTACGCTGAACGAGGAGGAAGCGCGCGAACAGTTGCTTGATCTGGCTGCGGACTTCTACGATCAGTTCGCCGAGGGAGACGTCCCCAAGATGCAGATTCCGACGCGGACCAAGTCGAACATCGAGTACGACGAGGACGAGGACGTCTGGGTGTACGGGGACCGAAGCAGCACGCGGAGTGCGAAGTCGGTTTCGGGTGCCCAGAAGCTCCTGAAGGCGACATATACCATCGATTTCCTCGCCGACCAGCTCGATCAGGATCGCTCGTCCACCCTGCGTGAGCTGTACTACCTCTCGGAGTCCTGGGATCTCGACGAGGCGCAATTCAACACGCAGGACGAGTCGAACAACCTCATCGAGGATCTCGAGATCGTCAGCGAGGTCAAGCGCGAGGACTTTCACATGCGACCGGAGGAGTCCGGTGCGAAAGTCATGGGGCCGCTCCTCATCAGAGAACAGACCCGGCGGGGCGATCGTGAGATTCACTGCCAGAAAGACGTCGGCCAGGGTGGCTACCAGATTCCGAACAATCCCGATACGATCGAGTTCCTCGAGAACGACGCGGAGTTCGTCCTCGCCGTCGAGACCGGCGGTATGCGAGATCGACTGGTCGAGAACGGATTCGACGACGAGTTCGACTGCATCGTCGTTCACCTCGGCGGACAGCCCGCACGCGCGACGCGTCGATTGACCAAGCGAATGCACGACGAACTCGATCTCCCGGTGACCGTCTTTACGGACGGTGACCCGTGGTCGTATCGCATCTTCGGCTCAGTCGCGTACGGTTCGATCAAGTCCGCACACCTCTCGGCGTACCTCGCGACGCCCGAAGCGCAGTTCATCGGCATTCAACCGGCCGACATCGTCGAATACGATCTGCCGACGGACCCGCTGAGCGATTCGGACGTCAACGCATTGGAGAGTGAACTGGAGGATCCGCGCTTCCAGACTGACTACTGGGAGGAACAGATCGAACTCCAGCTCGAGATCGAGAAGAAATCGGAACAGCAGTCGCTGGCTGCACGCGGACTCGACTTCGTCACCGACTCGTACCTCCCGACGCGGCTCGAGGAGATGAACGTCATCTGAACCAGCCGCGGATTGGCCAGTGACGACCGCTGTACGCACAGAGATGTCCGTCGGGTTCCTTTTGTCGGCGGTGCTCGTACGACCCGTATGGCTTCACGCGTGGCGAAAGTGCGGGCGGCACTGACGGCCATCGGCGTCGTTTTCGCGGCTGCACTGGTACTCGGCATCGTCATCCTCGTTCTCGGCTCTCTCGTCGGATACGTCGGCGGAACGGTGTTCGGTGGCGGTGACGGGACTGGATTTCAGGGACCCGATGCCGAGTTCGAGACGACACTCGCGAACGACTCGGTGGACGTACGGTACGTCGATGCCGAACCGATCGACGCCTCGGGGATCGTCTTCGAGGTCGACGGGGAGAGCCAGGGAACCTGGGCTACGTACGCCGCAGGCGATCCGTCGACGATCGAGGAGGGCGATGCGGTCACGATCGACGGGGTCGCGCCCGGGGACGAACTGGTCGTCCGATGGACGGACGGTGAGGTCTCCCAGGTGCTCCACCGGGAGACGCTCGAACCGTAGCGGGTCGTCGCCAGACGAACCGATTCTGGGTTACTCGTCGAGCGCGACGGGGACGCCACTCGTGGCGACGTCGACGACGAACGCGCTGGCGTCCGTCTCCAGTGCCTCGAAGGTGTCGTAATGGATGGGGACGACGAGATCGGGAGCGATGTCGACAGCGAGCGTGGCCGCTTCACGGCGATCCATCGTGAAACGCCCGCCGATTGGCGGACAGAAGACGTCGACGGGAAGCGTTTCGTGGAGTGAGAGTGCATCCGTGTCTCCCGGCCAGAAGACGGTGATCCCGTCCATGGTAAGCCCGAACCCGCATCCCGTCCCTGCCGGGTGGAACGGTGTGCCGTCGTCGCGGGTGTGAGGTCCGTCCGGTTCGTTGTGCGCCGGCGTCGTGTACAGATCGAGTGGTCCGACGGCGAACGATTCGTCGGCCTCGACACGTTCGACAGTAAACGGAAGCTCCTCCGGCTGGCGGGAGACTCGATCGATCTCGGTCGCGTCGATCGACTCGTGACAGACGACGATCGCGTCCTCGTGGGCGACGCGTTCGATGCCGTCGGGATCGAAGTGGTGAGCGTGACTGACCAGTACGAGATCGCCGTCTCGGGGTCGGTGGCCGTCGAGAACGCCGTATCGACCGGGGTCTACGTAGACCACCGTCCCGGTTCGCCCGGCGATGCGAATCGTCGCGTAGCCGAACCAGTCGAGTTCGACGGGCCCGTGTGTCACGGTCATGATGGTCGATCAGGGCCAGCGAACAGAGTGCTCTAGACGGCCGATGCCGTCGATCTCGATAGCGACCTCGTCGCCCTCTGATAGCGGTGTCACACCCTCGGGCGTGCCGGTCGCGATGACGTCGCCGGGTTCCAGTGTGAGGTAGGACGTGATTTCCGCGACGAGTTCTGGAACGGGGAAGATGAGTTGGTCGAGTGACCCCGCCTGGGCTGGTTCACCGTCGACGTACGACCGGACGCCGGCGTCGGCTGGTACCTCGTCGGGAGTCGCCAATACGGGGCCGATCGGGGCCGCGCCGTCGAACGCCTTCCCGCGGACCCAGTTTTGCTCCTGGCGCTGGTCGTCCCGGTTCGAGACGTCGTCGACGCACGTATAGCCGGCGACGACGTCCATCGCATCCGCTTCGTCGACGTTCCGACACTGTTCCGAAATGACCACGCCGAGTTCCGCCTCGACCTCCAATCGCTCGGTATCGGCTGGTGCCGTGATCGTATCGCCGTGACCGGCGAGCGTGTTCGGCGGTTTCAAGAAGAGCAACGGACGATCCGGTACGTCGTTTCCCATCTCTGCTGCGTGGGCAGCGTAGTTGCGTCCGATGCAGACGATCTTCGAGGGCTCGCACGGTGGAAGAACCTGAACCTCGTCGAAATCGTACTCCTGTCCGCCGAAGTAGACAGTCTCTCCGTGAACGGTCCCACGACGCACGGCACCCGCAGGATCGCGAAATCTGGCGTACTTCATACGACCTCTCATACAGGCCGGGGCTAAAAGAGTTCTAACTCACCGTCGTGACACGCCCACGCACGGGACAGCCGGAACGGAACGCTTTTTACTAGGCCCCGGCAACCCCAGACTGTCGCGTCACCGACGCGAGCTCCGTTGGTGTAGTCCGGCCAATCATTTCGGCCTTTCGAGCCGATGACCTGGGTTCAAATCCCAGACGGAGCATTTTGCTGCGAACGAACGAGAGCAGCAAATGCGACCCTGGATTTGAGCCCTGTCAGTCGCAGCGCGAACGAAGTGAGCGACCGTCTGGCTTCGGTTCAAATCCCAGACGGAGCACTACAGCGAACGAATTTTTGCGAGTGAGCGAAGCGCGCACAGATGGGATTTGAATTATACCGAGGTTCTGCGAGCGAAGCGAGCAGGTTCTCGGAGTTCACATCCCAGACGGAGCATCCGGCGACGTATCCGGGAGTGAAATGAGCGAGCGCTCGTGAGAACAGTATTCTCACGGTGAACGAAGGTCCGGAGTGGCTTGTGCCCCTGGGGGATCATATCGCAGGTCTGCGAGCGGAGCGAGCAGTTTCTCGTGAGTAGTTCGACCCCCGGTCGAGAGACGGGTACCGTTACAGGATCCCCACTGCGGCGAGCGTAGCGACGAGGATCGCGAGGAAGAGGTGTTCGCCGTCGACGACGAAGCCGTAGAAGAGCGGGCTGGCGTCCGGGTCCGCACGCAGTGAGTAGGTGAAGACGTAGGCGCTGAAGGGACCGAGGACGAGGTACCGAGGTGGGACGAGCGTGCGGGCAACCGCGCCGACGACGCCAGCGGTCACGAGGACCGCCGCTCCGGCGCAGATGTGTCGGGTCCGTCGGGTCCCGATGAGACGGGGGACGGTCAGGATTCCCTCGTGACGATCCCCGACGATGTCCTTGAGATCGAAGACGACTGCGGCGATGGTCAGCATGGCGAAGACGAACGTGGAGAGGAGCGCGATCTCGAGGGTCGTCGCGACGCCATAGTAGACACCGACGCCGAGCGGGATACCGCTCCAGGCGAGACCGACGAGGAGGTTCTTCACGAGCGGGATTCGCTTCAGGCCGAGGACCGAGTAGAGCGTGATGACGGCGATCGGGGCGAGGAGCAACTCGGCGCGAGGAAGGTCGTACCAGAGGGCAATACCTGCAGCGGCCAGGTACGCGACGGTCCCTGCGGCGAGGGTGGCGCGTCCGTAGCGTCTCGTGAACACGGCGCGTCCCGGGACGTTGTACTCGTCCTCGTCGATGTCGGTGAACCGGTTGAGGCTGTAGACGAAGAGCGTTACGGCGAAGACGATGAACGCGGGGATCGGATCCGGTGGCAATTCGGCGAGGACGATCGTCGTGACGACCCAGCTCGTGGCCGCGAGTGCGATGAAGACGTTACTGTGGACGAGTGCGAGAACGAGTCCGATGCCGGGTCGTGCGGGTGCCGTTCCCGTCCAGGAGTCGCTCATCCAGGGTGGTCGACCTACGGCGTCGAACCGCTTGAACGCTCGGACGCGACGACGCGGCAGTGGCGCGCCACGCTACCGATCGACGATGCGGATCCCGATTACCGGTTCGCGAGCGTCGGGGGCTTTCGACAGGTCTAACTCGGGGATTGCCGAACCTTCCGACGAGTTCACAATGAAGCTGCACGAGTATCAGGCGAAGCAGGTGTTCGCCGACGCGGGGATTCCGACGCCGGATTCACAGCTGGCGTCGGACGTCGACGGCGTCCTAGAGGCCGCCGGCGACGTCGGCTACCCGGTGGCGATCAAGGCGCAGGTACAGGTGGGCGGTCGAGGAAAGGCCGGCGGGATCGAACTCGTCGAGAACGACGAGGAGGCCCGCGAGGCCGCAGACCGTATTCTCGGTATGGACCTCAAAGGGATCCGAGTCGAGCGGGTGCTCGTCGAGGAGGCGGTCGATTTCACGAACGAGCTGTACGTCGGGGTCACGATGGACCGCGGCGAGGGGAAACCGGTCGCGATGGTCTCGACGAAAGGCGGTGTGAACATCGAGGAAGTCGCCGCGGAGGATCCGGACGCGATCGCCCGCGAACACGTCGATCCGTCGTTCGGGATGCACCCCTATCAGGCCCGGAAGGCCGTCTTCGACGCCGGCGTCGACCGGTCCGTCGCGACCGACGTCGCATCGGTACTCTCGACACTGTACGACCTCTGGGACGCGAGGGACGGCGCAGACGCCGAGATCAACCCGCTGATGGTGACGGCCGACGACGAGGTCGTCGCCGCCGATGCGGTGATGAACATCGACGAGGACGCCCTCTTCCGCCAGCCCGAGATCGCCGAGATGGGCGAGGAGGCCGCCGCCGGTGACGATCTCGAGGCCAAAGCCGACGAGTACGGGTTCGACTACGTCCGACTCGACGGCTCCGTCGGCATCATCGGCAATGGCGCCGGTCTCGTGATGACCACGCTCGACCTGGTCGACTACTATGGCGGTTCGCCGGCGAACTTCCTCGACGTCGGCGGCGGCGCGAAGGCCGAACGGATCGCCAACGCGCTGGATATGGTCTTCTCCGACGACAACGTCGACAGCGTCGTCTTCAACATCTTCGGCGGCATCACCCGCGGCGACGAAGTAGCGAAAGGGATCAACGAAGCGCTCGAACAGTTCGACGAGATTCCCAAGCCGGTCGTCGTCCGACTGGCGGGGACGAACTGGGAGGAAGGAATGGAGATACTCAACGAAGAGCTCGTGACCGTCGAGCAGACGCTCGAGGACGCGGTACAACGCTCGGTCGAATACGCCGAGGAGGTGGACGCATGAGTGTACTCGTCGACGAGGAGACGCGCGTCGTAGTACAGGGGATCACCGGCGGGGAAGGCAAGTTCCACGCCGGCCAGATGATCGAGTACGGTACGAACGTGGTCGCCGGAGCCGTCCCCGGAAAGGGCGGCCAGGAGGTCCACGGCGTCCCGGTCTACGACACGGTCGACGAGGCCGTCCGCGAGGAGAACGCCGACGCATCGGTCATCTTCGTTCCGCCGGCGTTCGCAGGCGACGCCATCTTCGAAGCGCTCGATACGGACCTCGATCTCGCGGTCGCAATCACCGAGGGCATCCCGACCCAGGACATGGCTCGGGTGAACAAGCGTCTCAGCGAGACCGATACGCGCCTCATCGGCCCCAACTGCCCAGGTATCATCACGCCTGGCGAGGCCAAACTCGGCATTCTCCCCGGGAACATCTTCGCGGAGGGTGACGTCGGTCTGGTCTCGCGCTCGGGAACCCTCACCTACCAGGTCGTCGACAACCTGACGAACCGCGGCATCGGCCAGACGACCGCCATCGGAATCGGCGGCGACCCCATCATCGGGACGGACTTCGTCGACGCCCTCTCGGCCTTCGAGGACGACCCCGACACGAAGGCCATCGTCATGTGCGGCGAGATCGGCGGCGAAGACGAGGAGGAGGCCGCTCGATACATCGACGAACACGTCGACACGCCCGTCGTGGGATTCATCGCCGGGCGAACCGCGCCACCGGGCAAGCGGATGGGCCACGCCGGGGCAATCGTCTCCGGGTCGGGTACCGGAACCGCCGAGAGCAAGATCGAAGCGCTCAACGACGCGGGCGTCTCGGTCGGCGATACGCCCGAAGAAGTCGCCGATAGCGTCGAAGACCTGCTCTGAGCGGATCGGCACGTTCCACATCGAGCGTCTGGATCGGCACGTTCCACATCGGTTCGAAACGAGCGGCTCGAAGTGACGAGTTGCCAGTCCGCTCCGGGTATCGCGTGACTGTGTGATTCCTACAGCACCGTTCTGGCCACTCGAGAAGCGATGGTGCGTGTCGTCAGCTTCGACCGCCGAGGCCCGGAACACGAGAGAGAAGTCGTTTGACGACGTCGACGCGTGACGATTGTGCCGGTTTCCGATGGTCGTAATATTCGATGGTCGTTCGAATCTCGCTCTTTGATTGGTTCGAGTCTGGGGCCGTCGGGTCATCCTCGACCCGAACGGATCTCTGGGAGTCGTCCGGTCCAGTCGGTTCCGTTTCGGGTTCAGTTGACGCCGCTGTACGGTCCGTCGCGTGTTCGGCAGACGCACCGCGTCGTTCCGATCCGCGCTCGCCAGCGGTCGACTCTGCAGTGTCGGTCGCCGCTCGGGGTGGAACCTTCCCGGAACCGGCCGCCTTCTCCCGTACGGTCGCCGACCAGTCTGTCTCGTCGGTCGTCGATTCGGCCGACGCCTCCCAGGCGATGGATTCGTCGGGAGTCGGGCCCTGATCATCAACCTGGGCCGCCGACCCGTCGCGAACTGTCTCCGTGTCGTCGTCCGTCACGTTCGTTCGTCCCCCGTCGTCTGTGGTAGGTGTCGAGTGCATCGTCGATTCCGTCTCGTCGTCGCGCTCCGTCGAGCGCTCGCGCTCGCCGTCCGCAGGACCGGTCTCTGTCCCTGACGGCGTCGCAGGTGAATCGTCAGCGGCCGGTTCGATCCACAGGAACGACCCGTCCGATCGTCGGTCTGGAAGGAGTAGCTGCTCGAACTCGTCTGCGTCGAACAGGGTCGAATCTGTAGACTGCGCCCGTGGCGGATCAGTCGCCCGGTCGATGAGCTCCGCCGGCGTCGTTCCATCGAGGACGGCATCCGTGTCGATTGCCGGCCCATCGGACGAGAGCGATCTGAAGACGTCCGTCGCCGTCTTGTCCCGAATGGCTGATCGCCGCCGGTCAGCCGAGTTGGTCAGCGTCAGTCCGGACTCCGACGTCGTACTCGCAGAACGTGCTGACTCCGAGTCAGTGGACTGGCGGTCCCGTCTCGACTCGTCGGTTCCCATCCCTCTTCAACAAACAAATGCCGTGTATTGAATTAAATCCTTCGATAACTCGTCTGTCAGTACCCTTCGCGGCGTGAGCCAGTACGTCGTCGACCGAAATCGTCGGGCAGAAGCGGACGTGACGCACCGCGAATACCGTTTGGATTTTCACGGGAGCCGTCTCGCCGACCAGGAAGCTCGTGTGCCGGTGTTCGACGACACACGTGTGGCAAATCGAGTCCGGTTCCGGGACTGGATTGGCCGACGTATCGATCGACATCGGTGTGAGTTCAGCGTGTCTCGATACCGAATACATACCGTCGATTTCGTCACGTGACACTCGATTCGTTGTACGCGCGAGGCGGAGACAGAAGCGTACGAGGAGAGCGAGCAGACCGAGCGGACGAAGACGGTCGTCGAGTGGGTTCGACGTCCGCGAAGAATCACATATCGTTGCAGTACCCGTTGGGACGCTGTTGACGGCTCGCGATAGGACGTTCGAGTCCGACGACTTTCGTCGTCGTGCCGGTCGGAGTAGTGAACAGACCTCGGGTGCGACGCGTGCCATTTGTGATGTCGACGCAGGAATCTGCACCGATCGTGGTCTGTCAGGAACCGCTTGCTGGAACCGCTAGGTCGGTAGCTGCTGACGAAGTCGGTCATCCCCCGTGCGTGCGAGATCGATCATGGTCCCTGTGCCGGGACGAGGTCGGTCAGTTTCTTCGCGGAGTACCCGAAGACGTCCTCGTAGCCGTCGGCAGAGAGCAATACCGGGTAGAACGGTTCCTCGGCGACGCGAGCCTCGCCGTCTGCGGCGGCGAATTGGGCTCCCGATTCGACGCGTTCGAAGTTGTCCACGAATACCTCGTACCGATCGGCCGCGTTCTTCGATATCGTATCGATCAGTCGGTACACCGGAACGCGGTGCTGAATCGTCGTACCCGGTAGCGCGCCGGTCGCCGTCAGAAATTCGTGAACGAGGCGAGCGGCGTTCTCTGCTGCGGTCTCCGTTCCCTGGAGGCCACACTCGACTTCGATCGTCTCCGCGCCGGTGAACAGGCGTCCCTCTGCCAGAGGGCCGGTCTCGACGAGTGCGCCGATAGAGAGCTGAGAACAGAGTCGACGCGCCGTCCCGGTCAGACCGTCGACGACGGCGAACGGTTCCGCGTGGCTGCGTGTCGAGTGCATGGAGAACACGATCGTGTCCGCCAATTCTGTCGAGAGTCGCGACGCCAGCTGACCCTCGTGCGTCCCGGCGTCCGGATCGCCCGGGAACGCCCGATTCAGGTCCTCGTCGACGTACCGGACACCTCGCTCGATTGCCAGTTCATTCGCCACGACGAGTTTGACCGGCTCCGTGACTGGCGGCGCTTCCGAGATGAGCCGTTCGATCGCGGTGACGCCGCACGGTTCGTCGCCGTGAATCCCACCGACGATCGCGATCGACGGCGTTCCCGTCCCGAGCTGTTCGACTCGCATGTACCGCTACTGGGTGTGGGAGGACTATAGGCGATTCGAAGTCGAAGCGACGACGAACGGACCGGGGTACGGACAACCGGTACCCCAGCTCTCATCGAGTGCCGCCGTCAGGTCGCCGATCGGCGTCACGATAGTTCGGCGGCGTAGGCGTAATCCGACTGCCTCGCGTCAGGTCGGTCCCCGTCGAGTTCGATCCGCCAGTCGTCGAGGACCGTCGGATCGGTACGCGCCGTCGTGAGCGTCGTTCGCACGTCGAGAACGTCGACGCCGTAATAGTCCTCCGGAACGTCGTGGAGGTACCGGAGTGCCGTCCCGAACAGGCTACACATCCCGACGTCGTTCTCGAAGTCGAAGTGCTTGTACGCACCCGCCGCCACCTGAACCATCCCGTGCAGAAAGACACTTTCGGTGGTGCCGCGCCCGTAATTGTACCACTCCGCTTCGAAACAATCGTGTGACTCGTGGAACGCGCCGCCGTTGTACAGTCTGACACCGTGAATCACCGCCCGCCGAAGGGTGCCGTACTCCCACCCGTTCGAGACCCCTCGATCACACCGCCAGCCGGTCGGATCGCCCGATATCGGGGGCGCGACGGTCTGGTCTCGCGTGTGGTCGTTCATGGTGGTGTCGGAGTTACCCGCGTCGTGTGCTCGTCCTGGGCCCGTGTACGTATCGTCTCTCCACGTCGTCGCCCTCCGGAGTCCAGCCGGACCATCGCGTGTGTGCCACCCGGGTACGAGCGCCCATACAGTGTCGACGGTCGATAGAAAGGAAAGCGTTCCGACGACGGTCCGCCATGCGGACCGGCGATACCCCCACGAACCTGCGAGTATGGACCCGCTAGTTTACGCCGGCCGGAGCCGTACGACCGACGATGCAACATCCACGCGGCCGGTGTGACCGCTGTGGGGAGCGCATGTACGCACAGGTTGCAGGCGGGTACCGGTGTTACAATTGTGGGCGCGAATCCTCCACAGGGACGAGCGATCGATATCGGGTACAGTGAGTACGGACGGGCCATCGGAGTGCCGGGCTTCGTCGGTAGCGAGAGTGTCGAGGCGATCGCCACGCGCGGTACGGAACCGTAGCGTATTCAAACGACCCCCTCGAACGGGTGAACGCGTGCGAGGGTAGCCAAGCGGCCAACGGCGGCGGACTCAAGATCCGCTCGTGTAGACGTTCGTGGGTTCGATCCCCTCCCCTCGCATTGCAGTGAGGCGCACGACGCGCCGAACGAAAATGCACGGAGGGATCGAATGACGCCGAGATTCTGCGCGTTGCGCAGGTTCTCGGAGGTGGTTCGATCCCCTCCCCTCGCATCGCAAGCGCCGCACTGCCGCGGCGAGACGCGATGCGGAAGATCCGAGCGATCTTCCCTCGCAACATTTTACAGGGCTGGGTAGTTCGAGAGCCGTGGCATCACCTCGATCACAGTGGCTTTGGCGCTTCGCTACGCCTGTACCGATATGACAGAACGCGGGAGGCACCCGACGCGTGTCGACGTCGCGATCGAAGCGGCGGCGGCCGGAGCGAGGGTCGCGGCGGATTCATTTCGATCGACGCTCGACGTCGAGACGAAGTCGAACGAGACCGACTTCGTCACGCAGGCTGATCGTGACGCACAGAACCGGGTAGTCGAAACGATCCGAGACCAGTACCGGGACGAACCGATCGTCGGGGAAGAGAGCGGCCGCGATGGCGCCGTTCCGGAGGCTGGTGCGGCGTGGATCGTCGATCCGATAGACGGGACGGCGAACTACGTGGCCGGGATCCCGACGTTCTGTACCGCCGTCGCGTGCACTGTCGACGGTGACGCCGTCGTCGCGACGCTCGACTTTCCCGTCCTCGGGGACCGATACGTGTTCGACGGTGACCGTGTCGAGCGAAACGGTGAGGACGTACACGTCAGTGACCGAACTGAACCGCAGGCGTGCACGGTCAGCCCGACGCTGTGGTGGGATCGAGACCGGCGCGAGGAGTACGCACGGGCGTGTGCCGAGATCGTACACCGATTCGCAGACCTCCGACGAGTCCGGTGCGCGCAGGCCGAACTCGCGATGGTAGCGGCCGGCGCGCTGGACGGAACGTTCGCGAACGTGTCGGCGCACCCGTGGGACACGGTCGCCGGCGTGGCGATGGTCAGAGCGGCCGGTGGCACGGTGACGGACCTCGACGGACGGCCGTGGCGTCTCGATAGCGACGGAATCGTTGCATCGAACGGCGAGATCCACGACGAGGTACTCGAAGCGGCGCGGGCGGTCGACGAACGGGCCAACGTCCCACGGTGAGTCACGGGGGAACGGCGCCGCCCTCTGCGAACCGGAACCGATAACCGGTCGCACGATAGCACCCTGCGTATGCAGAAGTACGTCGACCGCTACGGCGCCGAACGGGTGTGGGCGGCGATGGTCGTCACCGTGTTCGGCGGCCTCGCTCTCCTGGCGGCGCTGTTTCCCCACCGGGTGTACGTCGAGTTCCTCTGGGAATACTTCTGGGCTCCCGTGGTAGCCGACGCCAACGGGTGGAGTTGCGTCGCGTGGGCCGGTGGCAGCGTCGAGCCGTGTTCTACAGCCGGGCCGGGAGCCGGGCCCACGGCCACTCCCGGGTACACGTACGTCTCCTACGGGGGCTACATTCCGACGCTGCTACTGCTCTTGACGGGGTTCATCTTCGCCATCCGCCGGCTCGACGTCGATCGGTACCGGGCCGGGTTCTGGGGCCTCTTCCCGTTCATGCTCTTCGGCGGGGCCCTCAGGACGGTCGAGGACGCCAACGTCGCCGTCCGTGCGGAGACGGGAGAGGCGGCTCTGTCGCTTCCCTGGCAAGCGCTACTCATCAGCCCGTTCATCTACGTCGTGGTCGCGGTGATCGCGCTGGTTTCACTCGTCGTCGCCATCTGGCTCGAACGTCGCGACTACGTTCCGGGGTACGAGTACGCCCTCGCCGGAATCGGAACGACGCTGCTCGCGCTCTCGCTCGTCGTCCTCGCTCGCTGGGCCAGCGTGGGAGGCTACGGCTTCTTCCCGTTACTCGCCATCACCGTGCTGGTCGTCGCGAGCGCGATCACGGCGGTCGTCTGGCTGGCGATACAACGGTTCGCACCGGAACTCAACCGGGGGACGGAGTACATGGGTATCGCCATCCTCTGGGCGCACACGATCGACGGGACGGCGAACGTCATCGGACTCGACTGGGCGACGGCGTTCGGTTTACCCGGAAATCTGAACCCGAAACACCCTGTCAACGCGGCGATCCAGAACATCATGGCCAGGTACCTCCCAGAATCGATCGCGACGGTCACCGGAGACGTGTGGCCGTTCCTCCTGGTGAAAGTCGCCGCGGCCGTCTTCATCATCTGGGTGTTCAACGAGGAGGTCTTCGAAGAGAGTCCACGATTTACGATCATGCTCATGCTCACCGTCGTCGCCGTCGGTCTCGGGCCCGGGACGCGGGACGTGCTCCGGGCGACGTTCGGGGTCTGAGGCGGCGTGATCGCGAACGTCTTTAGGCGAGGACCGACCACGTACGGATATGAGTGAGCCGACAGCGGCCTGGTTCGCCGGCGTCGATCCAGCCGATCGAGACGCCGGCGTCCGATCGGTCCGCGACGGATCCGTCGCCGAACCCGGCCCGTGGCCGACGAACGCGGTCGAATCTAGCGCCGTTTCGGACGAAGACGCCTACTACGACTGGCTCCACGAGGTGACGGTCGCGGCGACCGAGCGTGCCGCACGAGAGGCTGAACGAGCCGACGACCGCCAGTTGATCCACGTGGTTCGAGCGATGGACGACTGCCGGCGGACGGCGAACGAACTCGCGGAACGAGTGACCGAGTGGGCCGGCACGCTCGACGACGATCCCGGTTCCGGCGTCGCGTACGCCCGTCGTCTTCGGGATTCGGAGTCGGAGGCCGCCGACGAATCCGTCCGATCGCTCGCCGGACGCGTCGTCGACGTGGACGAGGAGGCGACCGCACTCGAACGGCGGATCGACCGATTGGCGCCGACGGTCGCACCGAACCTGTCCGCGCTCGCCGGGCCGATACTCGCCGCGCGTCTGATTTCGCTCGCCGGGGGCCTCGAAGCGCTCGCGAAGCAACCGAGCGGGACCGTCCAGGTACTGGGAGCCGAGGATGCCCTGTTCGCCCATCTCCGGGGCCAGGCGCCGTCGCCCAAACACGGAGTCATCTACACACACGAGGCGATCCGTGAAACGAGACCAGCGGACCGGGGATCGGCGGCTCGCGCACTCGCGGGGAAACTCTCCATCGCCGCCCGGATCGATCACTATTCCGGCGATCGTCGTCCCGAGCTCGAACGGGAACTCGCCGACCGGATCGATACGATCCGGTCTCGTGACCCGGAAACCGGAGCAGACGATGGCGGTGAGACAGATGTCTGATCTCCCGACGGGCGTCGAGCGCCGTACGCTCGACGGACGCGAGCGACTCGCGACGCGTGGCGAACCGGTCTACGGCGAACCGACCGACGGAGCGTGGCGGGCCTGGGACCCACGCCGGTCGAAACTGGGCGCCATGCTCGAACTGGGCTTCGAGACCGGCTTCCGCGGCGGGGACGACGAACGCGTGCTCTACCTCGGCGCTGCGAGCGGAACGACGGTGAGTCACGTGGCGGACTTCGCCGGGCCCACGTACGCCGTCGAGTTCGCGCCAAGGCCAGCTCGCGACCTCGTGACGGTCGCGAACGACCGACGACGGCTCTTTCCCCTCCTCGCCGACGCCCGCATGCCGGCCCAGTACGCACACGTCGTCGAATCGGAACTCGACGTCGTCGTCCAGGACGTCGCGACGCGCGGGCAAGCTCGCGTCGCGATCGAGAACCGGCGCTTCCTCGCCGACGACGGTCGCCTGGTGCTCGCCGTCAAAGCCCGAAGCGAAGACGTAACCGCCGATCCGGCCGCCGTCTTCGAGCGCGTCCAGGACGAGCTAACCGAGGCGTACGAGATCCTCGAACGGAGGTCGATCGACGAGTATCACGCGGATCACTTCGGTATCGTCGCCACCCCCAGGTAATCGGCGTCGGCGTGCCGAGGGGCGTGCGATTCGATCGCAGTGGCGACGGTTCTGGTTCCAAACCCTATTTATCGTCGCACCCGCAAGACAGAGCCGATGGATCGCGGGTCGCGTTCGGCGTTCGATACGATGGGAACGCTCGGCGTCGAAGAGGAGTACTACGTCGTCGACGAACGGGCCAGGCCGACGAGCGGAACGGACGAACTCGTCTACGAATCGGAACCGCCGGCCGTCCTCGACGGGAAGCTCGATCACGAACTGTTCAAGTGCGTCATCGAGAGCCAGACGCCGACGTTCGAGGACCCTTCGAACACGGCCGAACACATTACCCGCGTTCGGTCGGCCCTGTGCGACCACGCGGCGGACCACGGATTCGACATTGCCGCGGCCGGGCTCCACCCGCTCGCGAGATGGCGTGAGCTCGAACACGCCGAAAAACCTCGGTATCAGTCTCAACTCGATCGGATTCAGTATCCACAACACCGAAACACGACCGCGGGCGTCCACGTCCACGTCGGCGTCGACGACGCCGACAAGGCGATCTGGATCGCGAACGAACTGCGGTGGTACGTCCCGATCGTCCTCGCGCTCTCGGCCAACTCGCCGTTCTGGAACGGGTTCGACACCGGTCTCGCGTCGGCACGGGCGAAGATATTCGAGGGGCTCCCGAACACGGGGATGCCGACCGCGTTCGAGGACTTCGAGTCGTTCGATCGATTCGAACGGCGGATGGTCGAGAGCGGGGCGATCGACGACCGGGGCGAACTCTGGTACGACGTCCGCCCACACACGGGCCACGGCACCGTCGAAATTCGGACGCCGGACGGACAGGCCGATCCGACGGTCGTACGCGCCATCGTCGAGTACTGCCACGCGCTGGTCGTCGATCTCGCGGCGGCGTACGAAGACGGCGAGCGCGGGTACGCTCCGACACAGCGCCGGGAAGTTCTCGACGAGAACAAGTGGCGAGCCATCCGACACGGGCGCGATGCCACGTTTATGACACGCGACGTCACGGGAACGATCGAACTCGACGAGCTCGTCGACCGTGAGTCCGACCGACTCGGGGTCGACGGCATTCGTCGAATATACGACCGGGAGAGTGGCGCACACCGACAACGCCGCGTGCTGGAGCGCGATGGCGTCGACGCGCTCTGTGAGTCACTCCTCCTCGAAGTGTAGCTCCGTGGATAGAGCGGGGAGGACTCGAACCGGCTCCGATCTCGACCACCTCCCATTGTAGACCGGCTCTGGAGTGGCTGGTCTATCTCGGAACGCTGCTGAGACCATCTTCTGTCTCGGAACGACCGAGACCGTCTTCCGCCTCGGACCGTCTCTGGGCTGACCGACCACTCTCAGGCCGTCTCTGAGAGCGGCTTCCGTCACACGTCACTACGTGCACCGACTCGTTTCAGAAGCAAGTGCGAGGCCGTGCGTATACCCCCGACCCGTCGCCTCGACCAGATCGTCGATTCGGATAGATAGTCGCACGTACCCAGGCGGTTCGTCGTGTCCGATCCGTTCCAGCTCGGTGGGAACGACTCGGTCGATTGAAATAGCGCGACCGTCAACTCGCACGCGATAGACCGTGGCCTCCACAACACGCACCGAAGCGAGTGGGTTCGGACTCCTCTCACGTCGGTTCGGCGTCCCGGAACTGGTCGGTACGACGCTCGTCCTGGTGAGTGCGACGATTCTCCTGGGAATCGCGACGAAAGCGTCCGGTGCCGGATTGGCCTGTGACGCGAACTGGCCGCTGTGCGACGGCGGCATCCTCAACCTCTTTCCGGCGACGTTCCCCAGTTTCTTCGAGTGGATTCACCGTGTCGTCGCCGGCGTCTCCGGACTCTTCATCGTCGCCTCCGCGATCGTCACCTGGCGATCCGGCGCCGACCGAACGGCCGCCTGGGCGCTCACGATCGGCCTGCTCCTCACCCCGGTTCAGGTAGCACTCGGCGCCGGCACCGTAAAACTCTACGATCTCGCCATCCTCGACCTCCACTTCTGGACGGCGATCGCCATCTTCTGTAGCTTCGCTGTCGGGGCGATCGTGCTGACGGCCGACCGCCTGAATACGACGACCGTCACGCGCGCACTCGGAATCGCGACGGTACTCGTCCCGGCACAGGTGGTACTCAGTCCTCTCGTCATTTCCACGTACACGGAAGTCCTCCAGACGACGCTCTACGCCGTCACGCTGGTGTTCATCGGATCACTGCTTTTCGCTGCGATCGTCGGCCGCCGCCGGTACGAAGGCCGAACCGCCCTGGTTCTCGGGGCCGCTCCGATTCTCGGCCTCGTCGTCGTCTACTTCGGGAGAGAATCCGTCATGGGGTTCGATCCAAGTATCGTCCTCGGGTACTGGCTCGTCACGATCGGCACGACGGTTGCGTTCGCGTGGCTCTGGTATTCCGTTCGAACGACCACCCCGAAGCATTGACCGTCGGTCGACCGGCACCGGTATTCGTCGACGGACCACGCTATCACAAGTATCCGTCAGCAACACGCTCGATAAGCCCTTCGAGGGACTCTCGAGAGTGTTTCCTCGATTAATCAGTACCGTAAAATGTAAAGTGTATCGGGACGAAGATTCCGGTATGCGTTCGCTGGACGAAACAGACCTCGAAATCATCGCCCTCCTCCTCGAAGACGCGCGCCGTCCGTACAACGACATCGCCGACCGCGTCGACGTCTCCGCACCCACGGTGTCCGACCGTATCGATCGGCTCGAACGGCTCGGGATCATCCAGGGGTTCACCGTCGATATCGATCGTTCGTCGTTCTCCGACGGGATCGAAGTCCTGATCGACGTTGCCCTCTGTGCGTCTCAAAACGGCACCGTGACGACGGACCTCGCCGCAGTCGAGGGTATCGAACACGTGTTCATGACCTCCGACGCCCGCCTGCTCGCGGTCGGTACCCTCCAGAGCCAGGACGTCGGTCCCTCACTTCTCTCAGCACTCGACGCCGGACAGATCGAATCGTACCGCGTTCACCTGATCCAGGAACGCGCCTGGGAGCCCTCTCTCGCCGACCGGTCGATAAACCTGACCTGCGAATCCTGTGGCGACGACGTCACCGAGAACGGTCGCTCCCTCCGATTCGATGGCGGATTGTACCACTTCTGTGACCGTGAGTGCCGGTCTGCCTTCGAAGATCAGCAGACGCCCCTCGCCGAGTCCTCCTGACCCTGGCTGGTCACCCGAGCACGAACGTCCCCGCGTGAGACGGCGACCACCCTCGTGCATCGACCGATCCTGCGCATCGTCGTCCCGCTCATCGGTCGGGTCCGCGCATCGACGCCCCGCACTGCACCCGTCTCACGGAGTCGAGATCGGAAATCGAGGCCGTTATGCGATCGGCGAACCTTCCGTTCGCCGTGACGCACCTGACCGATCGTCGGTCGAACCCGTTCGGACTGACGCCGCCGTTCGACCGCAGTGACGAATCGGCCGTCCCCGCCGTCTTCGGATACGGCGATCCCAACGCGGATTTTCACGTGATCGGTGATCGTCCCGGCGTCCACGGCGGTTCGACGTCCGGGATTCCGTTCGCACTCGGGAGGCGGGAGACGCCGCTCACCTCGCTCCTTCGGTCGGTCGACTTCCTGTCAGACGATGCGGACGGACCCCACCTCGACGATTGTTTTCTGAGCTACATCCACATGTGTACCCTTCCAGCCGGCACGGAGCCGACCGCGGACTCGTACGCACGACTCGAACGCTTCTTCGACGCGGAACTTCGGGCGGTCAACGCGCACGTCCTCGTCCCGATCGGACGGCGTGCAACGGCACGCGTCGTCGAATCGTACACGACCCGACGAACACGAATCGAACTGGACATGGACGCGCTGCACGCGACGGAGATACGCGGTCGAGGCTTTCTCGTCGTTCCGTTGGCGGATCCTGATCGGTGGGACGAGTCCCTGGTGGCGAGAGCGTCCGATCGATTCGAGTCGATCCTGTCCAGCGACTACCGTCAGACGAAGGGAGTCGCCACCACGGTCGGGTGACGCGGACGAGGCAACCGATCGGTCACACGTCGCGACGAGGAGTGAGCGGACGGTGACCGTTGTCGCCGGCTCAGACGCCGATACGGCGCCGGACGACAATCCTGACGGGGAGTCCGAGCGCACCGAGGAGGGGAACGACGACGAGCGCCACCAGTTCGATCGGTCCGAAGGCGAGCTCTATCGTGCCGGCGACGAGGACGGCGACCGGCGCCGAGACCAGGAGCAGATAGACGTAGGACGGAGACCAGCCTGGCAACCGACGTGAGTGATAGATCACCACGCCGAAGAGCAGTGGAAGGAGGAGCGATCCGGCGAGTAAGACGCCGCCAGCGAGTGTGCTGGTTACGCCCACGACGAGTGCGAGGAGGATCGTCTCGTCGATCGTCACCGGTCCGAGGAGGCTGCCACGTCGTGTGTGGCGCCACCCGAGGAGCAGCGCAATCGTCCCGACGATCGCTCCGGCGAGTACGGCGTACCAGAGCTGGCGAGCGATCGGTGGCGTGACCGGCTCCGTGGCCCCTACGTACGAAATTGCGCCGGTAAGACCGTCGCTGGCGGAGACGAGTGCGTCGTAGTCGACCCCCGATGTGCGAAGCGTCTCCCAGATATCGCCGAACGCGTCACTGTTGGCGCGACCGTACTGAATCAGCCCGAGCAGGTACACCAGCGTGCCAGTCCAGAGGAGCGGGCCGGCGACGTTTATAGAGCGCCACCACCGGAGGAGCTCTGAAAGACGATCGTGCGGAGATCGGACGACGCGGCGGCCGATGCCCGTGGAGGAGCCGATGCCCGCGGAAGACCCGACGTTCGAACCCGAACCGCGTCCAGATCCGGTCGACGAGGCGGATGCGTCGCCAGTTCGAGCATCTGCCCCGGCCGATGACCCCCACGAGGTCGATTCGGTCCGAACGGTGGAGTCGCCAACCGACGACGATCCGTCTGCGTCGTCGGTCGCCCACTTGTCGGGAGAGGGTAATCCGGAGGTGCGCTTTGCGACGTAGTCGACGTGGCCCAGTCGATCGTACGCTCGTCGTTCGACGGGGTCGCCGAGGACGTCGTACGCCGTCTTGAGGGCCGTAAATTGCGCTTGCGCACGTTCGTCGTCGTTCAGATCCGGATGGTAGATGCGCACCTGTTCACGAAAGGCAGCCTTGATCTCGTCCTGCGTGGCGTCCGGCGGTACGTCGAGAAGATCGTAGAAGTCCTCGGTCATGGCGTCACACTACTGGGCGGTCGTGGTACCTCGATTATCTATTCCTCTCCCGTATAATTCTGCTGTTCGGGAGGCGTCTGTCGATCATCCGCAACCAAGTGGGTTGAGCGTTGTGGCCGATTCCGCCGCGGCGTTGCACACCGACGCAGGTATACACGGTCGCTGGAGGTGTTCACGGTCGCTGGGGTACTCGATGCGTAACACACGGGCGAGGACAGTGAGAGGCATCAGTTTCCGACGAACTCCGACAGCGTCGTCTGATCGGGATGGCGGCGTACCGAGGTGATCGGACCGGTCCCGGCGGATCGATTTGCGTCGCGTCGGTCCGGCCCCGCGTCGACGGAAGCGCCGTCGCCGTCGAACGCCGAAAGGGGCACCACCACGTCTGTCGAACCGTCGCCGGCGTTCACCACCGCTGTTCGAGACGAAGGCGACGTTGGCGATCGATCGGCCGACCGGGTCCCGCCCTCGACGAGAGCGTCGAGCGTTCGCTGATCGGCTGGCAGCGTGTCCCCAGCGGCGTCCGATGTCTCGCCCGTATCGTCGGGCGATGGGTCGGGAGTGGTCCTCGACGAATCGGTTGCTGGTTTCCCTCCCGACACGTCCAGCGGGTTGTCGACACCGTCTCCGTCCGAACCCGCCCCGTTCGTGTTCCCTGGTTCCGTAGCGTCGCCCCAGCCGTCGAGGTTCGACTGGTTCGCCGCGTCGAACTCCAGGTTCGCCACTTTGACACCCAGTTTCCGGACCCGATCCTCGTCGAACTCCCGAAAGAGGTCCGTCGCGATCTCGACGACGAGCCCCGGATCGTCCACCGGCCCGGAGAGCGATCGCTCCCGTGTGTTGACGTCGTACGGCGGCGTGACGGCCTTGACGCCGACCGTTCGGTACAGCGCCCCTTCGCGCGTCGCGCGATCGGCAACGGCCTCGGCCAGCGTGTGCAACGTCTCGCGTTTTCGTTCCCACGCTGCGACGGGGGAGCCGAACGCGGATTCACGTGAGAAGCTCTTCGGGAGGCCGCGCGGCGTGACTGGCCGGTCGTCGGCGCCGCGCGAGTAGTCGTAGAGTTCTCGGCCTCGCTCGCCGAACGCCTCGACGAGCGCGTCGGGATCGGCGTCGGCGACGTCGCCGGCGGTCTCGAGTCCCATCTCGCGGAGGGTACGGGCCGTGACCGGTCCGACGCCGTGTATCTCGTCGACGTCGAGCGGACCGAGGAACGATCGGACCTCGTCCGGTTCGACGACGGTCAACCCGTCGGGTTTGTCGAAGTCACTCGCGATCTTGGCCGCACTCATCGATGGGGCGACGCCGATACTGACGGTGACGCCGACCTCACGGGCGATACGCTCTTTGACGTGTCTCGCGAACCCCTCCGCGACCGACCAGTCCGTCCGCTCGGTCACGTCGAGGTAGGCTTCGTCGATGCTCACCTCCCGAACGACGTCTGCGCTCTCGTGGAGGATAGACCGTACGTCCTCGCTCACAGATTCGTAGTACGCCATGTCGACGGGGCGGTAGACGCCCGTTTCGGAGACGTCCAGGTCCGAGTCCGAATCGGCGTCGACGCGTCGAGGAAGGTTCTCCAGGGCCTGACTGATCGCCATGGCGCTCTCGACGCCGAACTCGCGCGCCTCGTAACTCGCAGTCGCGACGGCGCCGACGGAGTCGCCCGGTTCGTAGCCCATCCCGACGACGACCGGTTCGCCACGCAATTCCGGCTCGCGGAGACGCTCACAGGCCGCGTAGAAGCAATCGGCGTCGACGTGCAGGACGATGGGGTCCTCGTCGGACTCCGTCTCGACGCCCGGGAGTCGCGCCTCGTCCGCCATTGTCGCCAGTCCGGACCGAACCACCGTGAACGTTGCGACGGCTGCCCGACGATCGGCTTCGCGCCACTTCGGTCCGGCATCGGTACCTGTCACGCCTGCCGGGAGGGGTCGCTTTTTGTCCGTGCGGCCGGGAGACGGTAGCATGGACTACGATCTGGATCGGTTCACCTCACGGCAGTCGACCGTCCGCGCGAATCGCGGGCTGGTCGCGACGAGTCAACCGCTCGCCGCGCAGGCGGGCGTGGAACTGCTTCGAAACGGCGGTAACGCCTTCGACGCCGCCGTAGCGACCGCCGCGGCGCTCAACGTGGTCGAACCGACTTCGACGGGAATCGGCGGCGACGTCTTCGCCCTGTATCGAACCGCCGACGGCGAGGTTGGCGCGATGCGATCATGCGGCGGGGCGCCCGCCGATGCGACGATCGAGAACGTCCGAGCGGCCCTCTCCGACGCCGACCCCGACGAGCGCGCGTCGTACTACCCCGAGTCTCGCGGCTACGCCGTCGACGCTGGTGGCGACCCGGACACCCTCGAGATGCCGTTTCTCGGTCCCCACGCGGTGACCGTTCCCGGGACGGCTCGCGGGTGGGAAGCGACCGTCGAGGAATTCGGCCGCACGTCACTCGCAGACGCACTGGCTCCGGCGATTCGCTACGCGACCGAGGGCTACCCCGTCTCTGACGTGATCTCGTACTACTGGCAGGGGGCGGAGACCCTCTTTACCGACGAACACGCTCGCGAGGCGTACCTCTTCGACGGCGAAGCCCCGGCCCCGGGACAGACGGTCACGCTCCCCCGACTCGGCGGGTCTATGCAACAAATCGCCGACGAGGGCGCCGACGTCGTCTACGAAGGGGAGATCGCCGACGCGATCGCGTCCGAGATCCAGGACGCCGGCGGCTTCATGACCGTCGACGATCTGGCGTCGTTCGAACCCGAGTTCGTCGACCCCGTCAGCACTACCTACAACGGGACCGAGATCTTCGAACTGCCGCCGAACAACCAGGGGTTGATCGCGCTCGAAGCGCTCAACATCGCCGAGGAGATCGGTGCGGGCGACCACGCCTACGACTCGCCGGAGCGCGTCCACGCCTTCGCCGAGGCGATGAAACTGGCGTTCGTCGACGGCCACCACTACATAACCGATCCGGCGTACGAAGAGATCCCGGCGCTCGCGTCGAAATCCTACGCGGAGACGCGGGCCGAAGAGATCGGCCAGGCACCGATTTCGGACCCGGACATCGGCGTGCCGAACGCCAACGCCGAGGACGCGGACACGGTCCTCCTCACGGTCGGCGACGAGGCCGGCAATCTCGTTTCCTTCATCAACTCACGGTTCGCCGGGTTCGGAAGCGGGCTCGTCGCCGGCGATACGGGCATCGCCCTCCAGAACCGCGGGGCGTCGTTCTCGCTCGACCCCGACCACCCGAACAGCCTCGAACCGGGCAAGCGCCCGTTCCACACGCTCGTCCCGGCACTCGCGAAGTTCGACGAGGACGACTGGGCCGCCTTCGGCGTCATGGGCGGCTACATGCAACCGCAGGGCCACGTTCAGGTGCTCTCGAACGTCGTCGACTACGGTATGGGACTGCAGGAGGCGCTCGACGCGCCGCGCTGGCGGGTACGCGAAGATGGCACGCTCGGCGTGGAAGAGCGCCTGCCGAACAGCGGTGCACTCGCACGCACGGGTCACGACGTCCGCGTGCTCCCGCCGGTCCAGTTCGGCGGCGCGCAGATCGTTCGTCGACGTGACGGCAGCCTCGCCGGGGCCAGTGAACCACGCAAGGACGGACAGGCCACCGGGTTCTGACGGTCGCCGATCAAAGCCGATCTTCGGTGACCTGGCGGCAGTTCTCAGGGAGCGTACTCGTCTTCGGTCAGTCGGACGACGACCGTTTCGGAGACGTCGCGGAGGTCGTACTCGGGGATTTCGCCGTCAGTTCGCCTGACGTACAGCGGTTCGACGAGGCGACCCCGGTCCGTCTCGCCACCCGTTCGGCCGGTCGCATCGTCCGGATCGGACGTCCCGGCGTCCGGATCGTCGATCGTCGCATCGTCCGGGTCGTCGACCGTCCCGCCGGTCGGGTCGTCTGTCGTCGCTCCGTCCACCAGCGCCGGATCGACGCCCGCAGGCGGCCCCGAATCGCGGTCGTTCTGCCGACGATCGTCCGGATACTCGACGCCGTATATCTTCAGATAGTCGCCGGTCTCGGCCGGCTCCATCTCGTCGTTACGCATCGCGCGGGCGAGCGGCCGAGAGAGCCACTCCGTCTCGTGGACACTCGGATCTCGAACCAGGATCGTATCGACGAATCGAACCACGTACCACTGCAGGTCGTTACACAACGCCATCGCCGCGCCGAGGCTCACCGTATCGAGGGCGATCGAGTTCTCGAACGGCCGTCGCAGATCGTACGTCGAGAGTGCTTCGCGGGAGGTCTCCCGCGAGAGGAGTTCGTACTGCAGGGTGACGTCCTCGTCGCCGACGAAGCAGACCCGGGTCACGTTCCGAAGGTGGGGTCGGACGAATAATGGTGGTTTCGGTCCGACTGGCCGCAGTCGACGTCGAACCGGACAGACTCGGGATCGAGTGCGTACTCACCGGCCACGAGGGTCGATGAGCGTCGCCTCGGAGGTGGCAGACGCCGCCCGCTCGTAGAGGTCGTCGGGTTCGACCGCCAGCAGCTGTTCGACCCGGCCGTTCGTCTCGACGCGATCGGGGGCAATGCGGTTACACCCGGCGGGGATGGTCGAGTCGCGGTACGTCCCGATGTTTCGGGCGCGCTCGACGATGGTCTCTTTGTCCATCGCGAGGAGCGGCCGGTGGATCGGCAGGTCCGTCGCCCGACTCGTCACCGCGAGATTCTGGGCCGTCTGGCTCGACTTTTGCCCGAGGGCTTCACCGGTGACGATCCCCTGGGCGTCTGTCTTCGCTGCGACGTGTTCGGCGATGCGGTAGAAGAACCGACGCAGTGAGAGCATCCGGCCCTGCTCCATGGTCTCGGCGAGGTGGGAGACGGTGTCGCCCCCCGGCACCCGATAGACGGTCAGGTCCCGGGTCGGCGCGTAGCGGGCGAGGGATCGAACGGTCTCGATCGCCCGTGCCTCGTGGTCGGGTCCGCCGTACTCGCCGAGGGCCACGTAGACGGGAACGATGGGACTTCCGCGTCGCATCACCTCGTACGCGGCGACGGGCGAGTCGATGCCGCCGCTGATCAGGGCGACCATGGGGGCCTGCGACCCGAGCGGGAGTCCGCCCGGTCCGGCGACGGTGTCGGTGTAGAGGTAGGCCGCATCGCTGCGAACTTCGACGCCGAACGTGTGGTCCGGATCGTCCAGATCGACCGTCGGGTCGAACGCGTCCTCGACGGCCTCCCAGATCGCCGTTCCGCCCGCTTTGGCCAGCTCCTGGCTCGTAAAGGGTAGGTCCTTGTCGGCCCGCCGGGCGTCGACCGCGAAACTCCCGCCGTCGTACGCCTCCGGGGCGATCTCGGCGAGCGCGTCGACGATCGGCTCGAACGCTGGCTCGACGGTTACGCACGGACTCGCCGAGACGACGCCGAACGTATCCGTCGCCGCGTCGAGGGCGTCGGCGACGGCACCTTCGGTCGTCTCGATTCGGGGCCGGTTCCACTCCCTGACCACCGAACCCGGGACCGATCGGTCCGCCATGAGCGCCTCCAGGTGCTCGACGAGTAGGCCCTCCATGTAGCGCTTGACCGACGTGCTCTTCGTGTTGATGTCGCCGTGGCGAACGAGCACGGTGTCGGCTCCCGGCGGATGCATGGCTCTCGCTAGCGACTGGTCCGTATAAGGAGGTTGTTATCGGCGAGCGGCGACGTTGGCGGCGTGAGCCACGAACGCGACCTAAAACGTCGTCAGTTCGCCGTCGATGACGCGACGGGTGAGTTCGGAGACGTCGCCGAGTTCACGATCGACGATGGCCTCGACGGCGTCCGCTACGTCGGCGATCGCCACGCCATCGGCAGTGACGACGTGGACGTCGGCGACGTGCGGGTGGTCGATCGGGCGGCCGATCTGGCTCAACAGGCGCACGCGAAGATCGGTGACGCCGTCGACCTCGGCGACGACGGCCTGGGCGATCTGCGTCGAGAGGAGGTTGTAGATCTTGCCGATGTGATTGACGGGGTTCTTGCCGCTCGTCGCCTCCATCGACATCGACCGGTTGGGCGTGATGAGGCCGTTCGCCCGGTTGCCCCGGCCGACGGACCCGTCGTCGCCCTGCTCGGCCGAGGTGCCAGTGACGGTGAGGTAAATCGAGCCCGCGTCGTAGTCGTCGGCCGTGTTCACGTGCACGCGGACGGTCCGATCGGTGTGTTCGGCGGCGACATCGGAGACGAACGCACGAACGTCTTCGACGGCGTCGCGGTATGCGTCTAGATCTGGCACGTACTCGTCGATCATTGCCGCCGCGACCGTGACGTCGATCTCGTCACCCTCACGCTTTCCCATTATCTTGACGTCGGTACCGAGTTCCGGGTGGTCGGCCGAATACGGGCCGTTGAGCCGACGCTCGGCCTCGCGGACGATCTCCTCGGTCTCCGAGAGCGGTGCGTGTCCCACGCCGTAACTCGTGTCGTTGGCCATCGGGACGCTGACGTCGTCATCGCCGAAGACCGACTGGAGGTCGCCGCTCCCCTCGCCGAGTTTGACGTCGACGATGACGTCCTCGCCGAACGTGAGTTCGGGGATCGTCTCGGCCAGGTACTCTCGGGCGGCTCGCAAGGCGATGGTCTCCGTGGGAATCGTCTGGCCGTCGTAGTGTTTGGTCGCTCGTCCGACGATCAGGAGGTAGATCGGGTCGACGACCTCGCCCCCGCCGAACGCCGGTGCCGCCTCACCGGCGACGAGTTGCGTCTCGTCGGTGTTGAAGTGCAGTACCGTCCCAACCCGGTCGAGATAGGTCTGTGCGAGCGCCTGCGAGACGTGTTCGGCGATACCGTCGCAGATCGAGTCCGGGTGACCGATCCCCTTTCGCTCGACGATCTCGATCTCCTGGTCGTCGACCGCTCGCCGCTCGAACGGTTCGATCCGTACGTTCCGGTCAGTCATTACACACGCCTTGCGGAGGCCCGGTCCTATAACTTGCGAAAATGAATTATCTCGCCGTGATTACTCAGACACCGTTCGATGGGCCGACGTCGGTTATCGATCGAGCGGACGTGTCCCATCGTGGACCTGTAGTACTCCCGGACGTGTCGGGCTCTCGGACGTGTCGGGCCCATCGGACAAACACTCGGTGACGTGTCGGGCTCTCGGACTACTCCGACGGCCCGTCCGTCTCGATACCATCGTCCAGCAGGAGACCGAGGTACGACGTCCGAATCTGGTCGGTCGGATCGAGTCCGAGTCGATCGAGGACGTCGAACGCGCCGCGACGGACCGCCTCGACGTCCGACTCCGTCGTTCCACGCTCGACCTCGACGTACTCGCCGACGTCCGCGACGACGTCGAGCGTGACTGCGTAGCCCTCCACGTCGTAGACGGTCCGCTCCTTGCGGACGGTCGCGGTCGGCGTAAATCCGAGTCGCTCGAAAATTTCTGCCAGTTCGGAGTCGCTGTCGACGCTCGTCTCGAACTCCTCTCGCGTCTTCGACTCGTCGTCGACGAGCGGACCCTTGTAGGTCACGTTCACGACCGTTTCGTCCGCCGTCAGTTCCCGGCGTATTCGGAGCGCTTCGTCCGTCTCACCGAACGACCGGTGTGGAGCGTCGTAGTAGACGTCGACCTGCGTCAGCGACCGATTCGCTTCGAATCCGAGGCGGTCCAGCCGGTCCCTCACGACGTCGAGATCGGCGGGTACCTTCACTTCGACTTCGTACATACTCGCGTACACGTCCGGCGGTCAAAAGTATCGGTCGTTTCACGAACGGCGGACGTGGCAGTCGGGTTTCGAACGATACCGACAGCGATTCGTCGAAATATCGTCCATCCCACGAACCGTGAAGATGGTCAGTCGATACCGCACACGGACGCCATCGGCGCGAATCGATCCGTGACCCCCTGTCGCCCCCCAGCATCGTAGTGGTGTCGGTCGCGGATACCCACGAACGTGGGGGCAAAACGTGTTCCTTAAATGTGGACGGGGAAACGTACAACGTATGACCGATGAAGCAGAGCGGGAGGCTGAGACGGCAGCCGACGACGCCGAGGAAGAACCGGACGCCGAAGCCGAGGCGACCCAGGAGAGCGGGCTGCAAGACGGCGACTTCGTGAAGATCGCCTATACGGCCCGAACGATCGAGGACGGACAGCTCGTCGACACGACCGATCAGGAGGTCGCCGAGGAAGAGGGCGTCGCAGACCAGGAGCGCGAGTTCGCGCCGCGGACGATCGTCGTCGGAGAGGGGCACATCTTCGAGGCGGTCGAAGACGCCGTACGCGGGAACGAAGTCGGCACCAGCGACACGGTCACCGTCGCCGCCGAGGAGGCCTTCGGCGAGTACGATCCCGACGCCGTCGAGACCGTAAGCTCCGAGAAGATCGACGAGGACGATCGGTACCCGGGTGCCCAGGTCCAGCTCGACGGCCGTCAGGGCTTCGTCGAGACGATCGTGGGCGGCCGTGCCCGCGTCGACTTCAACCACCCGCTCGCCGGAGAGGACGTCGAGTACGACTTCGAAGTGATCGAGGAGGTGGACGACCGCGAGCAACAGGCCGCCGGTCTGTTCGAGATGTACATCGACGTCGAACCCGAGGTCCACATCGAGGTCGACGAGGTCGAAGAGGAGGTACTCGTCGAACCGGACGACGACGCGGACGAAGACGACTCGGCGGACGAAAGCGACGAGCCAGAGCCGGAGTACGAGACGGAGATCGTCGAGAAAGAGACGCTCTACGTCGAGTCGACGCCCCAGCTGACGATGAACCAGCAGTGGATGTTCTCCAAGCAGCAGATCGCCCAGGACGTCATGGACAAGGTCGGCGTCGACCGCGTGATCGTCCAGGACATCATCGACGGCAGCGGCATGGGCATGCCCGGTATGATGGGTGGCATGGGCGGTATGGGCGGCATGGGTGACGGGGACCTAGAAGACGCGCTCGAGGACGCCGACGTGGACGCCGACGAGCTCGTCGAAGAGCTCGAAGCCGAAACCGACGAGTAACCACCCAGGTCGCTCTCGATCAGTTTCGAAGTCGAAACCGACGGGAACTCTTCCCGTTCGGTCGCTCCCATACCGACCCTCGTAGTACCGACCACGTCGGTACACTCCGTCGCGATTCGCTCGCGTTCGACGGACCGACTTGTTCCTCGAACGAATCCGTCGTCGTTTCGTCGAGAGCGTCCGTCGTCTCCTCGAACGCATCCGTCTGCGGCCCAATTCTAGTCGCTATAGAAGCGTTCCTGTCGCGATGACGACGGTCGACAGGCCGTTCCATGCTCCCTCTGGCACCCGCCACACCGGGAATCGACGCTGAGGTCGACATCGTGTCGAACGGTTGTGACAGAAGAGCCACCGTCCTGATCGTTCAGGCGATGTCTCGGCTCGTGTCGATCGCCATCTCGTCTGCCATCTCCAGTTTGATCCGTTCGGTCGGGGCACCGCCAGCCCTGAACTTGGGAATCGTGAGGAAGTTCTCCAGTTCCGTCGCTCCGATGTTGGTCTCCAGATCGAAGACCGCGTCGGCCATGTGCAGGGTTGCGGTCCGATTGTCGGGAATGGTCTCTCGCTTGAGGCAGTGGAGAACGGCGATGCTGCCGGTCTCTAGCATCTGGGTCTTGAGCTCGTTCAGGAAGACGCGATACTCCTCGACGGGCGTTTCCTCGAGAACGTCCATCGTGTCGACGATCAGGTTAGCGCCATCCGGGAGCGCGCCGACCAGGCGGCGCGCGTCGGTAACGGGATCGTCGCCCGTAATCTGTCGAATAGTCGGGCTTCCGACGCGCGCCTGTGACGTCTCCAGGCAGTGTCGAATCGCGTCGTCAGACCGTTCCGTCGAGATGTACAGGGTACCACGGGCGGCGGTGAGTTCGTACAGGAGCAGTTCCGACTGGCTGGCTGGCGAGGCCGTGAAGGCGACGATGCACCCAGGCGGAAGCCCGCCATCGAGCTTCCGATCGAGGACGTCGATACCGGTTTCTAACCGACCAGCCATGTACGCCTGAAATAATGCACCACGGCGGCTATAACTCTTTGGCTTCGAGTAGTTTCCGTCGGTAACGAGCTCCAGACCCGGCGGGCGAGACCGTGATACGTCGCAGTGCCGTGCCGAATTGGCCGGGGCTGGAGAGTGAGGGGAGTGACTCGCACACGATGAGACACGAACACACTCGTCGGGTTCGATGGGACCGAACCGACCTCGGTCAGGATGGGGAGATTGAAGGGCACGCCACGCACACGTGCGAGTAGATGCGTCACGGAAATATTCTCACGAGCAAACAACTGTCTCGGGCGGACATCGAAGCGGTCCTCGACCACGCGGCCGCGATCGAATCCGACGGATCGGCGGCCGTCGAGGACCGCTCCGAGACGGTGCTCGGCTTGCTATTTTTCGAGCCGAGTACGCGAACGAAGATGAGTTTCGAGACGGCGATCAAGCGCCTCGGCGGCGACGTCGTCGACATGGGGTCGGTCGACGCCTCGAGCGTCAAGAAGGGTGAGAGCCTCGCCGACACCGTTCGCGTGATAGAAGGCTACGCGGACGGTATCGTCCTCAGGCACCCGCGACAGGGGGCGGCGAAGCTAGCCAGCGAGTACGTCGACGTGCCGGTCATCAACGCCGGTGACGGGGCCGGTCACCATCCGACGCAGACCCTCCTCGATCTATACACCATCCGAGAGAACGCCGGTCTCGACGATCTCACCATCGGGATCATGGGCGATCTCAAATACGGTCGGACCGTCCACTCGCTCGCGTACGCCCTCTCGAATTTCGACACGCGACAGCACTTCGTCAGCCCGGAGAGCCTCCAACTTCCGCGGGAGGTCGTCTTCGACTTACACCAGGAGGGTGCATCGGTGAAAGAACACGAATCGCTCGACCCGATCCTCCCGGAACTCGACGTTCTCTACGTGACGCGAATCCAGCGCGAGCGCTTCCCCGACGAGAACGAGTACCAGAAAGTCGCCGGCGAGTACTGCATCACGACGGAGACCCTCGAGGCCGCGAGCGACGAACTCTCGGTGATGCACCCGCTGCCGCGCGTCGACGAGATCGCCCCTGGTGTCGACACGACGGACCACGCGACGTACTTCGAACAGGCTCACAACGGCGTCCCGGTTCGAATGGCCCTCCTGGACCTCCTGCTGGGTGATTCCGATGAGTGAGAACCACGAACTCCGGGTCAGCAAGATCAAGAACGGGACCGTGATCGATCACGTCCACGCCGGCCAGGCCCTCAACGTCCTCGCCATCCTCGGCATCGACGGATCGGACGGCGAGGGAGTCTCCATCGGGATGAACGTCCCGTCCGACCGCCTCGCCACCAAGGACATCGTAAAGGTCGAGGGACGTGAACTGAGCCAGGAAGAGGTCGACGTCCTCTCGTTGATCGCCCCCGAAGCCACCATCAACATCGTCCGCGAGTACGACGTCGTCGAGAAACACCGCGTCGAGCGACCGGATTCCGTCGAAGGGATTCTCAGTTGCCCGAACGCCGGGTGTATCACCGCAGCCGACGAACCGGTCACGTCCCGGTTCGACGTCCTCGACGATGGCGTCCGGTGTGTCTACTGCGAACGGATCGTTCGTGACGGGATTCCAGCCTTGATCGAACGCTAATTTCTCTCACAATATACTCCTCCAAAAGGGTTAATAGGGAGCGTCAGGTAGATCCGCTGTATGTCACGAACGACGAAAGTCATCCTCGCGCTGGTCGCGGTCGTCGCCCTCTGGAAACTGTACAGCACCGTCTCACCATCCCCCATCGAGTACGAGCCCGAACCGGAGACGCAGACGGCGTAAGACCGACCGAACCGGTCGGTGAACGAACGCCTTAACCCGTCCGGACCGAACGGTGATACATGGTCGGCGTCGTCACCCGAAACGAGCCAGAAGTCAACTGGGCGGAGTTCGATCGTGCGTTCTACGAAGTCAAAGACGTCACCGGCCGGTCGGCGGAACCGCTCCCGTCGGCCATCAACATGGTCTCGTGTTTCGGTGACAACGCGGCAGCCGACGCCGACCCCTCGCTAGTCGCGGTCGACGACGGCGGAACGCGTGCGACCCGCGAGCAACCGTACTTCGACTGGGCGTACATCTGTCCGTCTCGAACGGCCTACCAGGACGGACTCTTCGAGATCGTCGACGACTGCGTGGCCGCGAACGAAGACGTCAGACTCGACGACGTGGGGTTTCCACGAGCCGAATACTGTCGCTGTCAGGCCTGCGAGACGGCGTTTCGGGAACACGAGTCCGACGACTGGATGACGTGGCGCGCCGACGTCATCACGGACTTCGTCGCTCGAGCGGCCGACCGGATCCCCGGCCGTGTGTATCTGACCCTGTACCCGGATCCGTATCCCGGGCACCTCTACGAACGGTCGGGTCTCGACCTCTCCGCGCTCGACCCCTACGTCGACGAATTCGTCGTCCCGCTGTACGACACACACTACGGGACGACCTACTGGCTCGAATCGCTCGCGAAGGGGTTCGAGAGCGCGCTCGAAACGCCGTTCAGCGTCGAACTGTACGCGGTCGACGTCGCGATCGACGACCTCGCCCACGCGGCCCAGGTCGCCGAAACGTACGCGAGCGACGTCTACTTCGGCTACGACGCGAGCAACGCGCGAGCCACCGTCAGGCGCATGCGAGCGGACGACCGACAGGGGGAGACGTTCGGTGCGCCCGACTCCTGACCGGTAGCCGATCGACAGCACGACGGCTCGACGTGGTCCTGTCAGCGCCCGTCACGGACGAAACCCGATCGAACGGTCGGCGGTCAGGACCGATCGGAGTCGCTATCGGAGTCGGTGTCCCGATCGTGGAGCCCCCGGTCGTCGTCGCTATCGGAGTCGGTGTCCCGGTCTCGCACCTCGCGTTCGGCGTCCGTCAGTTCGTCGTCTGTGCCGCCGACGCGGTCGCCGTCGCCGACGTCCGGATCCATCGCTTCTCCCTCCGATCCCCTGTGAGCCGAGGACGAGCTTCGACCCCGGTCACTCCGCTCCGACCCGGAGAGTCCCGCGTCGGTGGTACCCGGGTCGTCGTCCATCGGCCGATCGTCCGGCCCGCCGGATCCACTCGACTCCGTTCGTCCACCGGCGACGTCGCGCTCCGGGACACTGCGGTTGGTTCGGTCGTCTGAATCGGAACGCTCACGCTGGTCGACGTCGCCGACGGGTCCCGTTTCGGTCCCCATCGACTCCTCCGCTCCCAGTTCGCTCCCCCGGTCACGGCCCCCGTGGTCGCCCGTCGCGTCTCCTCGGCCCGTCCGATCCTCCGGCGTCGACTCGGAATCGTCCCGTCGACCGGTCTCCGCGGACTCGGTACTCGTACCCGCGTCGCGACCGCTCGACACGTCCTGATCCATCGTCCCCGCCGTCGTGTCGCCGTGGAGTTCTCCACTGAGGTGGATCTCGTCCCCGGTGATGCGATCGATCGCGTCCTCCTGTAACGGATACGTGTCGTCGCCGGTGTCTTCCCACCCGAGCGCCGCTTTGATACTGTCCGTGAGACCCGGATCCGGGTTGATACGAGCGGTCCCGTGTTCGACTGCCGTCACCATCCCGACTTCCTCGCCGCTCGCGTTCACCACGGTCTTTCCCACGTCGTCGTCGCCGAATGCTGCGCACATAGCAACGATACTGTCGACGATGTCGTGTATGCCAGTGGTGCTTGCACAGACCGGGACGGAAACGATCCCCACACGCTGACCAAATTAGCAGTCTCCTCCATCCGACTACAGACTCCTCAATCCCTCGAACACACACCCTGACCCACCTACTCCTCGTCGTGCCACAGCTGTCCGTCCTCGGGGATGGTCGACAGTCCCAGCAGTTGGGCGTGGACGCTCGGCTCGTCGGGAGCGTCCATCCTGTAGAGGTCGAGCGAGAGATCGCCCTCGTAGGCAGTCCCGACGGCCAGCGAGATCATTTCCTCGTCGGGCGGCACGTCCGCCGGTAACTCGCCGATCGGCAGGCCGTCCTCGTCGACGAGTCGGCGGATGAACGTCTCCGAGTTCACCTCCCAGAGCCTGTCGTCGCGACGACGAACGCAGAAGACGTGACACCTGTCGCCGTAGTCCAGATCGTCCGGGAACGTCCCGTAGTCCATCCCCTCGAACTCGAACGGTGCGTGGGCCTCGCACACAACCGGGTCGCTCGCCAGTTCGCCCGGTTCGAGTTCGCGGAACGGATCGACGAACGTCGACCGCTTCCTGTCGATCTCCGCACGCAGCTCCGTGACAGATCGGCCCTCGAACAGGTACTCGTACGCCGACACCTCGTGATCGCCCGAGAGGTCCGGCCGTACGTGGCCAGGGACCGGATCGGTGCGGAGAAACACGGCGCCGGTGTCGAGTTCTGCCGCCTTCCAGACCGGCGCGTCGAGCACCCTGTCGCGGCCGCCGAAGCCCGGGAACCACTCCTCCGAGAAGACGGTCATCCACCCCAGTTCCTCGAGACCGCTGTTCGGCGGGTGCTCGTCCGGGTGTAACCCCATCAACTCATCGATGTGACGGATCGAGACGGTCAGGTACCACGGATCCAGGGCTTCGGCGAGGGCAACGACAGCCTCCTCCACGGTCTCCGCCCGCTCCCGGGCTGGCTCCGCCGATACCTCGTTCGACTCGAACGCGCGTTCGGTGATCCCGTCGACGTGGACGACCGGAGCGAGTTCGTCGTACCGCTCGTCAGCATCGAGCGTGAACGTCACGAGCGCGTACCGGTCGGCGAACTCGGTCCTGACGACACCGGACTTGGCCGCCGCGATCTCCGCTCCCACGGTGTCGAACGACGAGTCGTTCCTGGTCTCCCGCCCGTCCTCGAACGACCCCACCTCGTACCAGTGTACCTGATCGGCTGCTCTGTTCCAGTCCGTCTCGAATCCGGACTCGTGGAGTCGTTCGATCGCGCGGCGAACGAGATTGTCCGTCGGATCGTCGACGAAGGCGGACACCTGCAACTTCCTGGGATCGCTCATGCGATCCGATCGTGAGGGAACGGATATAATTTCCTGCGCTCCGAATCGAACTATCGAAGGCCCACGGCCGCGACGAGAGTGTCGACCTCGCAGAGAGACCGACATCAGAGGCATCCAGATTCGTGTAGACGTACCTGAACCAGGTCGTGACCGACACTCCTGACCGGGCACGATTTGAACGACGCCCAGAACAGCCCGCTTCGCTGCGCCGTTCTGGTCTACTTCAATCGCGGCGGCCGTCCCACTCCTCACGTCCGTTCGTCGTGTAACCGGGCCGGGCGCGATTTGAACCGAAACCAGACGTTCCTGCTCGGGCCACTGGCCCTGCGCGGGCTGCGACTGGTAGGGCTCAAATCGCTGGTGACCGCTTTGCTCGTCACGTCCGTTCCTCGCAAAAGCGGGCCGGGCGCGATTTGAACACGCGACCGTCTGATTAAGAGTCAGACGCTCTGCCTAACTGAGCTACCGGCCCTACACCTCCGAGTTTTCGTCGGGCATTGAAATACATTTCCCTTGGCGCGTCCGGCCGGGAACGCGGAGCGTCGCGACGAGCCCGGTCGTACCCTCCATAAAAATCGACGCTGACTGACCGGCCAATCCCCGCACCTACCCTCGCAACTCCTGGACTTGCGCGAGCGAGAGCCAGCAGCCGCACGGACTCGCTGCGTGCGAGTGCGGTCCAGACGACGTGATACGGACGACTGGTCTGTCGCAGAGCGGACACAGCGGAAACGGACAGTCCGCCGGATCGGGGACGTCGCTCATCGGTTCGCCCCGCCGAGCATGGACGCGACAGTGTCGGCCTCCAGCGGGCAGCCGCACGGGTCGGCGGCGTGGAGGTGCGGCCCGAGCGTCCGAATCGTGATCACGGGCTCGCTGCAATGTGGACAGTGCGGGTACTGCTCGCGCGGGACGACGCCGATGCGATTCGGGTCGACCGGTTTGTCGATCTCGACGCGGAGCGGGTCCTCGGGGGAACCGGTAGTGGCCGAGTGAATGCGTGGGAACGGGACGGAGTCGGAGCGCGGAGTGCTCGGACGGAGAAACGCGTAGCTGGCCGTATCCTGCAGGTAGGCGGGCTGTGCGCGGGGTTTATGGTGGTCTGGTGTATAGCGTGTCATGGCTTGCAAAACCCATCCTGTGGGTTCGGAAGCCACGTCTCGGGTGTCCTCAGCACCCGGGGCATTTCTGCCCGCTCTGGAGTTCCAGAGCCAGTGGCTTCCGCGTGAGAAGACGGCCTAGTGCATATTATATTTATTGGATATTAGTTTGTTTTTGGAACAGGGAGTTTGTCACGGCGGCGTTTCCAGAAAGTTAGGATTCAGTGGCATTTCGTGGCGGTCCCGTAGACGACAGAGCCAGTTGGTTTGGACCGAGTTGGTTTGACCGGTCGATGACGGACCCGTGTCGCCACGCCGACGTTCCTCCGGGTCGACTCTCTCGAAACGAGGAGGCGCGAGCGACCGCCACCGATTCCAGACATCGGGGCAGGCGCACCCAGTAGCCACGGTAGATCCGATAGGCGATCGGTACGGTCGAACGGCCGATACCGTTGCTAACGACCGATCCACCGTCTGTCACTCTCCGGGAGGGTTAAGTGGAGTGACCCCGACCACACGCCCAATGAACGCTGGGGCCTCCATCTCCTCTACATCGAGCTACGCGATACTCGGGTGCGGTAGTGTGGGATACGCCGTCGCAGAGGAGATCGCCGAACAGGGGAAGGACGTACGGATCATCGACCGCGACGAGAGTCGGGTCGAATCGCTCAGAGACCAGGACTTGGACGCCCGCGTCGCCGATATCAGCGAGCCCGGCATCGTCGACCTGGTCGCAGACCGCGACGTCGTCCTGATCCTCGCCTCGGACGTCGACGCCAACGAGGCCGCCGTCGAACACGTGCGAGGGGCCGACTCCGACCAGTTCATCATCGCCCGCGCGAGCGATCCCGTCTCCGGTGACGAGCTCTCGGCGCTCGGCGCCGACGTAGTGATAAACCCGTCGACCGTCATCGCGGACTCCGCCCTTCGCGCGCTCGAATCCGGGGAACTCGAACACAACGCCCAGTCGCTCGCCGCGATCATCGACGACGCGACGGAGCGCATCGCGATCCTGACGAAGCGCAATCCCGACCCGGACTCGATCGCGAGCGCCGTCGCGTTACAGGCCATCGCGGAACATCGGGGTGCCGACGCCGATATCATCTACTTCGGCGACCTCGGCCACCAGGAGAATCGCGCGTTCGTCAACCTCCTCGGCATCGAGTTACACCTCTGGGAGGACGTCGCCGACGAGAACGACTACGATACGGTCGCGCTCGTCGACCACACGAGCCACCCGGAGATGGACCTCCCCATCGACGTCGTCATCGACCACCACGACGCGGACACCGAGGCCGACCCCGAATTCGCCGACGTCAGACCGAGTATGACCTCGACGTCGACGATCATGACGAAGTACATCCAGGAGTTCGATCTGAACGTCTCCGAGGAGGTCGCCACCGCGTTGCTCTACGGGATCAGGGCCGAGACTCTCGACTTCAAACGAGAGACGACGCCCGCCGACCTCACCGCAGCTGCGTACCTCTATCCGTTCGCGAACCACGACACCCTGGAGCAGGTCGAATCCCCGTCGATGTCGCCGGAGACCCTCGACGTGCTCGCGGAAGCGATCGCCAACCGGGACGTCCAGGGGAGCCACCTGGTCTCGAACGCCGGCTTCGTCCGCGACCGCGAGGCGCTCTCGCAGGCGGCGAATCACCTCCTCAACTTGGAAGGTGTCACGACCACGGCCGTCTTCGGCGTCGCCGAGGAGACGATCTTCCTCTCCGCCCGCTCGAAGGACATCAGGATCAACATCGGGAAAGTGCTCGCCGACGCCTACGACGAAATCGGCGAGGTCGCGGGCCACTCGACCCAGGCGAGCGCCGAGATTCCCCTCGGTATCTTCACCGGTATCGAGATCACCGAGGGGACGAGAGAGACGCTCCTCGAACTGACCGAAGAAGCCGTCAAACAGACGCTCTTCGACGCGATGGGCGTCGAGGGATCGGAAGGATCGAACGGAAACTAGCGATCGGCGCGCGTGAGAGACCCCTGAGGAGATCGGGTCACGCCCGAAGAGATCGGGTCACGCGACGCTCAGGCGACGACTTCTTCTTCGTCGTCCGGTTCGCGGACGCGCTCTACGACGTCGGCGACGAGAATGACGTCGCCCACGGCTCGCACCCAGCGATAAGGGACGACGACGCCCTGTCCCTGACTGGCTTCCTGTTCGAACAGTTCCGTGCTGAGACTCCCGACGGCGAGTCCCGTTACCGTTCGCACGTCGAGGTTGAGCTTGAGATCTTCGACTTCACCGACGAAGACGCCGTTCTTCGTGTAGACTTCGCGTCCGACCAGGGACGTGATCTCCTGTGGTCGTTGCTCCATGAGGAGGCCAAAGCGTGGTGGACTCTTAATTGTTGGTCAGACGCGTGACTGTCATCCCATCTATCGTCCGGGCCGTCACCGCGACCCAAGCACGCCGCCGATCCCCACGACGCCCAGGACGACGGCGGCGATTCCGACTTCGAACGCACCCGAGACGACGAGTGCGATCCCCGAGACCACGCCCGCACTGGCCCCGCCCGCGACGAGGCTGGCGACGTCGACGCCCGATGCATCCTGGTCGGACGTCGCCGTCTCGTTCGATTCGGAACGCGACGCCGAGAGGTCGTGAACACGCCGATCGAGTTCGGCGATTCGATCGAGCGCGTCCGCCTCGACGTCGTCGTCTGTGCTCGATTCGAGCGTCTCGATTCGTGATTCGATCGACTCGAACCGTCGGTTCGCGTCGTCGAGACGATCCAGTTCCTCCTCCAACGTATCCACCCGATCCAGGTCCCCTTCGAGGGTGATCAGTGACTCCTCGAGAGTCTCTACCCGGTCCAGGTCCGCTTCGATACGATCCAGATCCTGTGCGAACACGTCGAGTCGATCGTCGACCGATCGCTCGATCGTCGAACGCTCGTCGTCGAGCGCCTGGACAGCCCCAGCGAGGGTATCGACGGACAGATCGGTCGTCTCGAGCGTAGCATCCACGTCGCCGAGGTCGTCGGAGACTGTATCGACCGTGGTTCGTACGTCGTCGACGGTCGATTCGAGCGATTCGATCGCCGCGTCGTTCGCGTCGATGGCCGATTCGGCCGACTCGACGTCGGCGCGAACGGCAGCACCCTGGGCGTCGACGTCCGCCAGGTCGGATTCGACCGACGTTAGCCCGGATCGAAGCGCTTCGACGTCGGATTCGATCGCTTCGACATCGGATTCGACCGCGTCAACATCGGACGCGGCCGCTTCGACGTCGGATTCGATCGCACCGTGTGTGTCCTCTAGCGCGTCGACGGTCTCGGTTAGCGCGGACGCGGTCGATTCGAGTTCGTCGATACGGGTCGAGAGTTCGTCGTCGTATTCGGAGACGTCAGATTCGAGGGTGTCGACGGCGTCGTCGAGTCTCTCGACGGCTGACTCGCGTGTCTCGATCGCCGTCTCGAGGCGATCGCTCACCGAATCGATGTCGGCGGTGTGCGTCGTCCGAAGTTCGTCGATGTCGGTTTCGACGGTCGATTCGAACGTCTCGAGGGCCGCTGTTCGCTCGTCGCGGACGCGCTCGATACTGGCTTCCGCGGCGTCGACGTCGTCGGAGAGCGCGTCGAGATCGCGCGCCAGTTCCTCGACGCGGTCTGCCGCGGCGAGGGTCTCGATCGACTCCGAGACGTCGGTGAGGAGCGCCTCGGCATCGTCGATGCGTTCCGACATCGCGTCGACGTCTTCGGTCGATGCCGCCGAATCCCCGAGTGACTCGAGGTCGCCACGCAACCCGTCGAGGTCGGTTCGAACGCCGTCAACCGTCGATCGCAAGTCGTCGAGTTCGTCGTCGCGCGTGCCGAGACGATCGAACAGTCGCTCGATGGCGTCGTCCGCCACGTCGTCTCCGGCGAGACCGCCACTCGACCCGTCGTCGACGAAGTCGGTCAGTTGCCGATCAGTGCCTGATTCTGTCGATTCGTCGTCGACGTGAGGAGACCACGTGACGTCTGTGAAGTCGTCGACGTCTTCCTGCGCGGCGGCGAGGGCACCGCGGACCGCACTCTCCGCCGGGTCGTCGGCCAGACGGACGCCTCTGATCGAAAACGGGAGCGAGGCGGCGTCGAACCGGCCCCCGAAGAGGTACTCGACGCCGTCGACTGCTCCGGACCCGGCGACGGCGACGGGCACGGAGAGTCCGCGCTCGATATCCGCCGCGGCCGACTCCGCGTCGATTGCGTCGACCAGGGAGTCACAGAGGTCGTCGAAGGTCTGCGCGATGGCCCGATCGAGCCGTCCGCTCGCGTCGGGATCGAGCGAAAACTCGTCGAGCCGAGTCGAGACGGCATCGAGGTCAGTGTCGGCGGCGTTCGCAGCCCGTTCGATGAGCCACTCCTGCCCAATCGACAGGGAGAACGTGAATACTGGAACGCCGTAGTAGACGAGCGCGACGCCCGTCAGCGTACGGCCGACGTGGATCCCGAGCCCGGTGACCGACTCGTCTCCGAGCTGGTCGGCGACGACCGCGTAGCCCGTGCTGACCGGCGTCGGGTCGTATCCGAGCGTGCGAATCGAGTCGTCGATCGCCGTCCGATGGTGCTCGGTTGGCCGTTCGGCGTCGACGATCGTCCCGGGAACGGTATAGCAGAGTCGAGAATCCGTTTCGTCCGAGAGAAGTGACTCGAGGAGCGCGTCGAGTGCCGGTTCGGCATACGGGTCGGTCGAGAGGATACCGCCGTCGAAGAGCGGGACCGGATCGGCGTCCGCCTCCGCCGCGGCCGTCCGTGCGAATTTCCCGACGGCGTACGTGTCACCATCGACGTCGATGGTGAGTCCGTTCCCGGCCTCGGACGCCGTGGACGTATCTATCGGAAAACACATCGACTCGACGGTCTCGATAGCAGACTCGTCGAGTCCGTCACGTGCAACTCGCATCAGTGGAGAAGAAAGAGCGAGACCAGTGGCCATACTGGACGGAGTGACCGATCGATAATGGACGTTTCCCTCCGAATACCAGAACTGAAAATCGGCTCCGCAGGAATGGCTGTACAGGTGCCGACGATCGTCGGATCACCCTCGCGACTCGAACAGCGTAGACGCTACGTCGGGTGTCGACGCGATCGACCCATCAGCACCTGTGCCCGACCGTATGGGCTGTGACGAACGACTCGAGCACCTCCCGGACCGATTCAGGTTCGGCCGTCCTCCGCGGAGGTCGATCAACCGTCCAGGCCGCGGTGATCGATCATCCGTCCGGGGCGCGGTGCTCGCTCACTCGTCCAGGCCGCTGTGCTCGACCGGCAGGCACGCTCACGGGCCACCGACAGGCACGCTCACGGGTGCACCGACAGGCACGGCCACACGGCACACACCCGCACGCCGAATCGGGAACCTCTACCGTTATAATAGGGGACCGAGAGAACTAGAATACATGTCCGAAACCGGGACAGAGCCGCCGACGTACGCACAGCGGCTCCCCGACCCTGCGAGCACGTCGAACGTTCGGTACAACCCGACACTCACGGTACTCCGCGAACTCGCACGCGACGACGAACGCCAGACCGAGTACGGTTCGCCCGCGTACGTCAGCGAGTACCGTTCCCGCAGTGCGGACCGCACCAAGAACGCGATCGACCACGATCTGACGGACGAGGATCACGAGCGGGTCCGCGACGCGATCCGATCCGCCTCGGACCGTGAGCTGCTCTGTGTCGATCGACTCGTCGGTCGTCACCCCGACGCCACCTTCTGCTGTCGGCTGTACGTTCCGACCGAACACGCACGAATCGCACTCACCTGGGCCAAACTCTTCGAACCGACGGACGGTCGCGAACCGGATTTCCACACCCTGCAACTTCCCGACCACGACGAGACGGCGATACGCGTCTTTCCGGAGGAGGGTACGACCGTCGTCCTCGGCTCCGACTACACCGGCGAGGCGAAAAAGTCGTTCCTCCGACTGTTCATGTACCGTGCGAAACGAGCCGGCGGGCTCGGACTTCACGCCGGCAGTAAACGCGTGACAGTGTCGGACGCCGAGGGAACCCAACGAACCGTCGGACAGCTCTTTCTCGGCCTCTCTGCGACCGGCAAGTCGACGCTCACATCACACGGCTGCTGGTTAGAGGAGCCGGAACACGCGGCGATGTTACAGGACGACGTCTGCGCGTTACTCCCGGACGGCTCGGTCGCGGGAAGCGAAGGGCAGGGACTCTACATCAAGACGGACGGGTTGACGAAGTCCGAACAGCCAGCGCTGTACGAGGCCGCGACGGCAGACTCCGCCGTCCTCGAGAACGTCGTGGTCGCGGACGACGGGACCGTCGACTTCGACGACGACCGTTACACCGCGAACGCGCGCGCGGTCGTCCAGCGATCCGAACTGTCGAGCGCCGCCGACGAGATCGATCTCCCGCACGTCGACCAGATCTTCTTCATCACGCGTAACCCCCTCATGCCGCCGGTCACCAGACTCGACGATCGCCAGGCGGCGGTCGCGTTCATGCTCGGCGAATCGATCGAAACGAGTGCGGGGGATCCGTCGCGAGCCGGGGAGTCCATCCGCGTCGTGGGGACGAACCCGTTCATCGTCGGCTCCGAAGGCGAGGAGGGGAACGTGTTCAGGGATCTCGTCCGATCGCTCGACGTCGACTGCTACGTCATGAACACGGGCTTCATCGGAGACGAGTCCATCGACGTCGGCGTCTACGAGTCGGTGACGCTCCTGACCGAGATCGCGAGAGGGACGATCGAGTGGCGGGCGGACGATCGAATGGGACTGACGATTCCCGACGAGGTCCCCGGCCTCGACATCGATCGGTACTACGTTCCCGACCACGTCGACGACTACGACGCGGCCAGCTCGGCGCTCAGAGACGATCGCGCGTCGTATCTTGACTCGTTCCCGCACCTCGACGACGAGATCACGAACGCCGTCTACTAACGCCCGGGTCGAGCGCGCCCGTTACCGAGTCGTCGAGATACGTGCAAAAACCGCCGGTGACCGCGCAGGTTATCAGTGTCGACGACCGTGTGCCCACCATGGCAACGAACGGGTCCGACCGAGACATTCACGTTCCGAATCGGCGGCGATGCGAACGGTGTGGACGAACCGAAGCCTGGGATAGCCCCGAGGGAGCGTGGACACTGATCGATTCCGACCGGGCTGGCAGCCGATTCTGCATTCACGAGTGGGACATCACCGGTTCGTTCTGTCCGGTTCCACCGGCCGACAGACGAGACGGAGCGTCGATGGTCGGGCCGCGGAAGGCCGTCTCGAACGAGAGCGGTGACTGACGGCTGACGGACTCACAGGTCAGCCGCGACGTCGGGTTGTCACGTCCGCTTCGGTAGGGTCGTGTGCAGCTTCGGTACGGACGTGTGCGGAACCACACTGGGACGTCGACTCGAAACGGTCGGACCGGGGCGAACACGGGGTGAGTGATGAGCGATTCCGCCGCACGTCGACGACCGTGTGACTCACCGTATCCGCCGGCCGCGCGGGTGGAACGAGAATCCTCGAGTGAAACGTACCCAGACAGCGCGTGAAGCGAACACACGGCGGTGGTCGGCTGCGCCGAAAAGCAACCCTTAAAACTCGCGCAGTGATTTGATCCCGTATGGCTGGAACTATCGAAGTACTCGTTCCGGGCGGTGCGGCCAATCCGGGGCCGCCGCTCGGACCGGAACTCGGACCGACGCCCGTAGACGTCCAGGCCGTCGTCCAGGAGATCAACGACCAGACCGCCGCGTTCGACGGAACCGAAGTCCCCGTCACCGTCGAGTACGAAGACGACGGCTCCTTCGACATCGACGTGGGTGTCCCGCCGACGGCCGCCCTCGTCAAGGACGAGGCCGGATTCGAGACCGGAAGCGGCGTCCCGCAGGAAGAGTTCGTCGCCGACCTGTCGGTCGAACAGGTCAAGACGATCGCCGAGCAGAAACTGCCGGACCTCCTCGCGTACGATCTGAAGAACGCGACGAAAGAGGTCGTCGGCACGTGTACGTCCCTCGGAGTCACGATCGAGGGCGAGAATCCGCGCGAGTTCAAAGCGAAGATCGACGAGGGCGAGTACGACGAGTTCTTCGCCGACGAAGCGGCCGCGTAGTCGACGGACGACTCGCCACCGGCACGACCTGTTCTCACCGGACGTCGACGGACAGTGACGAGACTAACCCAGCGTACCGACTCGATCAGATCTTGTTCGCAGGGGGGACGGATCGGTCGGATGGATCGGTCGCGGACCCACCCGATATCAGTACGCGAGCGCCGGCACCGGCGCCGTAGCAAACGAGTGTCCCGAATACGACGGCGAAGAGAAGCAACTGCGCGGACGCCAGACCGAGGAGCACAGCTCCACCGATGAGGCCGGCGGTGAACCCGTCGGTGCCGAGACGAACGGAGAGGGCGTTTCCCACGGAGACGGCCGCCATGATAGCCCAGGCCGGCAGGAGCGTCAGACCAACCGTCACGAGCGGAATCGCGAAGAAGACGCCGAGGTCCGAGTGAGTGAGTCGGATGCCGACGTAGGAGAGGGCCACGACCGAGAGCGCTGCCGGGACACCGACGAGTATCGAGATGACGGGACTCCGACGGGCCGTCTCGATCGTTCGGGAACTGTAGCCAGGGAGGAGTCCGAGGACCGTGAGCCCGGTGAGCAGCGTCGCACCGAAGACGAGTCCCGCCCGGAGCGCCGGTGACAGTTCGACGAGGATGTCGAACACCGCCTGCTGATCGGAGAGGGGAACCGGTGGATACTGGGGAAGTTCGTGCGCCGTCGGCGGGCCCAGTATCATCGTACAGGTAATACGAATGCGTCACAAAGAAGATATCGGTGCCGGAGGCGTCGAATCGATCGGGACCGGCCACGGCTCGTCGCCAGGAACGGACTCGACGATCCGATGGGGCGAGAGCGCTATCGGGGATGCGGCGAGTCCTCCCAGACGGACGCTCGTACCCGCTCTCATCGACGGACAGGGAATACGGGTCCGTCGAGCGCTGCAGCGGGAGCCAGAAGGGAGCTTCGACGGGTTTAAGTCCGGGTTAGCTCTGACAATAAGGTGAGACAGGCTTTGCCTGTTTCACTGACCCGTAGGAGCAGACCCTGCGTACTACGGAGGTGAACGATGGCAGATTCGGATATCGAAACAGCAGTCACGCGCGCACTCGAGGAGTCACCGGACCGGAACTTTACCGAGACGGTCGACCTCGCGATCAATTTGCGTGACCTAGATCTCGACGAACCGTCGAATCGCGTCGACGAGTCAGTCGTCCTCCCGGCCGGTACCGGCCAGGAGACGACGATCGTCGTCTTCGCCGAAGGGGAAACGGCGCTCAGAGCCGAGGACGTCGCGGACGACGTCTTAGACGGCGACGAGCTCGCAGACCTCGGTGACGACGACGATGCGGCCAAGGAACTGGCCGACGACACCGACTTCTTCATCGCCGAGGAGGCGATGATGCAGAACATCGGACGGTACCTCGGTACCGTCCTCGGTCCGCGCGGGAAGATGCCGACGCCGCTCTCGCCGGACGACGACGTGGTCGAAACAGTAAACAGAATGAAAAACACCGTGCAACTGCGCTCCGGTGACCGACGGACGTTCCACACGCGCGTCGGTGCCGAAGACATGGGCGCCGAGGACATCGCCGACAACGTCGACGTGATCCTCCGCCGATTGCACGCGGACCTGGAGAAGGGTCCACAGAACATCGGTTCCGTCTTCGTGAAGACGACGATGGGCCCGTCCGTGGAGGTGGCCTGAGATGAGCGCCGAGGCCACTCGCCAGACCGAGAACCTGCCGGAGTGGAAGCGCGAGGAGACCGACGAGATCGAGGCCCTCATCGAGGACCACGAGAACGTCGGCGTAGTCGGTATCGCCGGCATCCCCTCGAAACAGCTGCAGGACATGCGCCGCGAACTGCACGGGACGGCCGTGCTTCGCGTGAGCCGCAACACGCTACAGCGCCGTGCACTGGAGGCGACCGACGTCGGCGAGCTCACGGAGTTCGTCGAGGGACAGGTCGGACTCGTCCTCACCGACGAGAATCCGTTCAGCCTCTATCGCGAACTCGAGGCCTCGAAGACGCCGGCACCGATCGGCGCGGGCGAGGTCGCACCGAACGACATCGTGATTCCCGAAGGGGACACCGGCGTCGATCCCGGACCGTTCGTCGGTGACCTCCAGCAGATCGGTGCGAACGCCCGGATCGAGGACGGCTCGATTCAGGTGATGGAGGACTCCACGGTACTCGAAGCCGGTGAGGAGGTTACGGCAGACATCGAGAACGTCCTCAACGAACTCGGTATCGAGGCGAAAGAGGTCGGTCTCGACCTGCGAGCGGCGTTCGCCGATGGCGTGGTCTTCGATCCAGACGACCTCGACATCGACGTCGACGCCTACGAGCAGGACGTCTCGACGGCCGCCGTGCAGGCCCGAAACCTGTCGGTCAACGCCGTCTTCCCGACGGCGCAGACTGCGCCGACGCTCGTCGCCAAAGCTACGGGCGAAGCCAAGAGCCTCGGGCTGCAGGCCGCCATCGAGGACGAAGAGCTGATGCCCGACCTCGTGGGCAAAGCCGACGCACAACTGCGCGCACTGGCTGCGCAGATCGACGATACCGACGCACTCCCCGAAGAACTCCAGGACGTCGAGGCGCCGGCCGAAACGGCGACCGAAGAGACGACGGAGACGGACGAATCGACCGACGAGCAAGACGAGACCGACGCCACCGAGGACGGCGACGACGATGACGACGACGAAGACGGCGCGGAAGGCCTCGGTGCGATGTTCGGCTGATACCAACGGAGACACAGACCAATGGAATACGTATACGCTGCACTCATCCTGAACGAAGCGGACGCAGAGATCAACGAAGACAACCTGACCGACGTGCTCGACGCAGCAGGCGTCGACGTCGAGGAGTCCCGCGTGAAGGCGCTCGTCGCCGCACTCGAGGACGTCGACATCGACGAAGCCGTCGCCGACGCCGCTGCCGTGCCCGCCGCAGGTGGCGCCGCTGCCGCGCCGGCCGAGGAGGGCGGCGAGGACGAAGACGAAGAAGTCGAAGAGACCAGCGACGTCCCGGACACGACGGACGACGATGACGACGAAGACGAGGCCAGCGGTGAGGGTCTCGGCGAACTCTTCGGCTGAGCCAGAAGACGCGACACTTTCTCCGTTTCTTTTCCCGGCGTAGCGGCTGCGCTCGGCGCCGTACGCGACACGGGTGGCGTCTCTGTGGACGCGGTCGACTCGCCCGTCGGTACCCAGGTAGTCCACGGTCGGTCCCCACTCAGTCGACGGTGACGACACGGACCGACGGACCCGACACGGGCGAACCATTATAACCGATCACGCGGCCAGGGTGCCCGGATGAGTGGGATAGATCTGGTCGTCGATCCGGGGGTGTCGATTCGGATCGGCTGCTGGATCGGCGTGGGTGTTCTGCTCGGGGCGATCAGCGGGTCGATTCCCGGATTGCACGCGAACAACGTCGCGTTCGTGCTGGCAGGGGTCGCGCCGCAGATACCGGGACCACCGCTGCTCGTCGGCGTAGCGATGCTCGCGGCGGGCGTCGTGCACACGTTCGTCAACGCGATCCCGGCGATGGCGATCGGTGTTCCGGACGCCGAGATGGCGTTGACGACGTTGCCCGGCCACCGTCTCGTTCTCGCCGGCCGGGGACACGAGGCGATCCAGCTGTCCGCAGTCGGGAGCCTGCTCGCGGTCGTCTTCGCGGTTCCCATCGCGGTGCCGCTCACCTGGATCGTCGTTCGGGTCTACCCGTTCGTGATCGACCACCTCGGGCTCGTCCTCGCCTGCGTGGTCTGCGGACTGCTCATCGGCGAGCGGACACCACGCCGTGTACTCGGCGGCGCGCTCACGGTTGCCCTCGCCACCGGACTCGGCCTGACTGTGTTAGACGTCGACCCGGCCGCGCCGCTACACGCAGGAGGAGTGCTCGCGCCGATCTTCGCGGGACTCTTCGGCGCCCCCGTGTTGATCGACGCAGTCGACGCAGGCGGAGTCCCCAAGCAGGACGACGCACGGATCCGGCGTCCGCGCTGGGCCGTCGGTTCGACAGCGTTCGCCGGGACCGTCGCCGGCGCGATCGTCGGGTTCCTCCCCGGCGTGTCGGCGGCCATCGCCGCCGTCGCAGTCCTCTCCGTCGTGCCGGGAACGAGTGGTATCGGTTCGACCGACGATCGCGAGTATATCGTGGCCACGAGCGGCGTCGACACGGCGAACGCGGTGTTCGCGCTGATCGCGCTGGTCGTGCTGGGTCAACCCCGGACCGGCGTGATGGTCGCGTTCGACGCGACGGGTGCACCCGTCGTCGTCCCGGTGGTGCTCGCGAGCGTCCTCGTCGCCGGAACCTGCGGCTTCGCGATCGTGGTCCTCGGCGGTTCGTACTATCTGGAATTCGTCGGCCGAGCGAACTATGCGGTCCTCTCGATCGGCGTACTCGCGCTACTCGTCGGGCTCTCGTGGCTGTTCGCCGGTCCGCTCGGTGTGGTCGTCTTCTGCGTTTCGAGCGTTATCGGTCTGGTCCCAGTCCGACTCGGTGTTCGACGCGTTCACCTGATGGGCGTCCTGCTCGGACCGCTCATCCTCTCGGCGTGGTGACGAAGAATCCGACGTGTATTGCCCACACCGATCAGAGATCCGATATGTGTCACGCGGAGTCGTCGGTCGCAGCGCTGCTGGTCGCCGTCGCCGCCGGTTCGCTCGTGGGCGTCACGACGACGAAGTCGACGCTACTCTGGCTCGGCTGGGCGGTCGCCACCGTCGTGGCCGCTGGCGCAGTGCTCCTGTGGTCGAACTGGGGACACGAACCGCAGATCGACTAACCCGAACGTACCGGACGATCCGCGGTCGTGGTCGCGAGACGATCGGCCGTTCCCGTGCACGGGCGGTGCTGTTCCGGTGGGACCGTCGAGACGTCTGTGGACTCGTGGGACGCACGGACGACCGGCGGGTAAGCGAGCCCGTCTTCGGACGTGGTCCGTCCGACTGGTGTGCCTCGCGGCGGCCGAAAGACAACCGTTAAAAGCAACGGACGGGAATCCTCTCGTATGAGTACGACGGACGACCGCGGAGACCGCGCGTGCGTGTCCTGCGGGATCAACGTCTCCGGAACCAACGCGGCTCGGTTCAAGTGCCCCGACTGTGGTGCGACGATCCACCGCTGTGCAACCTGCCGCAAGCAGAGCAACCTCTATGAGTGTCCCGACTGCGGATTCACCGGACCGTAACCATGGGTAAAGTAGCAGCTGCGATCAAGGTCATGCCGAACAGCCCGGACATCGACCTGGACGACCTCCAGGAGCGTCTCGAAGCGACCCTCCCCGAGGGGGCGAAGATCAACGGCGTCGAACGCGAGGACGTCGCGTTCGGTCTCGTCGCGCTCGTCCCGACCGTCATCGTTCCCGACGGTGCCGGCGGTACCGAGGCCGTCGAGGACGCATTCACCGAAGTCGACGGCGTCGAGAGCGTCGACGTCCAGAACGTCGGTCGTATCTGAGACGACGTCAGTTTTCAGCCGGTATCCACCGTTTTCGAGCGAGAGCCGTCGGGTTCGACACCGACGAGCGCTGCCGCGACGACTGCGAGGACGTATCGGTGACGAGTTCGGGGTACGGTCACCGCAAAAGCGGACGGGAATGGCCGAACGGAATCGATACCGGGCCCGAACGACCGTATCGACAGACCGATCAGGAGTCGGCCGGCGCGCCCCAGGTCGACGGTTTCGACGCGAGGAGTTCGGAACCCGCCTCCGAGAGCTCGACCGAGACGTCCCGGTCGAGTCCCGTGCTAATCTCGTCGATGTTCTTCGCGAGGACGGTGAGGATATCCGGCGGGTTAGGGTAGACGAGCATGGTGCCGTCTTGACCCTCCGTCGCGAGTTGTGTGTCGTTGATCGCCACCTGATCGTCGACGATCGACGCCGTGACGACCGGGAGCGCCTCGGGTTTCCCCGGTTCGTCCTCCCGGACTTTGCGGATGTGAACGGCGTCGAGGTCGATGACGTCTTTGTGTTCTCGGATTCGTTCGGCACATCGAACCATATCGCGAACGACGTCCTGTCGACCCTCGTCACCGTGTTCGCGGGCGTAACAGTGCGCACAGACGCGCAACTCGAGTCGCATACACGACGTAGCCGGCCGGGACGGATGAGATTTCCGTTCAGTCGCCGGTCTCGAACGTCGTCGCGATTTCTTGAATGCGGTCGGTACCGAGCGGCACGTACCCGCCGTGGTGGCAGATCACGTGATCGACGTCGAGTTCCGCGAGAGTCGCCACGGAGTCGGCCGCCCGTTCCTCGTCTATCGTGTAGGCCGGTTTCGGCCCCGAGAGTGGCTCGTCCTCGTCGGCGACGAGAGCGTCACCGGCCAGGAGGAGGCGCTCATCGGGGAGATAGAGGGAGACGTGCCCGGCGGTGTGACCGGGCGTCTCCACGACGCGAAGGGGTCCGGCGCGGGTCGAATACGTCGCACCGTCCGCCAGTTCCTCGTCCACCTCGGCCGGCGGGTATCGATCGTCGTCCGGGCCCTTCACCGGCATCTCGTCGCCGTTTACGTGCGGTCGCTCCGCGGGGTGGGCGGCGATCGTGACGTCCGTTCGCTCTCGGAGTGTCGCGAGCCCGCCCGCGTGGTCGGCGTCGTGGTGCGTGAGGATGACGCGGTCGACGTCGTCGAACCCGAATCCGACGTCCGCGAGTGCGGTCGCCAGGCGATCGGTCGCCGGTTCGGGTCCCACGTCGACCAGGACGAGTCCGTCGTCGGTTTCGACCGCAGTCGGGGTGATCGAGACCGTTCGATCACCGAACTCGATCGGAATCGTGAGCGCGTGCACGCTGGTGTCGTCGGGCATCGATCCGGATTTACTCGTGCCGACTCGAAAGCGTTCCGACGACGTGGTCCCGACGCGTGTCCGTCACCCGGAGGCGTTCGCGTCGCCAGTCTCTGCGACGGCGAGGTAGCCGGCCCCGCCGTCGTACGTCTCGACGACCCGTACCCGCTCGAACGTCTCCCGCAGTAACTCGAGCGTGTCGACGCCGCGCTGGTGATTCACCATCCACTCGATGACCCGCTCGTACACCGGGTTGATGCGGCTGGCCAGCCCGTCGGTCAGCGGGCGCGAATCGAGCACGACGAATCGGCCGTCGGGCGCCAGCGCGTCGTGGACGGTCTCGAGTGCACCCGCCGCGTCGGGAAACGTGTGGAGTGCGAACGTCGTGACGACGGCGTCGAACGCGTCGTCGGGACCGCAGGTCACCGAGGCGTCCGCCTGGACGACGTGGACGTTCTCCCAGCCCCGTTCGTCGACCTGTGTTCGCGCCGACTGCACCATCCCGGGCGAGTAGTCGAGGCCCACGACGGTCCCGTCGGGGCCGACAGCCTCGCGGAGGACCTCGAAGTTCGTCCCGGGCCCGCACGCGAGGTCGAGGACGGTCTCGCCGGGTTCGAGGGCGAGCGCGTCGAACGTATCGTCCCGCAGCGATCCTGCCAGCCCAATGACAGCGTCGTACAACCAGTCGCGATCGCTCCACCAGTCGTACAGGGAGCGACCGCGATCGTGCGCTGTCGGATCGAGCGCCGCGACGTCGTCACGCGAGACGACCGTCGCCCCATCGGCTCGGAACGCATCTAGAAGGTCCGGATCGGCGGAGTTCGTGCCAGCCATCCCCACGTCGTCTGCGTCCATCGAGGACGGCCGACTCCCGCCTTCGGCGCCGCTCGACTCTCGCTCCCGTTCCGGCCGCGCTCGGTTGTCCATGTTCGATGTCATTCGCTCTCGATCGTCGATTCGATCGCCGACTCCCTTAGCCCACTGACGATCCCTTTCGGCCATTTATGTGTCCCGACACGATCGCATCGATGCCTCTCGACGCACTCGCCAGGTTCGCGGCCGGTTCGATCCGACCGCGTGGACGAGCAGTTCGTTCTCAGCGGGTAGCGGTCGTTCGAGAATGCGTTCTGGACGATCGAGCAGGCGTTTCATCGCGAACGCCGTCCCGCGCGCCATCGGGTTCCACGTGTTCGTGTACGCCTCGAATACCCGTTCGAAGGAATCGGCTTCCATGAATTGCAGGAGTCGGACGCCGTCGGCGGTGCGGTCGAGGAAGATCGTCTCGGTGTACATGCCTTCGGCCCGGATGATCGCCTCTTCCCAGCCCGTCGTCGATCGCTCGATCCACCCGCCGCTGCTCCCGTGCGAGCGCGTCGCCAGCCACTCGACGAACCAGGACGCGACCCCCGGTTTGACGCGCGCCTCGACGAGCGCGACCTCGACCGAAGGATCGTCCGACGACGCCGACGGGACCACCGGTTCGTCCCGATCGGCGACGGCAACCGACCCACGCGGACGTTCCGGATGCCACGCGTGGGTGAAGACGTCCTCGCTCGAGAGGGGCCCGCCGATCGCCCGCGGTCGATCCGACGAGGCCAGGAATTCGTCTATCCCGGCGTCGTACAGCGGTGACTGCGTTCTGAGGTGTTGGGCGCCAGACGTCCCTGTGGAGTCCTTTTCGGCGACCGACCGATCGACCTCCAGGTACCAGGTGAGCGTCGGGTCGTGACTCGACTCGTCGAGAAAGAGCGCTGCCGTGTAGACCCCGTCGATCCCCGTCAACGCGCTCGGATCGTCGACCGACCGATCCCTCACTACATCCGCGACCACGTCGCGGACGGATCGTGCGGCGTCGGAGCGAATCGGTTCCTGGACGAGATAGGCGGACGCCAGTCGTTCGAATGGGTTTGCTGGTGGCGTCCCGTCGGCAGCACCGTCGGCGTCGCGCGTGCTGGCTTCCATACCGCACCTACTGGCTTCAGTCGCGAGAACGTGTACACGATAGTGTTCACGGATTTATATGGTCCCGGTGAAAAACGAGGGCTGTGAAGTCTCTCAGGATCGCGATCACGCCGGATCAGGAGCTCGTGGCGGCCGAAGGGAACATGGCCGTCGCCTCGTCGGCCGTCGACAGACACCTGATTCTGGGTGGCGCAGTCCTCGACGGTCGAGAGACGACGATCTCGTACGTCGAGGGCGACCCCGACGCCATCGAGTCTATCCTCGACGCGTCGACTGCCGTCGACGAGTACGACGTGACAGCGACCGACGGCGGCTGCTTTCTGTACTGTCGGCAGGCGTTGACCGAGTCGGCGCTGACGCTGTTCGACGCGTTCTTCCAGGAGACGATCGTCGTGGTACCGCCCTACGAGTGCCGATCCGACGGCTCGATCCACATGACCGTCGTCGGGGCACCGTCGGAGGTCCAGGCCGTCCTCCAGGAGTTCCCGGACGACGTTGGCGTCGAGGTGCTTCGGGTCGGAGACACCGTCGGCGGCGCGGTGACCGAACTCTCCGACCGCCAGCGGGAGGCGGTCGCCGCCGCGTGGGAGTGTGGCTACTACGAGGTGCCGCGAGACGATGGTATCGACGCCGTCGCCGACGAACTGGACTGTGCCGTCTCGACGGCGTCGGACCTGCTCAGACGGGCCGAGTCGCGCCTGGTCGCGAACGCGCTCGACGTCCAGCGATAGGAGACGCCCGGCGGACGGTCGCACCGATCAGGACAGGGCTGCGTCGATCGCGGTTTCGAGGTCGGCGAGCAGGTCGTCGACGTGCTCGATGCCGACGCTGATGCGAACGAGGCCGTCGGTCAGACCGGCGGCGAGACGGTCCTCGCGGGGCACGGCGGCGTGGGTCATCGGGGCCGGCTGTTCGATGAGACTCTCGACGCCGCCCAGGCTCTCCGCGAGGGTAAACACCTCCGTGTTCGAGACGACGGCGCTCGCCTCGTCCAACGTCGCGTCCAGTTCGAAGCTCAGCATGCCGCCGAAGTCGTCCATCTGGCGCGCCGCGAGGTCGTGACCCGGGTGGGACTCGAGTCCCGGATAGTACACCGTCTCGACGTCCGGGTGGTCGTCGAGCCACGCGGCGATAGCCCGGGCGTTCTCGCAGTGGCGGTCCATCCGGACGGGGAGCGTCTTCGTCCCGCGGAGGACGAGGAAACTCTCGAATGGACCAGGGGTCGCGCCCACGGCGTTCTGGTAGAAGCCGAACTGCTCGTCGAGATCGGGATCGTTCGTCACCAGCGCGCCGCCGACGACGTCGGAGTGTCCGCCGAGGTACTTCGTCAGCGAGTGCGAGACGACGTCGGCACCGAGGTCGAGTGGTCGCTGCAGATACGGCGTCGCGAACGTATTGTCGATCGCGCAGATGGCGTCGTGGTCGTGCGCGATCGCCGCCGCGCCCTCGATGTCGACGATCGACATGAGCGGGTTGGTCGGCGTCTCGAGCCAGAGCAGTTCGGTGTTCTCGCGAAATCCGGCCTCGATGGCCTCGAGGTCGGTCATATCGACGAACGTAAACTCGATATCGTAGTCCTCGTACACCTGCGTAAAGATGCGATGCGTCCCGCCGTAGACGTCGGTGCCGGTGACGACGTGGTCGCCGGCCGAAAGCGTGTTGAGGACGGTGTTGATCGATCCCATCCCGCTCGAGAAACAGCGTCCGTACTCGCCGTTCTCCAGGCTGGCTAGATTCGCCTCGAGGTCGCTTCTCGTCGGGTTGCCCGTCCGGGAGTACTCGTACCCTCGATGCTCCCCCGGACCGTCCTGTTCGTAGGTCGAGTTGGCGTGGATCGGCGTCATCACCGCTCCAGTCTCCGGATCCGGCTCCTGTCCCGCGTGAATCGATCGCGTCTCGAACCGGAAGTGGTCGTCGTCCATGCGCGGGTAGACACGCTCTACGCCCCTTACCCTTACCGTCTCGATTGGCTGACTGTCATAGTATTGTTATTACGGTGCCGGTATCGGGGCGACCGGTCGCGGATCGATGCGGTGGTACCGTCGGACCGGAATTCGACGAGAGAGCGAACACAGAACGTGTCTTTTATAACTGTCACGGGGTAACGGGACGGTACGACTATGCCCAAATCGAACGGCCCTCGCCAGGGAACGCGGAACAAGCTCCGTAACGACCCCCGAAACCGTGGGACGTCCCCGCCACAGCGTGCGATTCAGGAGTACGACGTGGGGCAGAAGGTCCACCTGAAGATCGACCCGAGCGTCCAGGACGGTCGGTTCCACCCGCGCTTCGACGGTCGAACGGGAGAGGTCGTCGGCACGCAGGGGACGGCCTTCACGGTCGAGGTGACAGACGGCGGGTCGTCGAAGACGCTCATCGTCACGGCCGCCCACCTCCGCGCACAGGACGAATGACCATCTTCAAGGAGATCGTCGACGAGGAGTACCTGACCGTCTCCGAGACCAAAGAACTCCTCGCGGACATCGAAGCCGAGCGCGCCCTGGACGAGGACCGTGAGCTCCGCTACGAACTCGCGCGAGCGATCGAACACGCGAACCGGTTCGCCGTCCTCGATCCCGACGAATCCCGTGAACTGGTCGCCGACCTCGAAGCCCACGAGAAGATCGACGAGGCGACGGCCTACAAGATCGCCAATCTGTTACCCAGAGATCGGGACGAGCTTCGGGCCGTCTTCGCACAGGAGCGCTACTCGCTCTCCGGAGACGAACTCGACGACGTACTCGACACCGTCGCGAAGTACGCCTGACCGGCGGTATCGGGGCAGATCATCCTCTTCAGACACCCGTACCTTCGATCCGCACCGTCCGTCCGACCGGCTCCGACGACCGGCGCTCACGACGGTCCGTGAAGACCGCGATCACCATCGGTTCCGACGACCGTGATAGCCAGTGTCTCCAACCACCGTGATAGCCAGTGTCTCCGACGACCGCCGGTCTCGACCGTCGGGTCCTGGTCGGACCCAGCGATCGAGAGGTGGCCGATCGTTTAAGTGTTCGCTTGGCGTACCTAGCAGGTGATGAGTGAATCCGAACGTGACGAGTCGGCGCAGCGGCGCGCGGTCGTGCTGGATTATCTGGCGCACGGTCTCTCCTCGAGTGGCCGGCCGCAGTACGAACGCTCCCCCGCCGGGTACGCGATGGATGTCGACGATTTCGGACTCTACGAGGTTGCGTTCGACGAGGACGAACGGTTGACGATCGGAACGCAGGTCGTTCTCGAACCGGTAGACGCGCGAACGATCGTCGAAGACGCCAGACCGGCGTCGTACGACGATCTCTCATCCGGCGCCCACTCGGAACTCGAGTACGTGATCCGGGACCTCGTCGAGGACGACGAGCGACGGTTCGTCGACTTCTACAACGAGGCCCAGCCGATCACGTTGCGGCTCCACCAGCTGAACCTCCTACCGGGAATCGGGAAGAAACTGCGGAACTCGATCCTCGAAGAGCGAAAGCGAAAACCCTTCGAGAGCTTCGAGGAACTCGAAGAGCGCGTCTCGGGGTTACACGATCCGGACGACATCCTCGTCGAGCGGATCTTAGAGGAGATCAGAGACGACGACCTGAAGTACCGAACGTTCGTCGGCCGGCAGGCCGAAGACGCCCGGTGACGGACGGCCCATCGATTTTTCGACCGATCGGCGAGGTCCGGAACGGTGCGTTTACCCAGCGTCGGTTCGAACCGAGGCACAATGAGAGATCCGGACGAACTCCTGGTCAGGGCTGGTGTCCGCGGTAACCCCGACCGGGATCAGCATTTCCTCGTCGACGATCGCGTCCTGGATCGGTTGCCGACGTACCTCGACGCGGTCGACACGACCGACGGTGACGACGGGCCTGCCGTCGACCCGACCGCGCTGGCGGGCGAACACCTCCTCGAGATCGGGCCCGGAACGGGAGCGCTGACGGATCGATTGCTCGCGACTGGTGCGTCGGTCACCGTCGTCGAGCGCGACCGCGACCTGGTTGCGTTCCTGAAACGAGAGTTCGCCGACGAGGTCGACGCCGGACGACTCACGGTGATCGAGGGGGACGCCCTCGACGTCGAGTTCCCGGACGTCTCGGCGTCCGTCTCGAACCTCCCGTACAGCGTCTCGAGCGGGGTGGCGTTCCGTCTACTGCCGCTCGGCGTTCCGCTGGTCTGTATGTTCCAGAAGGAGTTCGCCGAACGGATGGTCGCCGAACCCGGAACGTCGGCCTACGGCCGGCTCTCGGTCTCGACACGCCACTACGCGGCACCCGAGATCGTGGAGACGGTGCCGCCGGAAGCGTTCTCGCCGCCACCCGCCGTCGAGAGTGCCGTCGTCCGAACGCGGCCGCGGACGCCGTCGTACGAGGTGGCCGACGACGCGTTCTTCTTGCGGTTCGTGAAAGCGCTGTTCACGCAGCGGCGCAAGACCGTTCGCAACGGGATCCGAAACACGGCACACATCTCCGGTCTCGACGACCCAGACGCCGTGGTGGACGCTGCCCCCGAGGCTCTGTGTTCGAAGCGTCCTGACGCCCTGGCGCCGGCCGAGTTCGCCGAACTGGCGACGATCGCTCGATCGATCGAGGGGAACGACCGTGACGACTGAGCCCGGCCGGACGAACGATCGACGAATTATCAAGGGAGAACCCCCAACACCCCACGGAGACTGATGGACGCCTCGATCACCGCGCTCGACGGGCTGGGGACGATATTCGAGACGACGACGCAGCGCCTCGTCGTTACCGCGCTCGTCACTGCCAGTTTCGTCTACGGACTCAGGGTCGGCCGACGAGCGCTGAAGCGTCTCGACGATCACGTCCGCCCGGTCTACAGGGACGTCGTCGGCGCACTCGTGTTTCTCGCCGGCTCCGGACTCGCGTCCGGCATCGTCGTCGGGACCTGGCAGCAGACGACACACGTCACGACGGTGGTGAACGGGAACGGTCTGGGCGGAGAGACGATCGCCCGGTTGATCGTCTCGACCATCCTCGTCGTCACCGGCGTCATCGGCACGCGATTCCTCAGACGCCTCATCAGGAACATCCTCGGATCGGCCTCGTCGGTCACGGACCACCAGAAGGAAGTCACGTACCGACTGACGCAGGTCATCGTCTACGCGATGGTGTCGATCATCGTGCTCGGTATCTGGGTGGAGGATATCGGTGCGATCCTCGTCGGCGCCGGGTTCCTCGGTATCGTCCTCGGCATGGCTGCCCAGCAGACGCTCGGGTCGGTGCTATCCGGCTTCGTCCTCATGTTCTCCCGCCCGTTCGAGATCGGCGACTGGGTGCTAATCGGCGACGTTCACGAAGGCGTGGTGACGGACATCTCCATCGTCGACACGCGCCTCAGAACGGTCGACGGCGAGTACATCGTTCTGCCGAACGACGTCGTCGGGTCGTCGGCGGTGACGAACCGGTCGCACGCCGGACGACTACGGCTCGAAGTTGAGGTCGGCGTCGACTACGCGGCCGACGTCGAGCGGGCCGCGGCGCTTGCGACGGAGATCGCGGAGTCGGTGGACATCGTCCTGAACGCCCCGTCACCGCGCGTGGCGACGAAGTCGCTCGGTGACTCGTCGGTCGTCCTCGGCGTTCGATTCTGGATCGACCGACCGCGCGCACGTCGGGCCGCGGAAGCGAGGACGGCGGTCACGAACGCGATCAAGGCCGGCTTCGACGACGCCGACGTCAAGATCCCCTTCCCACAGCGAGAACTCTCCGGAGCCGTCGACGCGACGGCCGATCCGCACGCGGTCGACGAGTCCGAGGCGGTGGTCGCGTACGAGGAGACGGACGAAACGGGTCCGGCGACGTCCGATAACGGGACCGGTGGGGCCCAGAACGGCGACGGCACGTCCGGTGACAGCTGATGGATCTGGCATCCCGTCGCGGCCTCGAAACCGACGTCTACCAACCAGCCGAGGACTCACACCTCCTCGCCGAAACAGCGGTCGAGCGCCTCTCGTCGCGATCGCCGGGTCGGTTGCTCGAGGTCGGAACTGGATCGGGCTACATCGGGGCGCACCTTGCGGACGAACTGGCGTGGGACGTGGTCGTCTCGGATCTGAATCCACACGCCTGTCGGCAGGCTCGTGACCGGGGTCTGGACGCGGTGCGCGCCGACCTCGTCGAGCCCTTCGCGACCAGTTCGTTCGACGCCGTCGTCTTCAACCCGCCGTACCTGCCCACCGATCCCGACGACGAACGCGACGACTGGATGGAAGTGGCGCTGTCCGGCGGTCACTCCGGCCTGGTAGTCATCGAGCCGTTCGTCGAGACGGTCGGTCGCGTCCTCGCGACCGACGGCGTCGCCGTCCTCCTCGTCTCCAGTCTCACCGGTGTCCCGTCGGTCGTCGGACTCGCCGCCGAGGCGGGCTTCAGTGCGATCGCCGTCGCCGACGAGTCGTTCCCCTACGAGACGCTGACGGTTCTCGAACTGGTCCGGTGAAACGCCACGGCCGAACGTAGCGAGGGTTGCGTTCGCACGGGCCGCAGGGCCGTGTCCGTCGGGGCGTTCGCGACCGGCGACGTCCCCCGGTAGATTACCCCCAAACATGATTCGAGATAGCAAATATTAAACAGCGTCATAGCGTTGTGTCCGGTACGGATGACACGTTACATCTCGACCCAGACGGGACTCGCCCCCCTTCCCGATCGGGCGAAAGCCGATCTATCGGACCTCAAGGGTCATCAGAAACACGACCTCGTCGACGGGACCGAGGGACCGGAGATCCGGGACCGGTACGACGACGCGCGAGCCGACGTCGTCGACCACCAGCTCGCGGTCGGACTCGACCGCGTCACCGAGGCCCAGCTTCGCTGGGACGACATGCTCGCCCATCCACTCGCCGTGTCAGACGCGGTCGAAACGCGCGGGATCGTCCGGTACTACGACAACAACAACTTCTATCGCGAGCCCGTGATCACCGGGGAGCTATCCGCTACCGGGGATCTCGCGACGGAGTTCGCCCCGTTCGCAGACGCGGTCGAACCGGAGGCGAGGCAGGTCGTCTTGCCGGGACCGTACACGCTCGCCGAACTCGCCACCGACGAGTACTACGGCGACGACGCGTCGCTGCTCTCCGGCGTGACCGACCTGCTCGTCGGTGAACTCGAGTCGATCGAGTCGTTCGCGACGCTCCTCTTGCTCGATCCCTCGCTCGTCACGGACCCGCCGAGTGACGGCCACGACGAACGGGTGAGCGACGCGATCGATCGCCTCGCAGCGGCCACGGACGCCGACGTCGTCGTCCACAGTTACTGGGGAGCGCTCGAAGAGAAGGTGTACGCACACCTGCTCGACGCCGACGTCGACGCCGTCGGGTTCGACTTCGTCACCGAGCGCGACGACAATCTCTACCTCGTCCAGGAGTACGGCTGTACCGACGACATCTACCTCGGACTCGTCGACGGGCAGAACACGCTTCTCGAGGAACCGGAGGCCGTTCGCGACCGCGTCGACTGGGTGTTCGACCGCCTCCCCGTCTCCGACTTCGAGACGGCCTATCTCGGGCCGAACACGGAGACGTTCTACCTCCCCTACGAGACGTACGAGGCGAAACTCGAGACCGTATCCGAGGCCGCATCGCTCGCGGAGGTGCGTGCCGCATGAGCGACACCAAAGCGCAGTTTCGGCCCGAAAACCACCCGAACGACCACTTCATCATGACGACCGTCGTCGGCAGTTACCCGAAACCGAAGTGGCTCAACCGGGCGAAAGCGCTGTACGAGGACGACGACGTCGACTTCGACGACGGTGACTGGCAGGAAGCGAAAGACGACGCCGCTCGCGTGATCACGGACGAACACCAGCGCGCCGGTCTGGACGTGGTGGTCGACGGCGAGATGCGCCGGAACGAGATGGTCGAGTACTTCGCCCATCGCATCGATGGCTACGAGTTCAACGGACCCGTCAAGGTCTGGGGACACAACTACTTCGACAAGCCATCCGTAGTCGACGACGTCGCCTACGACGAGCGATGGCTCGTCGAGGAGTACGAGTTCACGGCGAGCGTCGCCGACCGTCCGGTCAAGGTTCCGATCACAGGCCCGTACACGCTCGCCAGCTGGTCGTTCAACGAGGCCTACGACGACGACGCATCGCTCGCGTACGACCTCGCAGACCTCGTCAACCAGGAGATCGAGAAACTCGTCGACGCCGGGGCCCGGTACATCCAGATCGACGAACCGGCGCTGGCCACGACACCGGACGACCACGCGATCGTGGGCGAGGCCATAGAGCGCATCGTCGCCGACGTTCCAGACGACGTCCGTATCGGCCTCCACGTCTGCTACGGCGATTACTCGCGTATCTACCCCGAGATCCTCGAGTTCCCCGTCGACGAGTTCGACCTGGAACTCGCAAACGGCGACTACGAACAGCTCGACGTGTTCGAAGACCCCGCCTTCACGGCCGACCTCGCCCTCGGCGTGACCGACGCTCACGTCGCCGAGGTCGAATCCGTCGAGCAGATCGAACGCAACATCGAGAAAGGTCTCGAAGTCGTCCCACCGGACCAGCTCGTTGTCTCGCCCGACTGCGGGGTCAAACTCCTCCCCCGGGACGTCGCCTACGGCAAACTCGAGAACATGGTAACGGCGGCCCGAAACGTCGAGGCGAAACTCGACGACGGCGACGTAGACGTCCGCGGACGGACCGCCTCGCCGGCAGACGACTGATCGGACAACTACGAGTTCCTGCGGGGCAGAGAGAGTCGCCAGATCGACACCGGGCGTATTCGGTCGTCGCTCACTCGAGCTCGACTCGCCCGTCGCTGTAAGCGGTCACGGTGTAGCCGGCGTATTCGAACCTGACGGAACCGTTCGAGCGTCCGTCTCCGGATGGCGCCGGTGCGAAGACGGTGTCGAGTGCGTCCGGATCCACGACGGAGTACAGCGGCGGATAGGCGGGTGGCTCCAGTTCGGTGACGTCGATGCCTTCCCGCTCAGCGATGGTCTCGATGACGACGTGACTCAGCGAGACGTCCGTCGCACCGGGGCGATGCTGGGAGAGTCCCATACGAATCCCTTCCCGCTCGGTCGTATAAGCTTGGTGGCCAGTTCCCACGCGACGGGCTATTACCCGGCGAACGCGCGACGTCACGAACGCGGTCGGCATGAATCAATTTTAATAGAGTTGAAAGTGTCCTCCCGATAGCGACCGCGGGCCCCACGGGCGCGACGGACCCGGCGGTCGGCATCGAAAGACCACAACCGATGACATCGAGAACGCTGCACCTGCCGGTCTCGGCACCGGACCACGTCGAATCGTTCGTCGAATACGCCTCGCTGGGCGAAGCGGTCGGATACGATCACGTCTGGCTCCCGGAGACGTGGGGCCGTGACGCGGTGTCCGTCCTCACGCGGATCGCGAGCGAGACGGACGAGATCGGGATCGGACCGAGCGTCCTCAACGTCTACTCCCGCTCACCCGCGCTCGTCGGCCAGACGGCCGCGACGCTCCAGGAACTCTCCGCCGGCCGACTCAGACTCGCCGTGGGGCCGAGCGGACGAGCGGTCATCGAGGGCTGGCATGGTGCGTCCTTCGACCGTCCGCTCCGTCGGACGCGGGAGTTCATCGACGTCGTCCGCGCGGTGCTCTCCGGTGACGTCGTCGACTACGACGGGGATATCTTTTCCCTCGGCGGGTTCCGCCTCCGCTGTGACCCGCCCGAGACGCCGGTCCCGATCGAAGCCGCCGGCATGGGACCGACGTCCGTCGAACTCGCCGGCCGGTTCGCAGACGGCTGGCACGCGATCGTGTTCACACCGGACGGGTTCCGCGAGCGCATGGCGGATCTCGAACGCGGTATCGAGCTCGGCGGTCGTACTCGCGGCGACGTGACGACCACCCTCTCGTTGACCGCATCCGTCCACGAGGACGGAGAACACGCCAGACGACGCTGCCGAAATCACCTCGCGTTCTACGTCGGCGCGATGGGTACGTACTACCGAGAATCGCTCGCCAGACAGGGATACGAAGACGAGGCCACGGCCATCGCGGCCGCGTTCGCCAACGACGACCGCGACCGCGTCCACGAGATCGTCGACGACGAGATGCTCGCCGACCTCGCAATCGCGGGAACGCCGGCGGAGGCCCGCGAACAACTCGCCCGGTGGGAAGCCATCGACGGACTCGACGAACTCGCGATCAGCTTTCCGCGCGGCGCGACCGACGACGAAGTACGCCAGACCATCCGAACGCTCGGACCGGACACCTAGTTACCCCCGGCCTCGATTTTGAAGGATCGATCGTCGAACCGGTCAGGACGAACGGTCAGTGCCTACCAGTCCGTGCAGGACTGTACGAAAGCCCGGGCTCGACCGGTACCAGACCCAACCGCCGACGAGCGAGCCGATGAGCGTGACGACGAACAGACCAGCGACACCCATCGCGTACGCCGGCCGTCCGGATCCGGTCACTGCGAAGACCGAAGCCGGGTTGTCGTGTACGACGAAGAAGTACGCGACGAACCAGCTCGTCGAGACCATCGACAGGGTGTACAGCGCCGATCCGTAGACGTAGTTACGGAACCAGAGGAGGACGAGACCGACGAATGACCCACCGAAGCCGACACCGGCGACGAACGCGTCTTGCCCCGACGTAAACGTCACGTCCGACGCCACCGCCCCGCCCGCGAAGATGGCGCCCGCGACGAGCGCGGCGACGAACGAGGCCGTAACGACGAGTCGAGTGTCCACGCCACATCGTCTCGTCGTTTTCGCCTTAACTGTTGCTGCCGGCCCCGCAACACGCTGGTTCGGTCAGTCGATCGGCAGCGAAGATGTGTCGATGGCGTCTCGCCGGCCGTCGAGAACCGAAAATCGGTCCCCCCGGCGGCGTTCGAGCCAGTAGAGCAGCCGCTCGGCCCAGACGAGTTTCCGGGACTTGCTCGCGGTGACCGATCGATCGTCGAAGTCCCACCCGACGAACGTGAGTCGGTCGGCACCGAGGGCGTCGGCGAGAAACGCTGCACGATCGCCGTCCGTGAACCCCCCGACGTTGACGACGTGGCCTCGCGGCGCGACCTGCGTCGTGGGGAGGATCGACCCGTCCGGACAGTCGGGGACGACGCGTTCGATCGCCTCGACGTTGTCGCCGTGGGCGTGGACGGCGACGGGCGTTCCACGCGCCGTCAGCCGGCGGACTGTATCCGGATTCTTGTCGAGGTCGGTCACCATCCAGTCGACGGTCACGTCGCGGGCCTCGAGCGCGTCGACGGCGGTCGACGCGGCGACGATCCCATCCGCCCGTCTCGCCCCGTCGATCGCAGCGTCGTCCGTGATCGACGGACCGCCACCTGCGATGGCCACCGTCGAACCCGGTTCGACGAAATTCGATCGGTCGTCGAACGGGCGGGTGAGTGCGAACAACCGATCACGCGCTCGCGCATCGGCTGTCCGATCGTACCCGAAATCCGCGCGGATCGCCTCGTAGACGGGTTTCCACGCGTCGAAGTCTGTGCCCATAGCTGTCACTCTGCAGGATGTGGGTCAATAAGTGAATGGTTCGCCGGGCATCCTCCAAGTACCCCTACCCGAGAGGTTTCCCGGCTTCCATCAGGTCTTTCAGATGCCTCCGGTATAAGCTTTCTCTTCAACAGGCATATCGTGGTAGTGACAGACACACACGGACGACGGACGTTCCCGACGAGAGAATCGTCGAACGGCGACCGTGTCGTGACCGACGCGAGGGTCGTACCCACCTACAACGGGTGCGTTCGAAACCCACCGACGCGACCAGAATCTGAACCCAGGTGACGCGACCTATATCCAACGCCCACCGGTCGACGCGACCCGATTCCGACGCCCACCCGTCCACACGACCCGATTCCGACGCCCGCCCGTCCACACGACCTGTATCCGACGCCCGCCCACACGACCCGATTCCGATACCCGCCGACTCGGCCACGTATCGGAGAGGGATCGTCTCGCGTGGCCGCACCCGACGGCAATCACGAATCGACGGAGTCTTATCGCCGAGTGTCTCCGAACCGATCACCCACGAGTGCCGCATCACGCGTGGCCGCGACGTCGTGTGTCCGAAGTACGTCGGCTCCCCGCTCGACGGCCAGCGCAGTGGCACCGAGGCTCACCGGGAGTCTGTCTGCGGTCTCGCGGTCGACGAGGTCGCCGAGGAAGTTCTTCCGGTTGATCGAGACGAGGACCGGCCCACCGAGCGCCCGAAACTCGTCGAGGCGCTCGAACGTCGCCCGGTCGTCGGCGAGCGTCTTCGCCTCGCTCCAGCCGCCGAACGCCGGATCGACGATCGTCTTTTCTGTCAGCGGCGTCTCCTCGAGTGCCGCGAGCAGTCTGTCGACGTACTCCGCCTCGGCGGCCCACTCCGGCGACCGACGCGCCGCCCAGTCGACGTCGGAGACGGCGCCTGGTCGGTCGAGATCCGGCGGGCTCGCCATCTTGACGACAGCTGCGTCGTAGGCCGCACACACCTCCGGCATCACCGGGTCCGCGAACCCGCAGATGTCGTTGACCATGTCGAACCCTCGCGTCAACGCCTCTTCGGCGACGGCGGCGTAGCGCGTCTCGATGGAGAAGACGGCGTCACCCGCGACGCGGTCGATCGTTTCGACGGCCACGTCGAGCCGATCGAGTTCCTCCTCGGCCGAGAGCACCTCGAAGCGCTTGTTCGCCGACTCGAGCCCGACGTCGACGATGTCGGCACCCTCGCCGATCAGCGCATCGTCTACGTATCGGGCGGCCTCGTCGGGATCGTCGAAGACGCTCGGGTCGTACGGCGACTCCTCGCTGACGTTCAACACACCCATGATCCGCGGCGGGTGTCCGTCGCCGATCCCGAGTCCGGCCGCGTCCACAGTGTTCATATCCCGTCTGTGGAGTCGAACCAGTTAGCGCCCACGGTTCCGGGGTCCGATGGCCGGTTTCGGTGACGGCACCGTCGCCGATATCGGACCGGTGGGAGAGCGCACACCTTTTGGCCGGGCCGCACCCAACAGTGTCCATGGAACGTCCCGCGCCAGTTCGGCCGACCCAACCGGTCGGTCATCAGGTCCGATCGGCAACCGCGCCCGTAGCGCAGCGTCCGCAGACCCCCCGTCCGCGAACGGCCTGGCCATGACGGCCGACGCGGGATCGAGCCGGGAGGACGCACACACCGTCGAGCGACGCGAGACGCCGGCCGTCGCCGTCGTCGACGCCGAGACACCGGGAAACGTCGGGACGATCGCCCGTGCCATGAAGAACTTCGGCTTCGCTGACCTGCTGCTCGTCGACCCGCCGGCTCTCGATCCGGACGGCGAGGCGTACGGGTTCGCCGGCCACGCTCGCGAGGACGTCCTACCGAACGCGAGCGAACTGTCGTTCGAGGAGCTCGTCGACACGTACCACACGGTCGGCTGTACGGCGGTGACCAACGAGGACGATCGCGGACACGTCCGTTATCCGTTCTCCACGCCGGCCGAGCTCGCCGAGCGGCTGGCGTCGGTCGACTCGCGGACGGCCATCGTCTTCGGACGTGAAGGCGTCGGCCTGACGAACGAGGAACTCGCCCGGATCGACGAGATCTGTACGATCCCGGCAAATCCCGAGTATCCGGTCCTCAACCTCGGCCAGGCCGCCACCATCACCCTCTACGAACTCCAGGACCTGGCGCTAGAAGAGACGCAGCTTCCCGACGTCGAGCGAACTCGCGCCCCCGAACCCCTGCTGGAACGGTGTTTCGACGCGTGGGCAGGCCTCCTGGGTGAGATCAACCATCCAGAGCCGAAACGGGCGAAAGCCGACCGACTGTTCCGCCGGCTCGTCGGTCGGGCGGATCCGACCGAAGGTGAAGCGAACACGCTCCTCGGCATCCTCAAACGGGCCAGAGACAGACCAGATCGGACGGACGATTCGGACTGACGGGCCGGCGGCGGGAACGTGCTCTCGGCCCGTAGCGGGAACTGATCCCGACCGAACTTACAGCGATACGAGGAGAACGCCCACGGCTTCAGCCGTGGGAGGATGTCAAGACGAGCGCTTGCCGATCTCTTCTCGCAGGATCTCGCTCACCTGATCGCCGTCGGCCTGGCCGCGAAGGGCACCCATGCACTCGCCCATGAGGCCCGAGAAGGCCTGCATCCCCTCCTCTGAGACCTGCTCGGCGTTTCGCTCGACGACCTCGACGACGGCGTCTCTGACCGCGTCCTCGTCGGCACCGCCGAGGTCCTCGGCGTCGGCAGCCGCGACCGCCGTCCGGTCCGGGTCGGCGGCGAGTGCAGTGAGCAGTTCTGGAATCGCCTCGTTGGGGATCTCCCCCTCGTCTGCCAGTGCGAGCGTGTCGGCGAGGTGACTGTCGGTGAGGACGTCGACGGCGACGTCGTCTCGGCGCAGTTCGGTCAGCGTCGACTCGAGGGTGCTCGCCGCGAGCGTGGGATCGACACCTTGCGTCGTCACTGACCCGTCTTCGGTCTCGACGCCCTCCTCGACGACGGATTCGAACAGCGGCATGTACACACCGTAGGCGACCTGTTCGGCCAGACCAGCGTCGAGATCGTGTTCGGCCTGGTAGCGGTCGACCGTCGCCGTGAGCAGTTCCGGGACCGGAACGTCGCTCGGATCGGGTTCGACCGGCGGGACGTCGGTCTCGGGGTACATCCGCGCCGCGCCGGGGAGCGGCCGGAGGTAGCGCGTCGTTCCGTCCTCGTTCGCCCCGCGGGTCTCCTCGGGGACGCCCGAGATGGCGGTCTCGGCCCGCTCGGCCGCGGCCTCGATGGCACCCGGTGCGACGTCCTCCGTTGCGGCGACGAGTGCGACGGCGTCGTCCGCGTCGGCGTCGACCGCCGCTCTGAGTGACGCGACTTCGGTTTCGGTCACGCCGTAGGCCGGCAACTCGTCGGTGTGGAAGATGCCACCCGCGCCGTGGCGCTTCGCGTGATCGGACAGTTCGGTCCCGAGCCGACGATCGGAGGCGATCTCGCGGCCGACGAGTCCGTCGAAGCCGGCGAGTCGCACCGCGTACACGGCGCCGCCGTCGGTCAGGGCACCGGCGATCACGCCGCTGTCGGTGTCCTCGAAGACCGCAGTGACGTCCATCGGCTCGCCGACGGCCGCGTCGCGCGCGTCGAGTTCGGCCGCGATGTCGACGAGTTCGGCCTGTCGCTCGACTTCGGTACGAACGATGTCGTCGATGTCGTCCAGACTCTGGACGCCCTTGATCTCGACGCGAGCACCGGCCTCGATGGAGACGTTGACGTCCTGGCGAATCGTCCCCAGCCCGCGTTTGACCTTCCCCGTCGAGCGCAGCAACATCCCGATTCGTTCGGCCGCCTCGCGGGTCTGTTCGGGCGTCCGCAGATCCGGCTTCGTCCCGATCTCGACCAGCGGGACGCCCAGCCGATCGAGGCTGTACCGAACGCCATCGTCCGTCTCGGTGACGCGCTGGGCGCTCTCCTCTTCGAGCATCAGATCCTCGATGCCGACCGGTCCCGCGTCGGTCTCGATCTCGCCCTCGGTCGCGATCAGCGCCGATCGCTGAAAGCCCGCCGTGTTCGAGCCGTCGACGACGAGCTTTCGCATGACGTGGGCCTGATCCACCGGATCCATGTCGAGCAACTGAGCTATCTCGAGGACCGTCTCCAGCGCCTCGTCGTCGAGTCGGCGCGGCGGTTCGTCGTCCTCCTCGACGAGACAGGTCGAGTCGTACGCCAGGTACTCGAACTCGCGGTCGACGCGGCTCTCCTCCAGGGCCGCCTCGTCGATCTCACCGAGTTCACTCCGGGTCGGGTGGAGGTACCGGGTGAACCGACGCGTCGACTCCTCCGGTTCTCGGACCGTCGTCGGACAGGGACAGAACAGTTTCGTCTCGGTGTCGAGTTGCTGGTGGATCTCCAGACCAGCGACCAGCCCGAGGTCGGCGTAGTCGTCTTCGTCCATTAGGCGGGTGTGGGTGGCGCGGGGGTAAAAAACCGTTCAGTTCGGGCGCCGGGTCGGCCGGATGGCTCCGGTTGGGACGACGGGCCGGCCGGTTGGCTCCGATTGGGACGCCGGGTCGGCCGGAAGACTCCGATTGGGACGACGGGCCGGCCGGATGGTTCGTCGAGGACGACTCGATCGCCCGCGTCAGTCTTGCCCGAGGATGCCGCGCTCGGCCATCTTCCGCGGATCGAGTACCTCGTCGGCCTCGTCTTCGTCGAGGTACCCCTTCTCCAGGACGACTTCGCGAACCGTCTTGTCCTCCTTGAGGGCAGTCTTGGCCACCTCGCTGGCCTTGTCGTAGCCGATGTGGACGTTGAGCGACGTGGCCATCGCCATCGACTGTTCGACGCGGTCGGCGCAGTAGTCTTCGTTCGCCTCTAGCTTCCGGACGAACCGCTCGGCGAAGACCTGGCTGGCGTTCGAGATGAGTTCGGCAGACTGGAGGAAGTTGTGCGCGAGGACGGGCTTGTAGAGGTTGAGGTCGATCTGGCCCTCCGCGGCGCCCGCGGCGACCGCGGCGTCGTTCCCCACGACTTGCTTGTGGACCTGGTTGACCGCTTCGGCGACGACGGGGTTGATCTTGCCGGGCATGATCGACGACCCCGGCTGGTTCTCGGGCTGTTCGATCTCGCCGAGCCCGTTGCGCGGTCCGGAGGCGAGTAGCCGGAGGTCGTTGGCGATCTTGTTGAGAGACCCGGCGACGACGCGCAGGGCGCCGTGGGCCTCACTCATCGCGTCGTGAGCGGCCTGGGCCTCGAAGTGGTCGTCCGCCTCGCGGAACTGGACGCCGGTCTCCTTGGTGATGTACTCGGCCGCGCGACCGGGGAACTCGGGGTGGGTGTTCAGACCCGTCCCGGTCGCCGTGCCACCGAGTGCGAGTTCGGCGAGGTGCTCGCGGGACTTGTCGACCCGGGAGAGGCCCTTCTCGATCTGGGTTCGATAGCCGCCGAACTCCTGGCCGAGCGTGACCGGCGTCGCGTCCTGGAGGTGCGTTCGACCCGTCTTGACGACGTCGTCGAACTCGTCGGCTTTCGACGCGAGCGCCTCACGGAGCGTATCGAGCGCCGGGATGACGTCCTTCTCTACGGCCTCTAGGGCGGCAACGTGCATCGCGGTCGGAATCACGTCGTTCGAGGACTGGCCGTAGTTGACGTGGTCGTTGGGGTGGACGACGCGGTCGCCGATCGTCGCGCCCATCAGTTCCGCCGCCCGGTTGGCGATCACTTCGTTCGCGTTCATGTTCGAGGACGTCCCCGAACCCGTCTGGAAGACGTCGACGGGGAACTGGGCGTCGTGCTCGCCGGCGATGACCTCGTCGGCCGCCTCGACGATGGCCGCCGCGACCTCCTCGTCTATCAGGTCCAGATCGCGGTTGGCCTGAGCCGCCGCCTTCTTGACGACGCCGAGTGCACGGACGAACCGCCGGCCGAAGCTGATACCCGAGATGGGGAAGTTCTCCACCGCCCGCTGGGTCTGGGCACCCCAGTAGGCGTCCGCCGGCACCTGCATCTCGCCGAGACTGTCCGATTCCGTTCGAAACTCCTCTACCATGTGTCGTCGTTCTCCGTGCGAGGGGTAAAAAACACCGAATCCGGGCTCGGCGCCACCGGGTACGTTCATGGACCGCGGACACGGACGACGCGGCAACCGGGTTACAGGCCGTCACCGATGCTCGCCGATCCTTCGTCGCGAGCCGTCAGTGCGTCCTGCAGCCGGTCTCGACCCGTCACGTGGACGTCGCGGGCGATCGGCAGATCGACGTCGTAGATCGTGGGGTTCGATCGAGCGAAGGTCTGCGAGCTCGCCGTGTCGACGACGACCGACGCCAGCCCCAGCCGCCGCTGGAAGATCGACCGCCGCGTCGATATCGTCTGAATGCGGTAGTACGGGACCACCGACGTCGTTCGCGACCAGAACCCCTCGCGGATGACGATGGCCTCGTCGCCGACGTAGTACCCGAGGTGCGCCCACCGGAGGTGGGCGGCCGGCGGAACAGCGAGGTAAACAGCGAGCGCGACGTACCACGCCTCGAACGCGGTCACGCGCGTGAGTGCGTAGGCGCCGACGACGGGGATCGTGGCCACCAGCGCGTAGCGAACGAGGTATCGGCGTCTCGCGACCGTCGTCGGTCGATCGAACGTTGGCGGTTCGACGCCCGAAAGCCGTTCGGCGAACGTCTGCGCCCGTGGTCGCCTGGCGAAGGGGACGGCCGACTGGCTCCCACTGTCGCTGTCCGGACCGTAGCCCGCCGTCTCGACGCGGAGACCGGCGTACCCGATCAGCCGCTGTACCGGATTGTCCGTGATCGTCACCGACTGCACTTTCTCGAGGGGGATGCTCCCGCTGTAGCGTTGCAACAGGCCGCGTTCGTACACCAGATCGTCGCCGGCCCGGCCGAGGCGAAACCCGTAGTACGAGACGAACGTGTACGCGATGCTCACCGCGTACGTCACGGCGACGGCGTGGGCCACCGATACCGTACCGAAGACGAGCGAACGCGTCGGCATCCCCCCACCGGTCGCGGATCCCTGCGTGACGGCATCGGTCACCGAGAGGAGGTACTCGACGACGAAGTCCATCCCGAACAGCGTCAGAAAGCCCAGTGCGGCGACCGCCGCTTTCCGGAACGAGGCGAACGAGTACAGGAGCAACTCGCGCATCTCGAGTGCGAAGAGTTGGCGCGGTCGGTACGCCGTTCCATCGGGAGCCGATTCGGGGCGCTGATCTCGGGCGGACGACTCCGGGCGTGTGTCGACGGGAGCGCCCGAAGGGGTCACGTCGGCCCCCGAATCCGACGCGGTTTGGGACGGATCACCACTGACGGGGGCGCGCTCGTCGGCCGACGGGTCGACACCGTCCTCGCGACGGGTGGGTCGATCCCTGGCCGCCGTCCGTCGGCGAATCTCTCGCTGGAGCCGAGCGGCTTCGTCGTCGCTGACGAACGAGAGCGTCGCCTCACTCGACCCCCCACCGGCCGTCTCGATCGTGACGACGGCGATCCCGAGGATTCTGGAGACGACGCCCTGCCGCACGTCGACGTTCTGTACGCGACCGAACGGGATCTCCCGGTCGCGTCGGGAGAGGACGCCGGAGGCGATGTCGAACGTGTCCTCGGTCAACTCGTACTCGAACCGGTAGTAGTAGGCGACGGCGTATCCGACCCCGACGAGAAAGCCGAGCGGCGAGAGTACGAACGCCCAGGACACCTCGACCATGGAGACCATCCCCGAGAGGATCGAGACGAGAAAGAACATGACCGATCCGCCCACGACGCCCCGCTGGACGGCGTTCGTAACGGCGCTTAGCGGGTGGAGGCGATTCGTGGTCATACGGCGTCGTCTGCCTCGCTGGCGACGGCGAGGTCCCGGAGCGTGTCCTGGAGTGTTCGTGCGCGGTCAGGCGTCAATCCCGGAATCCGAACGTCGGCGTTGCGCGAGCCGGCGGTGTAGACGACCACACTCGAGAGCCCGAGCGCGCGTTCGATCGGACCGAACTGTGTGTCGACGTGCTGGACGCGGACGAACGGGACGGCCGTCTCGACGAACGTGACGACACCGCGTTCGAGGTAGAGCGCGTCGTCCTGTAGCTCGAACCGCCATCGGCCGTAGTGGACGACGGCGTGGGCGACGCCGAGGACGACGACGATCGCGACGACGCCGACCGCGGCGGCGACCGGAAGCGAGACGAGCCACGCATCGACGGCCAGAAGCGCGAATCCGAGCACGGCCGCTCCGAGCACGGCCCGGCCGACCCAGACGAGCCGAATGCGCGAGTGGAGCGTTTCCATATGCGCAGTCGTAACAGTCCAACTGTAAACGTACCGGTTATCGCCACGGGAAGCGAGCCGATCCACGTCTCGAGAGGCGTCGAACCGACCGGTCTGCGAATCGGGACGAGGACGGGGTCGAAAACGAGTCGTATCGACTCTCCTCCAGTGCAGCCTCGTCGACCATCACCACGCGTGCACACGCTGACCGGTCGACAGTACGACGGGCGAACGCTATCCTCGACGGGCCCTCCGATGGGTCAGTCGTCGTACTCGTCGGGCGTGTACGTCGAGAGTTCGAGCGCGTGGATGTCCGTCGTCATGTGTTCGCCGAGGGCGTCGTAGACGAGCTGGTGCTGATCGACGAGCGACCGGCCTTCGAACGCCGGCGACACAACGGTCGCCGCGAGGTGGTCGTCGTCGTGGTGTCCGCGTGCCCGTCCGACGGTCGCCTCGGCGTCAGGGAGGTTCTCCTCGATCAGCTGCGCGACTGCGTCCGGTTCCATAGCAAGTCAGTGGACCGGGGGCGGCAAAAGTCACGCGATCCCGACCGATCAGGTTCGACCGCTGATTCGGGTGCCTCGTCGTCACGGGCTGCCGGTCGTGTGTGACGACAGTATCGGGGACCAGCGCCTTTAAGCGGGTTCCCTGCCCGGTGTCGGACATGTCACTCGCGGCAGCGACACGGGATGCGGTGGACGAGCGCCCCTTTCTCGCGGACGCCCTTCGGGCAGGCCTCTGTAACTTCACGGCGGTCGCCAGATTCCTCGACGTCGACGGCGACGTGGAGGCGGTGGCGACGGCGCTGCGGCGGTACGCCGAAGAGTTACAGCCGTACGAGACAGGCAGCCGATCGGTCCGGGTCACGATGGAGAGCGGTATCGAACCCGTCGACGAACCGAGCGATGCGATCCTCCAGGTCGGCGAGACGTCGCTCGGGACGGGTCGTGGCGATCGGACGGCTATCGTCGCGACCGGGGCGGTCGACGCCGCGAGCGTCGCACACGCGATGGAGCGGTGTCGGGTCGCCGAAATCGCCCTGACCGCCGTCTCGTTCGTCGACGACACAGCCGCAGTCTTCGTCGTCGGTCGCCGCGACGGTGCGAACGCGCTCAGGGAGATCGAAGCGTCGTTCGCCGACGCGCCGCTCGTCGATGACTGACGAGCTGCCTGCGGAACACACACCGTGGGCGACCACTCACCACGGCGTAGGGCGTCAACTCACCACTGCGTGGGACGTCCACTCACCACGGCGTAGGGCGACCACTCACCACGGCGTAGGGCGTCAACTCACCACTGCGTGGGACGTCCACGCACGACGGATGGGACGCCACCAGACGCCGGTGGCCCCAGATCCGGGTCGGTTCCACGCTCGCCCGGACTGCATCCAACGCTTTATCTGTTACCCGCGGGTATCACCCGCCAATGACCCTGCACGTGACGAACACGTTGACGGGCGAACCGGAACCCTTCGAGCCACAGGACCCCGACGACGTCACTCTCTACTACTGTGGCCTGACGGTCTCCGACCCGCCTCACCTCGGCCACGCCCGGTCGTGGGTCCACGTCGACGTCATGCACCGATGGCTCGCACACCTCGGTTACGGTGTCCGCCACGTGGAGAACTTCACCGACGTCAACGAGAAAATCGTCGCCCGCGTGGGCGAAGACGACCTCGGCGACTCCGAGGCCGAGGTGGCCCACAGCTACGTCGCCCGGACAATCGACGACATGCGGTCGCTCAACCTCCTCCGGGCCGAGGTGTATCCGCGCGTCTCTGAACACGTCCCGGAGATCCTCGATCTGATCGAGACGCTCGTCGAGAAGGGCTACGCCTACGAGTCGAACGGCTCGGTCTACTTCGACGTGACGACGTTCGACGACTACGGGGCACTCTCGAACCAGTCGATCACGGACATCGAATCCCAGGGTGACCCCGACGAGCGCTCGGAGAAGCGCCACCCCGCCGACTTCGCCCTCTGGAAGGCCGACGGCGTCTCGCCGGCTGCCGTCGAAGAGCATCGACACGAGGGGGCCGCGCCGGCGAGCGACTCCTGCGAGACCGCCCAGACCTGGGACTCGCCGTGGGGCGAGGGGCGCCCCGGCTGGCACATAGAGTGCTCGGCGATGAGCATGACACACCTCGGCGAGACCATAGACCTCCACGTCGGCGGCCGCGACCTCGTCTTCCCCCACCACGAGAACGAGATCGCCCAGTCCGAGGCGGCGACGGACCAGCAGTTCGCCCGATACTGGCTCCACTGCGAGCTCTTCGAACTCGACGAGGAGAAGATGTCCTCGAGCCTCGGCAACTTCGTCACCGTCGCCGACGCGGTCGATCGGTGGGGGCCGAACGTCGTCCGGACGTTCCTCACGGCGGGTGCGTACAACAGCTCGCAGATCTACAGCGAGGAGGCGATCGACGAAGCGGAGCGACGGTGGGAACGCCTCGCACGCGCACACGAGGACGCGATCGACGCTCTCGACTCGCCCGACGCGCACGCGAAGGTGACCGACGACGACCTTCGGGCGGTGATCGACGACACCGTCGCTGCCTTCAGCGCGGCGATGAACGACGACTTCAACACGCGCGAGGCGCAGACGGCCCTCCTCGATCTGGCGAGCGCGCTCAACCGTCACCGCGAATCGACCGACGCCTTCGATTACGTCGGGCTTCGACGCGGCGTCGACGCGCTCGAAACGTACGGGTCGATCCTCGGCCTCTCGTTCGACGGCGACGCAACCGGCGACGTCTCACTCGCCGGCGAGCTGGTCGAACTGCTCCTGTCCGTCCGCGAGCAGGAACGAGCTGCCGGGAACTACGAGCGCGCGGACGAACTTCGCGACGAACTCGGAGCGCTGGGCGTCGACGTCCAGGATAGCGACGACGGACCGAGCTACCGGCTCCCCTGACCGGTCGCACGCCACGCAGCCCGACCGTCCGCGAGTCGGCCGACGTGACGAACCCGGCCAAGACCTACAGTCCGAGGGCGGTCGCCACCGAAAGTCCTGCTGCGATCGCACCCAGGAGGTAGCCGGCGATCGCCCCACCGTTCAGGAGGGGAAGGCCCGCGTGTGGTTTGCCCTTCAGTACCATCGAGAGCAGTATCGCGAGCCCGGCGGTCGTTCCGACGATCGCACCGAGGGCCGGAAGCGTCAGCGTGAACACTGGAACATCGAGGAGCGGCGCGTCGAGGAACGTGACGCTACTCGCGACGAGGATCGTGGGGATGACGGCGTCGCCGAGACCGACGAACAGCGCGTCTCGATCGAGGGGGTCGGGCTCACCGGCGCCGTCGGTCGCGGGTGGCGCTTCCGGTTCGTTCGACGCCTGTTCGGACGCGACGTTGGCACCGTTCGCCGACCCGTCCGGACGCGGCCCGTCGTCGAGATACGAGTACCCGAGCGACGTGGGAACGACGAAGACGACCGGGATCTTCAGGTCGAGCACCCCGTCTGCCAGCGAGAGCATGTGCTCGGTCCGATAGACGCTGATCGCGTCGTAGACGGCGAGGACGACGAGAAAGAGCAGCGCCGGGAGGAGACCGAAACTGATGCCGAACAGCGCGGCCGCACCGGCAGCCATCAAGACGCCTGCGGCGTCGACGACGTACCACTCCGGATAGACCAGTACCCCGAGGCCGAGCGCACCCGCCGCCAGACCGGCGATCGCGTTGACTCCGCCTACCGTCACGACGGGTGGAATCAGGACGACGAAGACGTACCACGAGAGTAGCACGCTCACACCGACGATGAGCCAGCGGATGAATCGATCCGCGTCGTACCGGAATGCGGCGAGCATTATGGCTGTCGCGACGAGAATGACGCCGAAGAAGACGCCGCTATTCGCCGGATCCTGCGGATCCTCGACGGCGGGACCGTGCGTCGACTGAAACGGTTCGACGAGCGCCAGCGCCCCGAACTGCACGGCGAGGAAAATCGCGACGACCCCTGCGGCCGACAGTCCGATTCGAGCGCGGTCGTTCATTTAGACGCCTTTCGAACGGACCCGGTATCTGTGTTGTGATTACCCGATCTCGTCGGCCGTGAGTGAGTTGTGAGTACCCGATCTCGTCGGCCGCGAGTGTGGAGGGAACGGTCCGTCCGCCCGACTCGGGAGTGTGGAAACCGAATCGTCCGAGCGAGAGAATACGTCGACGTCCGGTCCTGAAACCGATTCGACCCTCGGCAGAAACGCTCGACCACCGTTTCGATCCCACGCCGTGCTCACCGAACGTAGACGTGCTCGCCGACGAGTCTCGGTGGGTGTACGTCGTCCGACGGGGATATCGCGGCGAACGGTTCCGTCACCGGACCGAACACGTCGACCACGCGCCCGACCTCCGTGAGCGAGTCGTCGAGGATCATCGCGCCGAGGTCGACGTCTTCGTCGGCCATCCGGCAGACGAGGACTCCCTGTGCCACCTCGACGACGGTTCCTGCGCGACGCATTAGCTACGCATCGCCCCGACGTACGCGGCGACGGCCTGTACCAGGTCGTTCTTCGTCGAGTCGTCCGCGCCACGGACGACGACACGACCGCGGTGGGTCCACGGCTCGCGCGAGTAGGCTTTGTCGCGCTCGACCGAGGCGTCGTACCCCACTTGCTGTACCGCCTTCGCGATCTCCTCGACCGTCGGTTCGGGGACGGCGATGTCCCGCGGAACCCGCCGACCCTCGTTCCGGCTTCGGTCGGCGTCGAGGTAAGCGGGCCAGATCACGTTCTCGACCATACCGGATGCTGGTGGTGAACGGAGTAAACCCTTCGCAAATTCGACCGAAACCGGTTCCGCGGAGTGGCGTCACGGACCGGGTGTTCGATACACAACTCGTACCCGATCGGGTCAGACACGAAACCGTAACCGACCGATCGGGAACTGGCCGATCCGCTCAGCTGCGCCGGGTGCTCAGGAGCGCGACCGAGAGGACCGCCAGGAGGGAAACGGCGACCCCGAATCCGGGGATCACCGCCGCGTCGTCCGACGTGTCCGATCCGGTCGAATCGGCCGTCTCCGACCCGGTAGCTGAACCCGCCGATTCGTTCTCCGATACCTCGGCGTAGGCGTCCGCGTGCACCGTCGACGCGATCTGCTCGATCACCGTCACCACGAGCGGACCGGGTTGGCTCATCGCATTGTCGTTCACCACGACGAACTGGTCGTCCGTCCACGCGGTCGTCGTTTCGAGGGCCCGATCGACGGGTGGTGACTCGAACGAATCGCCGTAGACGATCCACTCGGGGTCTTCGGCCACGATGACCTCGTTGCTGAGCTCTCCCCACCCGGTGACGTTCGCACGCGCCGCGACGTTTTCCAGGCCGGCCCTGGTGAGGATTTCGTGCTGGAACGTTCCCTCACCGGGTGTGACGTCCGTGTTCGGCCCCATCGAGTAGTACGCGAGGGGCCGATCCCGGTCCTCCACGGCGGCGTCGATCACATCTAACGACTCGTTCATCTCGGTAATCGTCCGGTCTGCACCCGCACACTCCCCGGTGAGGCGCCCGGCGAGGCGGACGTTGGCTCGGACGTCTGCAATTGAGGACGCCGCGTCGTAGACGTAGACGGTCTGTCCGGCGTTTCGAAGCTGTTCGACGAACCCGTCGTGGTACGTGACGGTGTTGGCCGCGAGGACGATATCCGCGTCCAGATCGATCACCTTCTCGGCGACCGGCGTCGAGCCGTCGTCGGCCGACACGTCGCTGACGTTCGCGGGCGCGTCCAGATACGACGTGTACGGTCCGACCGGCATACCGGCGAGTTTCGACGTCGCCCCCAGCTCCGTCACGAGCTGGGCGTCACTCGGCTGGACGGCCACGACGGATCCCGGCTCTTCGTCGATCGTGACCGACGTTCCAGTCGCGTCCGTGACCGTTAGTGGATAGGTACAGGCTGTACCGGACTCGGAGGGTTGGGTCTGGATCGGGTGGACCGGCTCTGAGGGCGGCGCGTCGGTCGGTCCCACCGGATCGTCCACGGCTGCCGTGACACCAGGTGCAACGGTGCCGACGATCACCAGCAGTGCGAGCAACGTGAGTAGTCGATGGCGCATCACCCGGTCATCACCACCAATTCAATAAATACTTATCTAAAGCAATCCTACTTTCCTTCGATGGACGTTCGACGTCGAGCGGTCGGCTGGTCCGTCACGTTGACGGGAGCCCTCGTGGCGACCGTCGTGGTCAGCGCCGCGATCGGACCGATCCGCATCGAGTACGTCGACGTCGGGAAGGCGATACTCAACGCACTCGCCGTGCCGACCGGCGTCGAAATCGACTCAGTCTCGATGCCACCGTTCTGGTGGGACGTGCCGCGGCCGACGCTGTCGCTTCGCCCCCTGTTCGGCTTCGACGTACACGGCCCGCACGAGTCGATCGTCGTCGACCTTCGGCTCCCGCGAATCGCTCTCGCCGCGACGGTCGGGACTGGCCTGGCGACCGCCGGAGCGGTCATGCAGGGATTTTTCAGGAACCCGCTCGCGGATCCGTCGATCATCGGGGTGTCCTCGGGGGCCGCCGCGGGCGCGGTGGCGATGCTGGCATTCCCGCATCTCCTCCCGTTCGCCCAGTTACGGTGGGCCGCGTTCGTCGGGGCTCTCGGCGCGGCCGGACTCGTATACGCGATCGCAACCGACGGTGGGAAGACCCCAGTCGCCACACTGCTCCTCGCCGGCGTCGCCGTCCAGACGTTCCTCGGTGCGGTCATCTCCTACTTGCTCGTGCACAGTGGGGACGGCCTCCGGGCGGCCGTCTACTGGATGATGGGCCGACTCACGAACGGCGCCTGGAACGACGTCGGATTCGCGTTGCCGTTCGTCCTCGTCGGAGTTGGGATACTGTTTACGTACGCACGTGACCTCAACGTCCTCCTCCTCGGGGAAGGAGACGCACATCACCTCGGTATCGACGTCGAGCGAACCAAACTCGTCTTGCTGGTCGTATCGACCGTCGTCACCGCGGCCGGCGTCGCCGTGGCGGGCGTCATCGGGTTCGTCGGCCTCGTCGTCCCGCACATGATGCGCCTCGTCGTCGGCCCGGACCACCGAATACTCCTCCCGACGAGTGCCCTCTCCGGGGCGATCTTTCTCGTCGTCACGGACACGATCGCCCGATCGGGCCCCGTCGAGGTTCCGGTCGGTATCGTAACCGCGGCCGTCGGTGCACCGTTCTTCCTCTTCCTGCTCGCTCGAAAGGAGGTGCACGCCCTGTGATCGACGTCGAGTCCCTCCGGGTGTCCTACGGCGAAGCGGTGGTATTCGACGACTTCGAAACCAGCGTACCCGGCGGAACGTTCGTCGGACTCGTGGGGCCCAACGGCGCCGGGAAATCGACGCTTCTCCGGACGATCAGCGGATCACTGTCTCCGGATTCGGGTCGCATCACGATCGACGGAACGCCCGTCGAAACGCTGCGTTCGCGCGAACAGAGCCGGCTCGTCTCGGTCGTCCCCCAGGACACGTCGCCGGCGTTTTCGTTCACCGTCGGGCACTTCGTCGAGATGGGACGAACACCCTACCGGTCACGGTTTTCGCCCCCAGACGAGACGGACCGTCGGCTCGTGGACGAGGCGCTCGACCGAACGAACACGGCACGATTCGAATCCCGTGCGATCGACGAACTGAGCGGCGGCGAACGCCAGCGAGTCGTCCTCGCGCGTGCGCTCGCACAGGATACGCCGGTGATTCTGCTCGACGAACCGACTGCGAGCCTCGACATCAACCATCAAGTCGAAATCCTCTCGCTCGTCGCGGATCTCGCCGCGTCCGGGAAGACGATCGTCGCTGCGATTCACGACCTGGACCTCGCCGCGCGGTTCTGTGACGAACTCCGCCTCCTCGCCGACGGATCGATCGTCGATCGGGGTCGACCGGACGCAGTCCTCGACGCAGAAACGGTCGAACGAGCGTTCGAAACCGAGGGCGTCGTCACGCGAAATTACGCGACTGGCACTCCATCGGTGACCGCACACCCCTCGGACACCGATTCACCGGCGATACCCGACCGAGTGCACGTTCTCGGGACCGGGCCGGCGGCAGCGAGAGTACTCTCAATTCTCTCTAGGACGGACAGTGACGTTTCGATCGGACCCGCCCCAGCCGGCGACGTGGCAGCTGTGACGGCGACCGAGCTGGGAGTGCGCAGTCACGACATTCAGGCGTTTGCCGGGGTAGATGCCGACGGAATACGGACGCTTCGGATCGCGCTCCACGAGGCAGACGCGACTGTCGTTACGGATGATTGTGCGCTTCTCGACGATGACCGAGTACTGTCGGCTCTCTCAGAGCAGCCGACGATCGCTGTCGCGACGGCGGCGATCGGCGGAGATCGCCACAATTCGAACCCTGCGACCGGCCCGTTCGACAGAACGTCAGATCCAGACTCTCTCCTCGAAACGCTGGCGACCATCGGTGCTCGAGAAGACGACGAGACGCGAGCGTCGCCGAACCCTCGATACCCACCTTTGTGACAATTCAAATATGATTGGCGGGACCAGATTCGCTGCTCGAACGATATAGCGATATACGATATACAAGACCGAGACGCGCCATCCGATGTTGTAGTATAGTGTCATATTTGGCAACGATCAGAGCGAAATTGGTAGGGAGACCACCAGCAACGAGACACCAGGACGACAGCGCGACGATCGGCTGTGATCGTGCATCACCGATCGTACGCACGGATCGTTCGATAATCGGCTCGCCCCGGTTAGATACGCACCGACTTGCACACGAATCGGTCGATAGAGACCGATCGACGTGACTGGTCGGTATTTCGATGGTTCTACTGGCGAAGCGGTTCGCACCGCCTCTACAAACAGCTTCAGAGCTAGTCGAGTCGCAGCGACCGACCAGACGTACAGCAATTGCTCTCGAGAACCGCTCGATCCATTCACTGTATCACCACCTCCCGAGATAGATCCGCGAACCGGACTGCCGCATGACACAATCTCCGGTGGTGGTCGAACCCACCGACGGTAGCTAACAGAGGCAGGCCGGGCAGAAACTGACAGGCACAGACTGTGACCTGCCCAACTCAGTACGGGCAGTCGGTACGAGTGACGATCCACCTAATACGGAGCGTAAATTGCTCTCACAGCGAGGGTGAGTACGGCTCTACGGAGGCCTCAGATCCTCGACCGGACGGTGAAGTGACCAGTGATCGACCGTACCGTCACGAGATCGACGAGGGCGATTCTGTAACAACGAGACCCACTATCACCGTAGTCTCGAACACCGCCCCTCCGCCCCACTCCCACGCCCCGGGTTGTGACGCAAGCGAATACCGTCTACCGAACTATCGATCGACGACCCACGTTTCGACACCGACACCCCAGGGGTCACGGCCTCGAAACACACCTCTAGATCATCCCGGTCGCCACCCTTCCGAGAGTAGCACGGTGGAGCCATATTTGTTTATTCTAGTACGAGTGACCAGAGGGGATTCTGATAGACACAGATACTTGTATAATGGACTGAGTTACCCACCTGTAGTAGTCACATATCCTCAAATAAAGACCCTTATTTGGATACAGGGGCTAGATTCATGAGTGTCCGGTTCGAACGACCGTCCATGAGCAGTGACGATCGGGTTGCCGTGAAGACGTACGTGCCGCGCCATCAGAAGCGAGAGTGGGTGAGCCACGCAGAGCAACTCGACATGACGCAGAGCGAGTTCGTCCGAACGATGGTCCAGGCCGGACGCGCCGATATCGGCGTACCAGGAGCGACCGACGTCGAACCACTATCGGGCGAATCGTCCGATGACGCATCGGTATCGAACGAATCGGCAGTCGGTAGATCCGATTTCGGCGATCGAATCGTCGAGGTGTTGCGTCGACGCGGGGCGCTCGACTGGGACGAGCTCGTCTCCGCTCTGGTCGACGACGTCGAATCTGAACTCGACGACGCCCTGCAGTCGCTCCAGTCCGAAAATACGATCGTCTACAGCGGACGAAACGGCGGCTACACCCTGACGAACGATGAGTGACACAGCGCACGATCCGATCGAGTACTTCCTCGAGGACATGACTCACCACGGGCGTAACGTTCGAACGTACGAGGCGTACGAACGCGTACTCGGGCAGTTCGAGACGTTTCTCACGACCGAACGAAACGCGTCGCCGGAGACGGCCACGTACAGAGACTGTATGGCCTGGGTCCACGACCTGCGGAGCCAGCACGCCGAGAGTACGATCGCGACGTACGCCTCCTATCTGAATCGATTTTACTCGTACCTGGAGCGGGTCGGGCGTCACGACGAGAATCCGATGGGGCTCGTGATCGAAGAGATGGACGAATCGATCGATACCAGCCCCGCGCGGCGAGACATCTCCCTCCCGGAGATGCAGGCGTTCGTGTCCGGTCTCGCGCACCCGTTGCACCGGTCGATCGTGATCACGTTGTTGAAAACGGGGCTGCGATCCGGCGAACTCTGTAATCTCGATCTGTACGATCTCAATCTGAGCGGCGAGCAGTACTGGGACCCGCGTCCGCAGATCGACGGCCAGACCGGCTCACTGTACGTCTCTCCCGATCACACCTACGGAGAGCGAAGCGGCGGGGTCGAGCGGACCGCCTCGAACAAGCGAAAACGTGAGACGATCGTTCCGATCGACGACGAACTCGAGGGAGCGCTCCGTCGCTGGCTCGCGATCCGACCCGATACACAATCTCGCGCCGAACCGGTCTTTTTGAGCACCGAGGATCGGTGGGGACGTCGCCTCACGCCGGATCACGTCCACCACATCGTCACTCGCTACACGCGTGAGGCCGGCTGGTATCGGTCCGGAGGTGGCGCCCGAGAAAACGTCACACCGCACTACTTTCGACACTTCTTCACCACACACCTCCGGGATCGGACGGGCGACCGCGGGATCGTAAAGTACCTTCGCGGCGATGTCGCCGACGATATCATCGACACCTACACTCACAACTGGGGTGATCGCGTCCGTTCGACGTATCTGGAACACATTTATTCGGTGGCCACGAGTTGATCCCGTCGCATACACGAACGGACACGCGGGGTGCAACGCCTGCCTATCGATCGACGGCCAGCACCGGATGGACGATCCGATAGAGACGGGGATCGTTCGAATACCCGTTCATCGCACACGTACCGACGGTGCAGGAACGGCCGTGCCTCGAGGAATCGGTGGATCGTCCCGGACGGTGTCGTAACGGCCTTCACGACAGACCCAAGGAGAGGATCCCAAACCCACCGAAAGTGAGTCACTGTCGGTCGTCAACCGATGCTGAACACCGAATCCGGTTACTCCTCGCCCTCTTGTTGGCGACGACCTCACCTATCTGGTGATGAGTACGCCAGGCGGCCGTGAACGGTTGCAAGATCGTGCGGTTAAACACGGAAAAACACGAGTTCTGTACTACCCATCAGAATATTATAGTATTTTTCCAACTGCTTCTGCTGGACGAGTCCCAACACATAAATCGTATATTGCTATATAGAATGGCCACGTGGTGCGAGCGCAATTCTCTTACTAATGAGTACAGTATGTCGCCAGACGAGTCGTGGGACAGGCGCGTACGCACGCGGCTAAGAACCCATGCCGGGACTGAAAGAGACGAGACTGAACGACGCCGGCGAACGGCCCAGAACGAAGAGGCGGTACAGCGTTCACGGACCGTCTGAGACACGGTTAGCAACCTGACGGAAAATCGATCGAATGCGATGAATCGAATGAACCAAAACGAAAGTCTCATGCAGAGAATTCGACGACGATCGCTGACGAGTGGCGATTAGTCGTCGGAAAACATGGACCCGAGCTGGTCGCGCCACTCGATAATGTCGACGACGTCCGCGGACACGTCGTCCAGATCGTCTGCGAGCGAATCGACGGTTTCTGCGAGTTCGTCGACGTCGGTGGTGACGTCATCTACGTTAGATTCGATCGACTCCGCGCGGTCGTCCAGGTCAGAGACGGACGACTCGAGGCTCGACACCCTGTCGTCTATCCCGTCGACCGCCTCGTCGTGAGACGACACGGTGGTCGTGAGGTCGGACAGATCGGATGAGACCGACGTCACCGAGGATTCGAGTTCGGCGACCATCGAATCGAGGTCGTCGACAGCACTCGACGTCGAAGAGAGTGACGAGGTGAGGTCGTCGATCTCTGCGGCGTTGTCGTCAGCCGTCGCATCGATAGATTCGACCTCCGATCGGAGCGCCGACAGTTCGGTCGAGAGGTCGTCGATCAACTGCGCCCCCGAACCGTTGTCGTCGAGAAAGTCCTCCAGGGCGTTCGCGTAGGCCGCGACAGATTCGACGCGTTGTTGCAGATGGTTCAGGCGTGCGTCTGTAGAACCGGAAATGGCGTTTTCCGGTAGCGCATCGACGATCGTCTCCAGGTCAGACTGATCGACGCGATCGGCTCGTAGTTCCGAAGCGAGCGCCGCAGAAATGGACTCAGTTGCAGAGTCCGCGGTGTCCACCCCGTCGTCACGGCTATCGGACGAATCATCCGCATCCGTAGTCACGGACGTGTCGTCGAAATCGTCGTCCACAGACGGCTGATCTCGGTCCCCGACATCGGATTCGGATTCGTCGTCACCCGGTTCTGTCTCCTCGGCGACGCGTTCCGCTGCGGCGTCGATATCGAGTTCGATCTCCGAGCTAGATTCGTCTTCCGAATCCGAACCTGAAGACTCGGCCGAGGGAGCACCCTCCGATTCGAGGCCTGGAACCGAATCGGCGTCACCGGAGAGAAGGCGCTTTACGGCATCTGCCCCCTCAGAGGATACCACTTCCTCGACCGACTCGGAGACGTCGGCTGCCGTCGACTCGACGACGTCGTGCTCACTATACGCCTCGATCGACGGTTCTGTGAGAAACGCGGCCGGATCCAGTTCGTCGTCGAGGCGAATACCGTAGACGGTGACGAGAGACTCGTTCGGTTCGACGACGCCTTCGAACTGAACGCGGTGATCCTGGTAGGCGGTCCACTGATCGCTGTGATACTCCGGGTGAAAACCGACGGCGTCCATCGGGAACGACTCGGGGATATCTTCTGTCAGACGAACCGCCGCCGGTTCGGGGCGGTCGGAACTGATCTCGAAACGGATCGCCGGAACCGGGAATTCGTCCGGGGCGTATCGCTTCGTTACGGTGACGTCGTCTCGATTCACCGTCACGATGTCTTCAGTGTCCGCACTCGAACTCATTACGGGACGATTACAGGAGCACGACCATAAATGAAGCGGGCGATTCGACGGGGCAGGGACGACGTTCTAGACCGTCGAAGCCGACTAGTGCACAGCATGGTCCACGTACGGAAGAACGGACGTTCGAACGGACGAATACTAGCGGAGGAACGGACGGGGGATGAGAGAGCGGGTGAGGGGGAGCGAGAGAAGGTGGATGAGGGTGAGAGAGAAGGTGAGATAGGGTGAAATAGAGTGAATGAACAAACAAATGAGAGTGAGAAACGGCGAACGCAACTCTCGTTCCGTCACAGATCGATGCGGTCACCGATACGGGCGATTTCGAGGGTCCGAGGGTAGTCGAACGATCCGATGTGGTGTGACAACGCCGTCGGATCGGCCGTCAAACCGCGCCACATGTCCCAGTGGGAGGGAAGCAGTCGGTCGAACCGGAGGTCGTTCGCGGCACGAACGATCTCGTTTTCGTCGTTGTACCATCTCGTTCGCTTCGGCTCCCGCGTCTGTTTGTCCGGGATCCGACCGACGGAGCCGAACGCGAGAATACCCAGGTCGATATCGTACGATCGACCGATTCGTTCGAACGCATCCGAGGGACGCGAGTCGCCACCGTGAAAGATCGTGACGTCTCCGTGCTGGATGACGTAACTGACCGGCTCGTCGGCGTCAGGATCTGTCGCCGCTTCGACGGTTATCGTAACCGACCCCACGTCGAAGGTGTCGCCGACTGAGACCGATCGAATCTGAGATGGGTCCACGTTCCACTCGTCGGTCCATCGTTCCGATCGAGTAACCTCGACGCTCGCGTCGGGGCCGTAGAACGTCGAGGCGGTCTCGGCGAGAATCGGTGCCTGTGTCGGACCGTGTACGTGATCCGTGTGTTCGTGGGTCGCCAGGATCGCGTCCATCCGAGTGACGTCAGTCGGATCGAACGGGACGGGAATCATCCTGACCGTCCGCGGAGGATCGCCGAGTCCAACGTACGGGTCGACCGAAATCGTCGTGCCGTCCGCCGCCTTCAGTACGAACCCGTTACACCCCAGGTACCAGAGGGCTATGCCGTCGGGATCGGCCTCGGCGACGTCGCGTACCAGCCAGTCACCCCAGTCACTTTCGACCATGTACGACCGATGCGTGGAACCTGCGGGTAACAGTTGTGGTTCGTCGCAGGGACCGCCTCACCTACCATCGGAACCGACGGTGCAGGGTCGCTTCACCAAATCGCGTGGAAAATGTCACCAGATTCTATAGAAGATGTCTCCAGGTTCCGTGGAAGATGTCACCAGGTTCCGTGGAAGGTGTCGAATCCGATATCCGAGAGCGGTTTGTTGCCGACGGCAGCGTCGTACTCCCCGGGTGTCAGCATCGGCTTGTGAAAGCGGGGACCATCGTCCGTCGTAATTCGAGGGCAGCCGGTGTTGACGAACGCGTCGACGTCGAAGTTCCTGAGTCGATCAGGCGTCACCTCGTCCAACGTAATCAGGTAGGCGTCGTCGTTGTCGTCCAGAATACGGTCGGCTTCCTCCCAGCGCCCCTGTCCGATCTTCGTACAGAAGATGACTCCCCAGGTTTCGGCGTCCATGGCCTTGTGGACGGACGCGTAGCGCTGTTTGACGAATTTCTCCGTGTCCGCGACGGTGACGACGTTGTTTACCGGGTCTGCGATCACGACGCGCTTGTCGGGATGTTCCATCGCGAGTCCAAGCGGGTGGAACTTTCCACCGCCGACGTAGAGCACCTGGGCCGCATCAACGTCGGCGCTGGCGTAATTACACCCGAGAACCTGCCCCTCGTGAGTCAGTCGGTCGTCCCCACGCCGCGTCTCGACGTCGTACCCTTCCGCAGAGAGGGTCTCGCACATCTCGTCGAACCGATTCATGTGCTGGGCCGTCGTCACGAGGCCGATCGATCCGTGCTCTGCAGGTGGTGCCAGTTCGTCGAGCGCCTCGTCGATGATCGGGAGAACGTCGACGTTCGAGAAGAGTGGGACGTAGATCACCTTGTCCGTCTCCTTCATCGGCGAGTGACCGAAGTGAACGAACACGTCCGATCGCTTCATCAGGTAGGTATCGAGATCGCACGCGCCGTAACACGGCTGGCCGGAGATGAGAACCCGGACGTCGTCGGTCAGATCGCGCTCGGCGACGAGTTCACGGATGTCGTCCGCGACGCGGGGGGCTCGCCGTTTCAGTCCTTCGGGGAACTGTAACCCGACCGTGTCCGCGTCCCGCTCCTCGATTGCTTCGGCGATGCGGTCGAGTTCGTAATCCCACTCCCGGTCGTGTTTGAGACGCATCCCTGTATTTCGCAAGTCCCCCTCGCTGTACGACGACTCCTGGCTCATTGGCCTGAATACCCGCTACGAACGTAAAACCTCCACGTTTCACCGACCACGGGCCTCCGAGACGCCGGGACGAGCTCCGCCATCCAGCACTGCATGTAGTCGGGGAACCGCCCGAAACGACCTATCTTCGCATCGAGCGTCCACACCACCACTGGGCCCCGAGTACCTCGTTCCACACGGCCACCGGTCCTGTCAGCCCCACGTCTGACTGCCGTTCGTTCACTGATATAAAGGCGGGCAAAAAGTCATGGTACTGGAGTCTAAAGCGAAGACCAATGTCGACGACATCCGAAGGAAAACTGTTCGACCTCTATCGGTCGTATATCGGTGAACCCGATAGCGAGCGAGACGTCTACGTGGGATTCGGGCTATTCCTCTGTGGCATCGTTCTGGCGGGCGTCGCGCTCGCGCTGTTCGTCGTAGGGACACAGCACGCCTACCGGACGGAGTCATTCTTCGCGTGGGTACAGCCCGCGTACGCGCTTGGGATGCTATCCCTCCCGGTCGTCATGCTCGGAATCGTGATCTTGCTCCCGTCCGAGCGGCGAGTCCTCGCGGTCTCCGTCGTCGGCGTCGCGATAACGATCGCTGCCACCGCCGGCTTCCTGTACGCGTATCCGGACGACTGGAACGGATGGGGGAACGACTACACGGTTCCCATCGTTACCGTATACGCCGTCGGGCTCGCCGGCATCTCGGCGTCGACTGGTGCCGCGTTGATCGCTCATTACCTCGACCTGGCGAGACAGATCGAGGTCACCGCGGATGACGACGACGAGACCGAACACTACACGGACGAGGAGATCTCTGCAGACATCGACGAGGCAATGGCCGACGTCGAACTCTCCTGGGGTGGCGTCGAGAGGTCAGATAACACCACGCTGACGTTCACGGACAACGAGTTCTCCGACGCGGAGATCGGGGACGTCGGCGTGACGAAAACGAGATCGTCTGGTGTCCAGTCGCAAGTTTCCGGGCTCAAAGGGATGAAACAGGGCGAGGCCAAGACCGCCACCTCGACCGGAACCGTCGACGATCAGACGGCGAAGTTAAAAGAACTACGCGAACAACAACGCGCCGATGACCTGGCGACCGCCGAACGAGGTGTCGCCGGTCGGGTCCGAGCACGGGTTACCCGCACCGGAGAGGCGATTCGATCGAAGGCCGATGCCGTGCGGCGGCGGATTCGGCGAAATTAAGCCGATTCTCTCGTCGACAATACGCCAGTATACTTTTCTATCAATTCGGGAATTTATTCACATAGATTTATATTCCGTCAGTCGCCTTGGACACATATGGCGAAAGGCCTAGACGTCGGAACAATGAACATCCTGTCGGCACAGCAGGATGGTAACGACACGGTATTCGTTCAGCAACGCAACTCGTTCGTCGAGATCGAGTACTCGGACATGGCAGAGCAGATGCTCTCGCGAAGCGAGGTCCTCCACATCCGAAAGGACGACAAGGTGTACGTCGTCGGCGACGACGCCCTGAACTTCGCGAACATCTTCAACAAGGAGACACGCCGACCGATGTCACAGGGAATCCTCTCCTCGGACGAGAAATCGGCGATCCCGATGATGAAACTCATCATCGAACAGGTCGTCGGCGAACCCGCGTACCCGGACGAGAAACTGTACTTCTCGACGCCGGCAGACCCGATCGACTCCGAGCTCTCGACGCTGTATCACCAGAAGACGATCGAATCCTTCCTCAACGACGTCGGGTACGACGCCGAACCCATCAACGAGGGGATGTCGGTCATCTACTCCGAGCTCGCCGACAACAACTTCACCGGCCTCGGTATCAGCTTCGGGGCCGGCATGACGAACGTCTGTCTGGCGTACTACGCCGTCCCGGTCATGAAGTTCTCCGTCGCCCGCGGCGGTGACTGGATCGACGAGCAGGCCGCGCGTGCGACCGGAACGCCGGTCGACAAGGTCACCTCTATCAAGGAGGACGACTTCGAACTCGACTTCACGACCGACGTCGGCGGCGTCGAGGGCGCGCTCTCGATCTACTACGAGAACCTCCTCGACTACGTCATCGAAAAGGTCGTCCAGGAAGTCGACGACGAGGACGTCGAAGAAGGGCTCGACATTCCGGTCGTGGTCACCGGCGGAACGTCCAGTCCGAGCGGCTTCGAGGCGCTCTTCCGCGACCACCTGGAGGACGCGAACATCCCATTCTCTATCAGCGGCGTCTCCCACGCCGACGAGCCCCTGTACAGCGTCGCTCGTGGTGGTCTGGTCGCCGCCCGATCCGACGAAGACATCGAACACGACGCTGCGGATGAAGACGAAGCCGAAGCGGCTGCGGCCAGCGAGTAACCGCCGCATCACTCGTTTCAGGACGGCTCCGCCAACGGCAGGCCGCCGTACGCAAGGGTCGTTCGACCGGTGTGAAACGGTTCTGGAAAGACTTCGATGTCGATCGATCGCCTCGATCAGGGTCACTACTCCCATCTACCGAGTCGAAACACTCGCTCGGTACGAGAGCTGACACGATTTACGCCAGTGTCCGCGGCCGATCAGGATCACCACCGGAGGCCCGGAGGCGACCCTACCGCTCGTAAAACCGTTCCATCGCCTCGTGCCAGGTCTCCCGCTCCTGCCACTCGGCTTCGTGCTCCACCGGGACGTCGGCGAATCCACACCGACTGCACGCCACCGTCGTGGTCTCCGCGAGAGAGAGTCGCTCGAGTGGTGACTGGCACCGTGGACAGGTGTCCATATTTAGCCCTATCACTCAATGATCTTAATTCTATGTGATTCGACCGACCCTCCATGCCGCTTCCATGTACTTCGGCCCACCTCACATTACTGTGAGGCATGTGCAAACATATTTGTATGCGGCCAGTGTATTGACTGGTATGAGTACCACGAGCCGGACCGACGTCAGTTCGACGCTCGAGTCGTGTCGATCGGCGGACGTCACCCCAGTCGTGCTCGAGGCCGAGTCGCTCGAATCCACCGCGCCAACGTACCTGGCGACGCTGAAACGAACGTTCGCCGAAGAGGGCTTTCAGCCGGCGACAGTTACCGTCACGGCCCGATTCGACTCGACCTGTTCGATCGACACACAGTCCGAGATCGATCGCATCCGTGGGTACGTCCGTGCCGCCTCGTTCCTGGGCGCGAGTACAGTCTCGGTGACGACCGAATCCGTCGAGGACGTAGACACCGTCGAACCTGCACTCGAGGCGTGTGCCGAGCGTGCAAACCGCGAAGGGGTTCGGTTCGAGGTGGACGGCCCCGTCACCATCGCAGGATAACCGGTCCGGACGTCTCCCGGCGTGACACGAGAGACCTATTTGAGTACCCGACCCACCGTCGCGTCGTACGACGCATCGGTCGTCCGAGTCCGAACCCACTGTGGCCAGACCAACACCGCTTGCGTCACGACTGCCTGTCCCGCATATGTCAACGCCCGCTTCGCTCGCTCTGACGTCACCGTCAGTCGAAACACACAGGGACATCGCCGGCGGAGTGACGGTCGATGCCGTCACGGCGGACGCTCGCCGCAGCGCTGGAATCGGTCGCCGACTTTCGCGAGCCGCAGGTGTCACTCGAGCAGTACGTGACGCCACCGGAACTCGCCTCGCACGTCTGTCACCTCGCGGCGATGCGCGGCGATATCGCGGACCGGTGGGTCGTCGACCTCGGCTGTGGGACGGGTATGCTCGCGCTCGGTGCGAGGTACGTCGGCGCGACACGAATCGTCGGGATCGACGTCGACCGAACAGCACTGGAAACCGCCGTCACGACGGAGCATCGGCTGTTCGATACGATGCGTATTCACTGGGTAACGGGTGACGCGACCACGCCACCGATCAGTCCGGGGACGGCGACCGTCGTCTCGAATCCGCCATTCGGTGCGCAGCGGGGGAATCGTCACGCAGACCGACGGTTCCTAGAGGCGATCAGTTCGATCGCCGACGTCTCGTATACGATCCACAACGCCGGCAGTCTCGCGTTCGCCGAATCGTTCGCCGCCGATCACGGTGGAACCCTGACCGACGCCTTCGAATCCGAGATACCGATCGATCGTCGATTCGACTTCCACACCGACGATCGGTCGACGATTCCGGTCGAGGTGTTCCGGATCGACTGGCGGGAGGTTGAATGAGATGACGGGATCCGAGCGTCTCAATCACTCGTCGTACTCACGTATAGCGACGACCGCTCGCGTCCCGTCAGACACGGCAACCAGGCGGTCATCTTCGTGAACGAGCGTGATATCCCCGTTCGTCGATCGGTCGTCGGCCGCCGGAACGGGAACCGTCTCTGAGGACTCGTTCTCGCCCGCCATGTGAAGGACAAACGTCCCGTCTACCGACGCGAGCGTCATCGACACCCCGTCGACCGCAACCGACGAGCGACGTGGTGGAGATTCGAACGCGAGCGACCGATCCGCGGACGGCGAGTCGAGCCAGACCTGATAGGTGGACTCGTTTCCGACGACGTCCCAGCCGGTGCGTTCGACCGAGACCGTCCGACGCCAGCCCGGTGCGCCGAGTTCGACGGAAGCGGACCCCGAGTGGGCGAGACGATTCGCACTCACGGCGTTCGTCCAGAGCGATCGCTCGGTCGACCAGACGATCACACCGCTCACCGTCACCGACTCCGTCGACCCGTAGGCGTCGACCGGGACGACGGAGACGAGTTCGTGTTCGACCGATTCGTCGTACGTGACGCCGTAGCCGTCGACGGACAGCGCCGGTTGAGTATCTGATGGGGCCGGGGAGACGGCATTCAGCGCCAGTGCCGGGCCGGAAACGAGTGCCAGAACGACGACGAGCGCCACAGTTGCCGTCTCTCGTCTCGGGAGACTGTCGATACGACCGGCGAATCCGGCGCTGATAGCGGTCGAACGAACGGCCCTCCTGCCGACGTCGAATATCCGTCGGACTCGGTGCGTGTAACCCGTTCGCTCCGGGGTCGCACGATCCCGATCGGTTCCAGTGACGGTGGTGTCACCGATCAGTGGCCGCTCGGAGTCGGTCACCGCGAGCGTCACGACGATCGACAGTACGAGAACCAGTGCGACGCCAGGTGCGCGAAACAGCACGTACCGCCCCTCGGCGCCGTACCAGTAGATTGCCCACATCGATTTCCCGAACGCGAACAGGACGACGGCGATCCAGAAACGGCCAGGTCTCGGGCGGCCGCGAGCCCGCGAGGAGACGGCGAGCGCGAGCAGTACTCCGGCGAGAAATCCGAGAGCGTGGGCCTGAATCGCGATCGTCGCCCAGCCGGGTGGCGCCGGTGGCGCAGCGTCGACGCCCGCCACCGTCACGGGCGACCGCATCGCTCGAATCACCGTCAGGAGAGCGCCGTGTGCCCCCAGACTGGCCACGACGGTGTGTATGGGATACGAGACCATGGCGAACCCGGCGAACGCGAACACGACACCCGAGAAGCCGATGACGGGACCGACAGCCAGGACGCTCGTCGCGAGCGCGACGAGACAGACCCCGAGCGGAAAGACGACGACCGCTCGAACGCGCGGATCGGCCCGGATCGAGGCGGATCCATCCGTACTGTGTCCCGGGTAGTGACCCCAGGCGTACTCCGCGATCGGAGCGAGGACGAGGGCGCCGGTCAGGTTACCGAGCAGGTGACCGAGGGACGCGTGCGCGAACGGAGCCGTCACCATCCCGAGCGGATACCGGTACGACCAGGCTCGATACGGGATACTGACGGGATCGGTCGGTTCGGTGAGCCCGTCCTGAACGACGAAGTAGACGAAGAGGACGATACCGACGACGACGAGCGTTCCCCACGGTACGCCGAGGTACAGTCGATCCCGTGCCCGCTGGTGCCAGTCGGTCTCGCCGTCCAGGTGGTCGACGCCTCGGATCGCGAGGGTGACCAGGACCACGAGGGAAAGCACCGTCACTGCCGTCGTCCAGCGCATGTGCTGATGGAGTCACCGAACGGGCAAAGCGATTGTTCTTCCGACCGAACGAACCGTCCCACTCTCCGTCGGACGAGTACTCGCCGGTCCCCGGTGGCGTGACCGGCGGACACGAGCGAAGACCTTCGAAAGGTACAAACAGCTAACTCGCCCAGTACACGCTATGGAACTGCGGGTCACCGACCGAAGCGAGGAGGAACTCTCCATCGAGATCGCCGGGGAGGATCACACGTTCATGAACGTACTGAAGGGGAGCCTGCTCGAACACGACGACGTCAGCGCCGCCACCTACGACATCAACCCAGAGCAATCGGGCGGCCAGACGGATCCGATTCTCACCATAAAGACGGACGGATCGATCGAACCGCTAGACGCCCTCGAAGAGGCGGCCGCCGACATCCGGACGAAGGCCACGACGCTCCGTGACGCGTTCGAAGCCGCGGCCTGACGTCGCCGTAAACTGACCGATCGATTGGTTCGGTCACTGTACCACCCTGATCGATAGACCGATCAGTGCACTCCCGAATCGGCGATCGACCGCCCGATGACTATCGTGTGGACCCGTCCGAGTCCGTCAGTCTGACCGGTACGTCACGTTCCGCCAGCGCTCGCTTCGTCTCCCGAATCGAGTACTCGTCGAAGTGGAAGATCGACGCGGCGAGCGCTGCGTCTGCGTCCGCCGCGACGAACACGTCGTACATGTCGTCGGGGCTGCCACAGCCCGACGAGGCGATGACGGGCGTGTCGACGGCGTCCGTGACGGCCGACGTCAGCGGAAGATCGTAGCCATCTTTCGTCCCGTCGCGGTCGATAGAGTTCACGAACAGTTCTCCAGCACCCCGCCGTTCCGCCTCCTCGGCCCACTCCACGACGTCGATACCAGTCCCCTCGCGACCGCCGCGTTTGGTACACTCGAACCAGCACGACTCGCCGTCCGCCTCGACGTAGTGGGTTCCCTCATCGTCGTACCGACGCCGTGCGTCGATGCTGATGACGATGCACTGGCTGCCGAACGCCCGCGCGCCGTCGGTGATCAGATCGGGGTCTTCGAGCGCCCCGCTGGTGATCGACACCTTGTCCGCACCGGCCCGGAGCGTCTCCCCGATATCCTCGACCGTGCGTATGCCGCCGCCGACGGTGAGTGGAATAAACACCTCGTCGGCTACGGATTCGACGACGTCGAGCATCGTCTCCCGGCCGTCCGCGGAGGCGGTGATGTCGAGAAAGACGAACTCGTCGGCGCCCGCTTCGTTGTACTCGCGGGCCATCTCGACCGGGTCGCCCGTGTACTCCAGGTTCTCGAAGTTGACGCCAGTGTACACCGCCGCGTTTCCGTCCTCGTCGAGATCGACGTCGATGCAGGGAATAATTCGTTTGGTGAGTCCCATACGGCTTCTATCGGGAGTTGGGGACGCGGGTAGTAAAGGAGTCCGGAGTGGCACGAGCCGTTCTCGCCACCAGGAGAACCCGATACAGGCGTCGGTGCCTCGACCCGTCCGGATCCGGACGGGCTGGCGAATCAGTCGGTACGAAGCCGATCCCGGAACGTCTCGACGGCGTCCGGCAGGGCCGTCAGCTCCGCGCGCCTGAGTGCGTAGTCGCGGTATTCGTCGTCGAGCGAGACGCGCGTCTCCGGATCGTTGTCTGCGGCCCGCCGGACGGCCGCGTCGGTCCACTCGAGCGATTGTAGCCTCTCGGCACAGCGGAGCGCCCCGAGCGTCGGGCCAGTGACCGATTCCCGAGCCGTCTCGGCGGCCAGGAGTGCGGCCGACCGTTCGGCCTCGATCTCCGATACGGACGCCGGCCACGCGAACGATCCACTTCGGACCCAGTCTCGAAACGTCTCGAACGCACGGTACCGCACCTCGAACTCGAGTGCACGGTAGAGCGCGGTTCCGAGCCGCCCCTCCACCGACGCCGTTTCCACGCCGTCGGCCGCATCGATGACCTCCCCGCCCGCTCGCCAGAGGGCGAATTCGAGACCCCGATCGTCGAGGTCGTCGACACCGACGGCCCCGTACCAGGTGTCGCCCACCTGCTCGGGGAAATCGACCGTCTCGATCCGCTCCAACGAGCGGTCGATCACGTCCGAAAACGACGATTCCAGGGGGACGACGTCGGACTGGCCGGCCTCGTACCGGTCGATCAGGTGCGACCAGATCGATGCCGTCGCCGACGCACGTTCGACGTCGCCGGCAGCCTCCCCGAGATCGATGACGGTGTCGCCGAGGCCGGCGCGCCAATCGCCGAGGGTACGCTCTGCTCGACGGAGGTCGGCTTCGCGTTGACGGGCGACGAGCGCCGCACGGAGTGTTCCCTCCACCGTCTCTGGACCGCGATAGTCGATCGCGTCGAGTTGCGTTCGAACCGTCCCGAGCACGTCGGTCCGTTCCGTTCGGAGGTCCGCAACGAGCGACTCGTGATCCAGTTCGATCGCATCGTACGTCGTCCGCGAGTGGCGGGCAGCACCCCGTGCGTCGGACGTCTCGCGCAGGTGTCGGTACCTGGCGACATCGCTCGCGTCGCGACCGTCGATGGCGTCGCGTCGATTCGAGGCGATCGATTCGCGGACGACGCCGTTCGGAACGTCCGCAACGGTGATCGGGTCCGGAATCTGCGCGAGGAGTTCGTCGACGCGGTCGTGGGCGTCGGCTATCGACGCCGACGACGGCTCGATGGGGTCCGGCCACTCGATCGATGGCCCATCGGCAGACAGAACGGCGTCCACCGAATTCGCCGGGACGCGACCGTTCGAAGTACGCTCTCGCCAGGGAAGACGGTCGAGACAGCCCGCCAGCGACGTCCCGGCCCCACCGACAGAAGCTGCGGCGAGGAAGTCGCGTCGGGTCGGACGGAGCGTTCGATCGCCGGTCATCGGGAATCTCCCTCGGTAGCTGACCGGTTCCCGGCGTGTGCAGCGTCGGAATCAGCGGACCGACAGACCATACTCTCGGAACTGCCGCTGCTCGACGGCCGGTCCCGGTAGGGTCGAGCGACCCGGATGACGATCGCCTCCATCACGCGCTTGTCAGCCTCACATCGGGTCGTCGGCTCCTTCAACCAGCGACAGAGGTGAAACCGGAAATCGTCGTCGCGAGCCTCGACGCCCGTAAGCTCTCGGTAGTAGCAGTCGCCGATGGAACGCTGCTCCACGACGATCGATTCGGATTCAAAATCGGTCGCCGCGACGAACGACCGAAGGTCGGCCGCCGCCGTCTCGATTCGCAGCGTGTCCGCAGCTGCGTCGTCGAGGACGAAAAACGTGGAGTTCAGCCGGGCGTACGCCGAATCTGCCCCGCCGTTTGCGCTGTATTTCTCGGCTGCATCCTCGTCGGGGAAGACGAACTGGGAATCGGTCTCGGCCCGCGCGAACAGAACCTCGTACTCGTGTGTCGAGACGTCGGTCCCTCCCAGATCGACCGTCGATCGGTGCGACGACGATTCGCGGAATTCAGTGCGGGAACAACCGGCCAGGGCGCCGGCGACGCACGCGCCTCCTGCCGCGAGTACGCCTCGTCGCGTCCAGTCTCCAGAGGGCATCTGTTCTCGGTAGCTACCCACCGAATAAATACTTGCTGTACGACACGAACGGGGAGGAACTGACGTCGACACCCGCAATCGGGTCGATCCGTGTGTCGGTGTAGACGGGTTTAAGGGGCTCTCCCGGGTACCATCTCGTATGGCCGACGAAACGGAACGAGAGGATGCGGACGACGCGAAACGAGAGAATTCGGACGACGCTGGATCGACATCCGATGACGCACAACACACGCCACGAGAGACGGCACCGATGAGCGACTTCGAGGCGAAAAACGCAGCGATCGGCGCGGCGATACTCGTCGTCGGACTCGGTGTGAGTATCGGCGTTCCCCTGTTCGTCCTGTAACGCGTCGGTCAGAAGACGTATTCGTCGTCGTGTCCCATCATTCCGTCGTCTTCGAATCCCGGTTCCTCCTCGTCCTGCGGACCGCTCGTTTTGTAGGCCTTTATCCCAGTCGAGAGCAAGTCTTCGACCGCCTCTTCCCGATTGACGAACTCGCCGCGTTCGACCATCTGGGCGATCTGCATCTCTAGGTGTTCCGGGATCGTGAGCTCAACTTTCGGCATCTGATTCGGGTTTCGGTGGAGGGGCATTTAAGTTTGACGGGGAACTTACACAGGTGGGAACGGACGCCTGACTGGTGAATGCGACAGTTTGGTGTACGATACGCGACACACCGACGAGCACCCCACCCGAACCGGGGCGTGGAGACGAATACAGGTGGGTCCACCGATCCCGGCTCCGTCCGGAACGAAGCCGACCTATCACGACTGACTGACGACCGAGCGTCGACGATCGGTCGTCAGGCGTTCCCCATTACCGAGTCGATCGTCTGCTTGATCGAACGACCGGGTTCCGTTATCATCGACAGCCGGTTGTTCATCCGATGCTGCATGAAGTAACTGGCGAACGCCAGGATCGTCGGCGGCCAGAGTCCGACGAAGAGTCCACGTTCTTTCTCCCCCTTGAGGAAGAAGTAGTACCACGAGAGTCCGACAGAGGCGGCGGCTGCCATGACCGCTGGCCCCATCGCTTCCGACCCGGCTTCGACGGGCTCCGTTGTCGTCGACTGATCGCGCATCAATTGTTTCGTTGCCATGCGAGAGCATCGGTCGGCCACGTCGCACTTGGTTATCCCCACCGTATCGGTTCGCCGACGATTGAGGGTCACGTCGTCGGACCGTTTCAGCGGGTTTCACGGGCCGTGGCGTGCCCGTAATCCCTCGTTAGCTCCCAGGTTCCGACGGCTTCAGTCACGCACGAAACGGATCACCCCGACGGTGCCAGATCGGACGAGAATGGCTCCGATCGAGGGACGACGAGGGGTGGTCGGGTAAAACCACCACACCTACGGTCCCGACCACGTACGATATGGTATGAAAGACGTCACCGATCTCCACCGGGAGTTCGACGGTGAACGGCTTCCACCCGGCCAGCGGGAGACGACGGCCTTCCCCGTCCTCAGCAAAGGGGAGACGCCGGCAGTGAATCGCGACGAGTGGGAACTCTCTCTCACCGGAGCGGTAGCGTCGCCGCGGACACTCACCTGGGAGGAGTTTCGAGCACTTCCATCGGAGACCCAACGCCAGGACTTTCACTGCGTGACCGGCTGGAGTCGATTCGACTGCACGTTCACGGGTGTCACGTTTCCGACCCTCGCCTCGCTCGTCGGGGTCGACGACGACGCGGTCCACGTCCTGTTCTCGGCCAGCGACGGGTACACCACCGACCTCCCGCTCGAAGACTGTCTGCGCGAGGAAGTCATGCTCGCGTGGGAGCTAGACGGTGAAACGCTGCCCGCCGACCACGGTGGGCCAGTGCGCGTCGTCACCCCACACCGGTACGCGTACAAGGGGGCGAAGTGGGTCGACGGAATCGAGTTTCTCACCGAGCCGGCGCTCGGTTTCTGGGAACGACGGGGGTACTCCGAGACGGCGAATCCCTGGAACGAGGAGCGATATAGTTAGGCTGAAGGCAGTTCCCTCCCGATGACCCTGCAATGGTATCCGCCCCGGGTGGGCACACCGCGTCGTCGACGACCGAACGACCCGCACTCACGAGTCGAAGCCGCCGACTCGGGGACGGCTCGATAGCGGGCATCCTCGACACCGTCGACGACCACGGGCACTGCTGGTCGGCGCCCGACGGCCTCGAACTCGTCGGTCGAGGCGTCGCTACCGAGCTCACCGTCACGCGACCGGATCGGATCGAACGCGTCCGCGACCGGGCCGCGGAACTCTTCGCCGGTATCGATCACGACGGACCGCCGGCGAGTCGACCTCGCGCCGTCGGCGGGTTCACCTTCCACGGCGCGCGCGAAGGGGGTTCTCCACCGAATCGGACCGACGAGACGTCGCGAGATCGAGTAGACGAGACCGCACCCGGTGCCCGGCGGGCGATGTGGCGTGGGTTCCCCCCGGCCAGGTTCGTCGTCCCGACCGTGCAAGTGACGGTCGACGATGGCGAGCGGTGGGTGACCGTCGTCGACCGGGAGGACGAGGTGGCCGACCGCCTCGGGGACGTCGTGTCCGCGCTCGAATCGGCGCCCCGTGACCGGACCGACGGTCCGACACCGACGATAGAGAACAGAGCACGATCGACGACCACCGACGAGTGGCACCGACAGGTCGACGAAGCCGTCCACGCGATAGCGACGACCGACCTGGAAAAGATCGTCCTCGCCCAGGCACTGACCGTGGATCTCGACCAGCCCGTCGATCCGATATCGACGCTCGGACGGCTGGGAGGACGCTACCCCGAGTGCTATCGATTCTCGTTCGACGGGACCGCCGGTGGAACCTTCTTCGGCGCACCCCCCGAACGGCTGATCGCGAAGCGGGGCGATCGATTCGAGACCGAAGCGCTCGCCGGTTCGGTTCCCCGGGGCGAAACGCCGGACGAGGACTCCGCCCACGCCGAACGGCTCCGCCACAGCGACAAACTCGACGCCGAACACGCGTTCGTCGTCGATGCAATTCGCTCTAACCTCGACCCAATCGCCGAGTCGCTCACCGTCGATACCCAGCAGATCAAGCGACTCGCGACGATACAGCACCTCCAAACGCCGATGTTCGGGCGACTCGACGGCGGCACGCACGTCCTCGACGTCGTCGCTGCGCTCCACCCGACGCCGGCCGTCGGCGGCGTCCCGCAATCACGGGCATGTGAGAGTATCCGGTCGATCGAACCGATCGACCGCGGGTGGTACGCTGCCCCGATCGGCTGGTTCGACGCACACGGAGACGGTGAGTTCGCCGTCGGAATCAGATCCGGCGTGGCGAACGGGACGGCCCTCTCGGTGTTCGCCGGGAACGGGATCGTCGCCGGCAGCGACGCGGCCGAGGAGGCCGACGAGATCGAACTCAAGCTCCGCTCGATCATAGACGAGTTCGGGCGAGAAACCGCATGACAGACGTCAACCCGGCGACGCTGTGGGGGCGCACTATCGTTTCCGAACTGGCCGCGGGCGGGCTCGAACACGTCTGCATCGCCCCCGGAAGCCGGTCCACACCCCTCACCGCCGCGTTTGCGGCACACGAGGACGTCACTGTCCACTCACACCTGGACGAACGGTCGGCAGGCTTCTACGCCCTCGGCCGCGGTCGCCGGACGAGTGAGCCGACCGCACTCGTCTGTACCTCTGGGACCGCCGCTGCGAACGTCCACCCGGCCGTCATCGAGGCCGATACCGGCCGCGTGCCGCTGCTCGTACTCACCGCCGATCGGCCGGCAGAACTCGCAGACAGTGGAGCGAACCAGACCATCGACCAGACGAAGCTCTACGGCGATTCGGTTCGGTGGTACGCGCAGTTGCCCGAACCGGTCCCGAACGAGCGGACCCTCGCGAGCGTCCGAACGACGGTCGCCAGGGCGCTCGGACGCGCCTCCGACACGCCGAGCGGACCCGTCCACCTGAACTGCCCGTTCGCCAAGCCGCTCGATCCGGATCCGACGGCGGAGCCGATCCCTCGCGAGCAGCTCGACCCGTTGCTCGAACAGTCCCGAAACGGCCCGTACGTTTCGACCACGAACGGAACGGTCTCGACGGACTCCGACACCGTGGACTCGCTCGTCGACGCGCTCGAAGACGCCGACCGTCCGCTGTTCGTCGCCGGACCCGCAGATCCCGAGGCGCTCTCGAATCACGCCACCTGGCGGGATCCGCTCGTCGAGCTAGCGGAATCGATCGGGGCACCCATCCTGGCAGACCCGCTCTCGGCCGTTCGATTCGGCCCCGGCGCGTCGTCTCCCACCGTGTGCGGCGGATACGACGCCTACGTAGACGCCCTCCCGGATCCGGATTGCGTCGTCCGAATCGGTGCCTCACCGACGTCGAAACGGCTCAGACGGGCACTCAAAGACGCGAACTGCCGTCAATTCGTCGTGGATCCGGCTGGATCGTGGCGCGAGGCGACGTTCAGCGCGACCGATCTGGTCGTCGCAGCTCCGTCGACGCTGCTCCCCGAACTCGCTACGCGTGTCGGTGCGAGGCAGGCGTCGACATCGGACGGCGACTGGTTGGGCCACTTCACGGACGCGGAGCGGACCGTCGACGAGGCGGTCGACCGACAGCGATCGGCCGACGCGCTCGCCTCGTCACCCGTCGAAGGGAGCGTTCTCGCCACGGTTCTCGAGCGAGCGCCTGACCCGTCGACCGTGTTCGTCTCGAACAGCATGCCGATCCGCGACGCCGACCTGTTCGGACGGCCGCGCGAGGCGTCGCTCACCGTCCTGGCGAACCGGGGCGCAAGCGGTATCGACGGCATCGTTAGCACGGCACTCGGGGCAGGGAGTGCCACGGACGATCCGCTCACGCTCGTCACGGGTGATCTCGCGTTCTACCACGACAGCAACGGCCTCCTCGCACTCTCACGGTGTCCCGTCGACGCGACGATCGTCCTCGTCCACAACGACGGGGGCGGCATCTTCCACAAACTCCCTATCGAAGCCCACGACCCACCCTTCACCGCACAGTTCAAGACGCCACACGGGCTCGACTTCGAACCGTTCGGCTCGGTGTACGGGTTCGACTACGTCAGTGCAGACCCAGAGACGTTCGAACGGACGTACGCAAATGCCGTCTCGACCGACGGAACGACGGTCGTCGCCGTCCACTTCGACGCGGCGTCGAGTCACCGACGGCGGGAAACCCTGCTCGATACGGTGACGTCCCGCGTCTCGGAGTGAGAGTCGACGACTCGTGGCCGAGGACGATCACCATGAAGGCTCGATGTCCCGCGCCACCGGGCACGGATGCCAGGAACCTGCACTGATCACCGATCAGTGCGTCAACACCCACCATACCGCGAGCGCGTACCCGAACGGAATCCAGAATCCGCCCAGAACACCGAGGGCCAGCGGCGACAGGGGTGAGACGGGGCGACCGATCGCGAACCAGGCCGACGCCAGGAGGCTCAGGCTCCCGAACACGCAAAGCGCGACTCGCGGCGTCGTCAGGAGATATCCGATCACGAGGAGGGTACAGGCGCCGATACACAGGTTGACGGGCCACGGGAAGACCGGCGTGATCGTCCCGTAGACCAGGACCGGATAGATGGCGGCGATACCGGCCCCCACGACGATCGTCGAGCCGTCGAGTGGTCTGAACGGACGCTTGAGTTCGACCTCGTCGTCCCACTGTGTCACGACGTACCCGGATCGACCCGATCCGGTCCCGGCGGTCGACCCGTGCGCCCACGGGTCACGACCGGCCCGTTGACGATAGCTCGACTCTCGCCTGCCGCCCGAGCCGGTGGAACGCGCGAACCCGGATCGCGACCCCTGTCGAGTTCCATTCCCGAACGACGATCCCGAATCGCCCACGGATCCCGATCCACCGGTGTCCGTTCGCCACCGTTCTCGACGTGCGCGGTCACGACGTGCGCGATGACGAGCGTGATGGCTCGGTCCCGATGGGTCGGCGGTCGACGCGCGATCCCGGGATGCGTACCGCTCCCACCACCCCTCGTCCGGCCAGCCACGGTCGGTCCCGACGGGTTCGTCACCGGAATCGTCGTTCGCGGCCGACCGGGACGCGTCGCTCCCGGACGCGACGTACCCATCGTGCCCGAGTCGATCGTACCGGGCCCGCTCCAATTCGTCCGTGAGGACGTCGGCGGCGGTCGTCACTCGTGAGAATCGTTCGGCCGCGTCGGGGGCGTCGTTGTGGTCCGGATGGGTCTCTAGGACACGCTCGCGGTAGGCGCGTTCGATCACCGCGACCGAGGCGTCCGGATCGACGCCGAGTACATCGTAGTAAGTCTCGCCCATCCGTTTCCGCTTCGTACCGAGGCAGACGTAAAAAATCAATCGCAACGGCAGTCAATTTTGCATTCCGAAACCCAGGGAGGTAGAACATTCCGGATTTCGTCACCCCGATCGACGACAGGACCGACTCTGACATAACGTCGAAACCGTCACGGGAACCTATTTGGGTCGGACGCCGAAGAAGACGGTAATGGTGTCCGAACTCTTCGACGAATCGCAGTGGGATCCGGTGGCGACGTTCGATTTCGAGGATATCACGTACCATCGGGCGGTCGAGTCGGGAACCGTCCGTATCGCGTTCGATCGGCCGGCCGTGCGCAACGCGTTTCGCCCGCGGACGGTGGACGAACTGTCCGACGCGCTCCGACACGCCAAGCGCCAGACCGACGTCGGGTGTGTACTCCTGACCGGTAACGGTCCGTCGCCGAAAGATGGCGGCTGGGCGTTCTGCTCCGGCGGTGACCAGACTATTCGGGGCGAATCGGGCTACGAGTACGATGGGTCCGAACCGCGCGCCTCCGAGGGCGGACGGTTACACATCCTCGAGGTGCAGCGTCAGATCCGTCACATTCCGAAGGTCGTCGTCTGCGTCGTGCCGGGATGGGCGGTCGGCGGCGGACACTCGTTGCACGTCGTCTGTGACCTCACGCTGGCCTCGCGAGAGCACGCGAAATTCCTGCAGACGGACCCGGACGTCGCGAGCTACGACGCTGGCTTCGGCTCGGCCTATCTGGCCCGTCAGATCGGCCAGAAGAAGGCCCGCGAGGTGTTCTTCCTGGGAAAGACCTACTCCGCGGCGGAGGCCGCCGAGATGGGGATGGTCAACGAGGTCGTCCCGCACGAGGAACTGGAGGAGACCGCGCTCGCGTGGGGTGAACGGATCAACGGGAAGAGCCCCACTGCCATGCGGATGCTCAAGTACGGGTTCAACCTCGCCGACGACGGATTCGTCGGCCAGCAGGTGTTCGCCGGTGAGGCCACCCGACTCGGGTACATGACCGACGAGGCCCAGGAGGGCCGCGACGCGTTCGTCGAGGGACGGGAACCGGACTTCGACGACTATCCCTGGCACTACTGACCGGCAGCAGCGTGCACCGTCACGTGGGTGAGAGTCGACCACGACCCAGCGCCCGATAACGGATCGACGGTCCCGTGTACAGAGGACCGAATCGGATCGACGGTCCCGTGTACAGACGACCGAATCGGATCGACGGTCCCGTGTACAGACGACCGAATCGGATCGACGATCACGGGTACAGACGATCGACTTCGGATCGACGATCACGGGTACAGACGATCGAATTCGGATCGACGGTCACGCGAACGGATGGTCGAAAACCCATCACCGACGGCGCGAGACACCGGTCGAAAACCGATGTCGATCACGGACAAAACGAACGAGCGACCGACGCGCGACCGAGCGTCGATCCGACCGCAATGCCAACGTTGACACTCTCGGGGAACAACAGTATCGAGTAATGACGACGGTCGAGCCGAACGTCTCTCGAAGCCGTGCGTGGCTGATGGCGGCCCGTCCACAGACGCTCCCCGCCGCGATCGCGCCTGTCGTCGTGGGGACGGGACTGGCCCTCCACGATCACGTCTTCGCCCTGGTTCCGGCGCTGTTCGCCGCTCTCGGGGCCGCACTCATCCAGATCGGTACGAACTTCGCCAACGACTACTACGACGCCAAACACGGCGCGGACACGGACGACCGCGAAGGGTTCACCCGCGTCACACAGACGGGCCTCATCCCGCCGGGACAGGTGAAACGAGCGGCGGTGACTACCTTCGCTCTCGCCATCCTCGCCGGCGTCTACCTGGTCTTCGTGGGCGGACTCCCGATCGTCGTGATCGGACTCTCGGGCGTCCTGTTCGGCTGGGCGTACACCGGCGGTCCCTACCCCCTCGGCTACCACGGTCTCGGCGACCTATTCGTGTTCGTGTACTTCGGCCTGGTCGCCGTCGCCGGCACGTACTACGTCCAGGCCGCCAGTCACGTCGTCGAGGGATTCCCCCTGACTCTTCCCCCAGACGCGATCACGACGGACTCGCTTCTGGCCGGCGTCCCGATCGGGGCGCTCGCGACAGCCATACTCGTCGTGAATAACCTCCGGGACGTCGACACGGACGCCGAAACCGGGAAGCGAACGCTCGCCGTGCGCTTCGGACGACGATTCACCAAGCTCCAGTGGACCGCACTCGTCGCCGTCGCCTACCTCGTGCCGATCGGACTCTGGACCGATCCTCACCTCGGCGCTGCCGTCCTGCTCCCACTCCTGACGATTCCACACGCCCTGCTGGTCGGTCGACTCGTCTGGCAGGAGGTGGACCTCAACTTCGCCCTCGAACGAACGGGAATGCTACTCACGCTGTACGCGCTCACCTTCGCCGGAGGACTGATTCTCTCGTGAGCCTCGACGTGACGTACCGATCGTTTCGCTGTCCGCTCGATCGCCCCCTCCAGACGGCCGACGGAACGATAGACGAACGAGCCGGGTTCTTGATCCGGCTCACGGACGGGACGGACACAGGCTACGGGGAATCCACGCCGCTCGCCGGGTGGACGGAATCACTCGACGAATGCCGCGAGGCACTCGACGACGCCGTAGACGCCCAGTCCAACGGCCACGCCGCCGTACTCGACGCCGTCGACCACACCGCCGCCGATCGACACGGCATCTCGCTGGCGCTTGCGGACCTGGCCGCGACGCGTGACGCGAACCCACTGTATCGGGACCTCGGCGCCCTGGAACGAGTACCGCGCATTCCGGTCAACGCGACGATCGGCGACGGCGACGCCGACGAGACGGTCGACGCCGTCGACCGAGCCGTCGACGACGGATTCCAGTGCTGCAAGCTCAAGGTCGGGCGGCGATCGGTCGCGGACGACGTCGAACGGGTCCGGCGCGTCAGGGAGACGTTCGGGGACGATCTCGACCTTCGCGTCGACGCGAACGGCGCCTGGACCTTCGACGAAGCCGAACGAGCGCTCGACGGGCTGAACGATCTCGACGTCTCGATCCTCGAACAACCTCTGCCAGCCGGCGCGCTCTCGGGACTCGCGGAGTTGCGCGGCAACGGTGTCGCGATCGCCGTCGACGAGGGCCTACTCGAACACGGCGTCGACGCCATCGAATCCGCGCACGCGGCCGACGTCTACGTCCTCAAGCCCATGGCGCTCGGCGGTGTCGACGTCGCCCGGCAGGTCGCCGCCTGGGTCGGCGAATCCGACCGGTCGGTGATCGTGACCACGACGATCGACGCCGTCGTCGCTCGAACCGCGGCCGTCCACCTCGCTGCGGCGATCCCGAACGTCCTCGCCTCCGGTGTCGCGACCGGGGACAGACTGGCCGAGGACCTCGCACGCGACCCCGTCTTCATCGACGGCGGAACAGCCGTGATACCACAAACGAAGGGATTAGGCGTCGAAAACGTCTGGGACGAACCGTGACGCCGACGGACTGGCCCACGACCGACCTCTGTCGACTGCGCGCGACCACCACGCCGAATCGAACGGCCCTCGTCGACGCCGACGACGGTCGCCGGTGGACGTACCGGGAACTCGACGACGTAGTGACGACGCTCGCGGGTCGCCTCGACGTCGAGACGGATGCTCGGGTCGGAACGCTCCTGTCTACGGGGCCGCGACTCGTCACGACGGCGTTCGCCGTCGCCCGACTCGGGGGGACGCTGGTACTCTTGCCACCCGACGAATCGAACGACTCCCTCGTCGAGAAAGCCTCGCAGGCGTCACTGGACGGGCTCGTCACCGCCACTGAGACAGATCCGCTCGGCGAATCACTCGCGTCACGCTGTGACGTCGACCGTATCGTCACGCTACACGACGTTCCGACCGCGCCGGGTGACGGAGCGAGCCGCCGCGACGATCCGTCGGACGCGACGGGGACGGCGACGATGGACGCCGCCGAGCTCGGGCCTGACCACACGCAGGTCGTCGTCTTCACCTCCGGAACGACCGGGACACCCAAAGGGGTCAGAGTGACGACATCGAATCTCCGGTCGAGCGCGGTCGCGTCTGCGTTCCGCCTCGGCGTCGATCCGGACGACCGGTGGCTGGTCCCGCTCCCGCAACACCACATGGGCGGATTTGCCCCGGTCGTCAGATCGGCGCTGTACGGAACGACGCTCGTCACGACGCGGTCGACGGAACCGCACGAGATAGCCCGGATCGTCGAGGACATCCGATGTACGGGCACATCGGTCGTTCCGACGATGGTTCGGTCCCTCCTCGAGTGGGGGTGGGACCCGCCGTCGCACCTCCGGTTCGTCCTCACTGGCGGTGCACCGACGCCATCGGAGCTCGTAACGGCGTGTGGAGACGCCGGGATTCCGATCTGTCCGAGTTACGGTGCGAGCGAGACCGCCTCACAGATCGCGACAGCGACACCGGACCAGGCTCGACGGCGTCCCGACAGCGTCGGACACCCACTCGTCGGCACGAGTATCGAACTAGTCGGCGAGGACGGCACCCCCGTCGACCAGGGTGAAACGGGTGAGGTGATCGTCTCGGGCCCGACGGTCTCCCCAGGATACCTGGATCCGGCACAGACGGCGGCTGCGTTCGAGGACGGTCGGTTCCGAACGGGCGATCTCGGTCACCTGGACGACGGTGCTCTCTACGTCACCGGCCGTCGGAGCGATCGGATCGTCACCGGCGGCGAGACGGTCGATCCGACCGAAGTCGCCCACACGCTGTGTGAACACCGGTCGGTCACGGACGCAGCCGTCGTCGGCCTTCGAGACGACCGCTGGGGCGAACGAGTTGGCGCAGCCATCGTCCTCGATTCCGACGCTGGCGACGTCGATCGGGCGGCGCTCGAACGGTTCTGCGACGACCGGTTCGCGCCCCACAAACGGCCGCGTACGATCGCCTTCGTCGATACCCTCCCGAGAACGGACTCGGGAACCGTCGACAGGAACGCCGTCCGGACGCGACTGGAGACGGATCGGTAACTGCTCGTACGACGGTTTCCCGGACGGGGACGGAAACGTATCTGGAGACGGCACGCTGTCTCCCGGATACGAGAACGTGTGAAACCACACCGAGTGGACAGCGACGGCACGATCGAGAGGCGGGACGGAACTGATGGCTACAGAGCGGCGGGTGACGAACGCACGAGATTCTCCGGTCGGTCCTAGTTCTCAGACTGAAGGTCCTGGAACGCACCGACGAAATCGTCGTGGGACTGCATGTCGGAGACGCTCGCGTCGACTTCCGACCGGAGTTCGTCGACGCGGTCGATCAACTCCTGGTACTCGTCGTTGTTCTCGAGTTCACGCTCGGCCTTCTCAGACTCGAGGAGCGCCTTCTTCGAGACCAGCGAGTAGTACTCCTGAATGTCGGATTCGTACGCTGATCGACTCGTGACCTGGTCGATCATCGTGAGTAGTTCCTCCTTCGACACAGGCTTGACGAGATAATCGTCGAATCCCATTTCGATTATGTCGAAGTCGGGATCGACGGCGGTTACCATGACGACGCGACAGTCGTATCCAGCGTCACGGAGCGCTTCGAGAACTTCGTCACCGGAGAGACCCGGCATCCGCCTGTCGAGCAGGACGATCTCGACGGAGTCACTCATCTTCGAGAGGGCCTCGTCGCCGTCGTACGCGGTTTCGACGGGGCGCTCGGTACCGATCCAGGCTGCAAAGAGATCCGCCAGTCTGGCCTCGTCGTCGACGACGAGTACTTCCGGCTCCTCGTCACTCATCGACCAACACCTCCCACTCGGTCACGATCGATTCGACCACATGCCCGAATGGGTTCACTCCGTGATAAATCTCGCGACCAGTTATCATATTTCCAATATTATATTTCCAATGGTTGCTTCGGCCGTTGCGAACGGACAGGCCGGACCGAACGCACCGGCCACACCGACGCGGTTTCTTGCCCACAGATGCTGATGGGGATGCACGCCCGCTCTGGACGGAGTAATCGGACGATACTCGAGTTCTATCCGGTTCGATGACACGTTTCGATAGCCACCTCGGAACGTGACACCACGGCGAGCCCAGGATACAGGTAGCGTTCATACATGTGAATCGCAGCTTCTCAGAATTACACGTCGGAGACGACACCGTACCGCCCTTACTGGCCCTCGAATTCCGGATCGCGGTCGGACTGGAACGCGGAGAGCCCCTCCCAGAGGTCGTCCGTCGTAAAGAGATGCCCGAAGGAACTGGACTCGACTTCGAGGCCAGCGTCGACGCCGTCGCGACCGGCGAGCATCGCGCGCTTGGTGAATTTCATCGCGATCGGCGGGCCGGCTGCGAGGTCACGTGCCAGTTCCCACGCCCGCTCCTCGAACTCGTCGGTCGGGACGACCTCGTTTACGAACCCGTAGTCGGCCATCGTCTCCGGATCGTAATCGTTGCGCGCGGTGAAGATGATCTCCTTGGCTCGGCCTTCGCCGACGATGCGCGGCAGGCGCTGGGTACCGCCCCAGCCTGGGAGGAGCCCGAGATTGTGCTCCGGTTGACCGAACTGCGAGCGCTCGCTGGCGATGCGCATGTCTGCGCAGGCCGATAGCTCCATGCCGCCGCCGAGGCAGTAGCCGTCGATCGCGGCGAGGACGGGAACCGGAATCTCCTCGAAGCGTCCGAAAACGCGCTGACCGAGCCGCGACAGATCGGCCGCTTCGATACCGCTCCCAGCCGCCGCGGTCGAGGCGTCGAACCCGGCCGAGAACGCACGGTCACCATCACCAGTGAGGAGGATCGCGCGAACGGCGTCGTCCTCGACGAGTGTGTCGACGGCGTCGTCGATCTCTTCGATCATGTCCGTCGTGATCGTGTTCATCCGGTGTGCTCGGTCGATGGCGAGGTGTCCGACCGAGTCCTGGACAGTGACCGCGATCGAGTCGTAGTCGTAGCCGTCTGCGTCCTCGGATCCGACCGATTCGTAGAACTGGCCGTCCTCGACGAAGTCGGCGAACGCGTCGGACGGTTCGTGACGGGCGGCCCCGCTATCCTCGTGAGCCGTTTCGAGCGCGTCGTACAACGCCTCGAGCCCGCGGTCGTCGGCCATCTTGGCCGGACCGTCCGGGAAGCCGGCGCCGAGTTGCATCGCACGATCGATCGCGTCCGGCCCCGCGACGTCGTCGTCGATCAGCTGGGCGACCTCGTCGGCCATGACGGCCAACAGGCGGTCCTCGATCCACTCGGCACCGGCGTCGGTCGGGATCTCGACGCCCTCGCCGTCCTCGTAATCGTAGACACCTTTGCCGGTCTTCTTTCCGAGTTCGCCCGCCTCGACCTTCTCCTCGGTCATCGGGCACGGCTCGTAGGCCTCACCCAGCGTCTCGTGCATGTACTCCTGCACGTGGAGGCCCACGTCGAGACCGACCTGATCCGTGAGTTCGAACAACCCCATCGGGAGGCCCATGTCGTAGCTCGCCGTGGAGTCGACCTCCTCGACGGTGGCTTCGTCCTCGTAGACCATCCACGCCGCCTCGTTCATCAGCGGAACGAGCACGCGGTTGACGATGAAGCCGGGTGAATCCTTGTGGACGCGGACGGGTGTCTTCCCGAAGTCCTCGGCCAGGGATCCGATCGCATCGAGCGTCTCGTCGGACGAGTGCGCGCCCGAGATGACCTCGACGAGTTGCATGCGCACCGGCGGGTTGAAGAAGTGCATCCCACAGAACTGCGCCGGTCGATCGGTCACCTCCGACAGCTCAGTGATCGAGAGACTGGACGTGTTCGTCGCGAAGATGGCGCGATCGGGGGCGTGCGCCTCGACGTCCTGGTACACCTCCGTCTTGATGTCCATCTTCTCCGGAACGGCCTCGATGACGACGTCGGCGTCGCCGACCGCCTCGCCCACGTCGACGAGCGGCGTGATCCGGTCGAGCGCCTCGTCGGCGTCGTCGTCGGAGATCTGCTCACGCTCTGCCAGTTTCCCGAGCGACCACTCGATCTGATCGTAGCCGTCCTGGACGAACTCTTCGTTGACGTCACGCATGGTCACGTCGTAGCCGGCCAGTGCCGCTACCTCCGCGATTCCGTGGCCCATGTTGCCAGCCCCGAGAACTGCGACGGTGTTGATGTCGTCTACGTCCATGTCAATATATGCGACGTGATCCCGTTTCAACGTTTCCCTCCGGGACGCCGAAAACGCCGTTTCAGTTTACTTCGGGTTACAAAACACTTTACGGCTATGGCGTCGTGTCACACACATGGACTTCGAACTCACCGACGAGCAGAAACAGCTTCGCGAGGAGGTTCGACGCTTCGCGGAGAACGAGATCGCCCCCGTCGCCGAGGAGTACGACGTCGAAGAGAAGTACCCCCACGAGATAATCGAGAAGGCTGCCGACATGGGCCTGCTCGGTCCACACATCCCCATCGAGTACGGCGGCGCGGGCTACGGCTCACTCGAGGTCGCCATGATCGTCGAAGAGCTGTTCGCCGTCGACGCCGGCATCGGCCTCTCGCTCATCTCGACATCGTTCGGCTGTGAGGCCATCATCGCCTTCGGCACCGACGAGCAGAAAGAACGGTTCCTCGAACCCGTCGCTGCCGGCGAGGCCATCACCGGCGCCGCTATCTCAGAACCGGACACCGGCTCCGACGTCTCTTCCGTCTCCACGCGCGCGGAGAAGGACGGAGACGAGTGGGTCCTCAACGGCAACAAGATGTGGATTACGAACGGCTCCGTCGGCGACTACTTCGTCGTTCTCGCCGAGACCAACCCCGACGCCGAAGGGCGCTACAACGGATTCTCCCAGATCGTCGTCGAATCCGACCGTGACGGCTTCGAAGCCGAGAAGATCACTGGCAAACTGGGCATTCGTGCCTCCGACACCGCCGAACTCATCTTCGACGATGTCCGCGTCCCCGAAGAGAACCTCATCGGCACACGCGACGCCGCGTTCATGCAACAGATGCAGTTCTTCGACGAGACACGTACCGCCGTCGCCGCCCAGGGCGTCGGCATCGCGAAGGGCGCGCTCGAGGCCGCCAGCGAGTACGCCCAGGACCGCGAGCAGTTCGGCCGGCCGATCTCGGACTTCCAGGCCATCCAGCACAAACTCGCCGACATGGCCACCGAGACCGAGGCCGCGCGCAACCTCACCTACAAGGCCGCCTGGAAGGTCGACCAGGGCGAAGACATCACGCAACTGGCCTCCATGGCCAAGGAGTTCGCCTCACGCGTCGCCGTCGACGCCGCCAACGAGGCCGTCCAGATCCACGGCGGCGCCGGCTTCGTCAACGACTTCCCCGTCGAACGCTTCTACCGCGACGCCAAGATCACCCAGATCTACGAAGGAACCACCGAGATCCAGAAGAACATCATCGCGCGCGAGCTGCTGGGCAAGGGCGCGTTCTAGAACCGAACTTTTTCTCTGCGCTCTGGCGGAACGTGCGCCAGCAATGCTGGCGACGTTCCGCCGACGCTCGGAAAAACTTCGATGAAAAGCACTCCTCCCTCCCCGACAGCCGCGCTTCGCGCGGCTTCTCGGTCAGTCGTCGGCCCGCTCGCAGCCTGACGGCTGCTCGCGGTTATCCATTCCAACCCGGCCAGCCTTCCCCCCGGGTCGCACACCCTCACTACCGTTCAGGTGCGCTCACGGTCTTAGAAGTCGGTCACGAGTCGCTGTCGGAATCCGTATCTCCATCGCCGCTGTCCGAATCCGTATCTCCATCGCCGCTGTCCGAATCCGAATCACCATCATCGCCATCCGAGTCTGCATCCCCGTCGCCGCTGTCCGAATCCGTATCGCCGTCCTCAACAGAGGCCCGAGCGGGTGGGTTCGATTGGGTCGTTGCAGTGGCGCGTTCGGCCGACTTCGGATCCGATCGGCGGGCGCGGCTCGCGGAACGCTCGTCGGGTTCGAAGTCCCGTTCGGCCGGTGTGGACCAGCCGATCGAGAAGAGGACGATCGGCGGGAGGACGTACGACGCGATGGCCAGGAGCGCGAACAACGAGTCCACGAAGACGAGGATTCCGAAAATAGCGAGGAGTGCAACCGAAAGGGCGTGGATCGGTGTCTCCACGTACCGTCGATAGAACTGCCAGAAATCCCGAAGGGTCCCGCCACCGGTGCTCGTCGTCACACCCTGTGTACGCTCCGAGGACTGAATTCGTTTCGGGTGCCCCGGATGCGGGAGTCGATCCGGCCGTCCATCCGACGATCGGTGGAGAGGCGCTCAATCGTCGCTCGGAACCGGGCCCGACTGGTCCACGTGTTCGCCAACCCAGGACCCCCTGTCGAAGTCGATCGCGTCGTTCCACGAGGCGACGAGGGTCGTCACCGCGAGATCGCCGCTAATATTCGTCATCGTTCGGAGTCTGTCGAGGATCGGGTCGACGCCGGCGACGAACGCGACGACGGCGAGTGGGAGGCCGAGCTGGGTCAACACCATCGTGAGCATGATGAGGCCGGCCCCCGGAACGCCAGCGGCGCCGATACTCGCCAGCACGGCGATGGCGACGACGGTGACCTGTTCGCCGAGGGTCAGGGAGACGCCAGCCAGGTTCGCCGCGAAGATCGCTGCGACGCCCTGGTACAGCGCGGTCCCGTCCATGTTGATCGTCGCCCCGAGCGGGAGCGAAAAGCCGTAGACGGACTCGTCGATGTGGAAGTTCTCGTCGGCGTTCGACATCGTGACCGGAAGTGTGCCGCTGCTCGATCGGATGCTCAACGCCGTGATCAGTGCCTCTTTGGCACCGGCGAGGAAGGCAACGGGGGACTGCCCGACCAGCACGAGAATAATCGCACCGAGGTGGACGAGCACCACGTGCAACGCCACGGCGAGCGCCAGCGTCACGATGAGGACGGCGAAGGTCGTGACGGCTTCCACGCCAGCCTCCGCGAAGACCGCAGCCATCAGGGCAAAGACACCGATCACCCCGTACTCCATGACGCCCCAGACGATCTTGAACATCGCTTCGGCACCCGCCTCGGCAACGTTGAAGATCGTTTCGACCCCTGCGCTGACTCGACCGTCGTCGGTGGCGTCTCCCACCATCGCCAACGCCAGGCCGAAGACGATGACGAAGAAGATCGTCGGAAGGATCTCCGCGTTCGCCATCGCACCGATCGGGTTCTCTGGAACGATACCAAGGAGCACCTCTTCGAACGGTGGCGGTGACTGGGTCTCGGCTTCGCCAGCCGAGAGTTCCAGCCCCGTTCCAGGGTTGATCGCATTCGCGATCGAGAGCCCGATGAACACGGCGGCGGCCGACGTGAGCAAATACAGACCGACGACCTGTCCGCCGATCCGACCGAGTTTCGACGGTGTGAGGCCCCTGATCCCCATCAGGAGGGTGAACACGATGACCGGGAGGACGATCATACTCAGGAGTCGCACGAAGAGATCACCGAGCGGCAGGAGTCGTGTCGCCGGCGCGCCGACCACGAGACCGACGATCGAGCCGAGGACGAACGCAGCCCCGATTCGGTACACGATGGGAATCGACCGATACCGCGACCACGTCGCGAACAGTGTGGAACGTGACATTGCGTCCTCGGCTCAGCGCATTCCGCGGAGTGTGTTATATACCACCATACGTCGCAGTTGGTGAAAACGACCTGCGGCCGAATTCGGCGTCGACCCGTCCGGACCCGAGCGCCGCGAATAGTGTCTCTGCGATGGGGAGAATCGAAAGGTACGTACCCGACAGGCCCGTTCGGCTGGCACCCAGAATGTTCACCGACGAGGCTCACGACGTGTTGCGAACCGATCCGGTGATGGCAGAACTCGTCGAGACCTACGATCCGTACACGGAAACGGAGTGGGACGAGTTCGAGCGCCTCTGCGTCTCGATCATCAACCAGCAGCTCTCGACCGCGAGTGCGAACGCGATCAGAGAGCGAGTGTACGAGGTTCTCGACGGCGAGATAACGCCGGATCGCGTGCTCTCGGCCGCGGATCAGCCGCTGTTGGACGCCGGCCTCTCGGGAACGAAAGTCGAGTACCTGCGCAACGCCGCCCGCGCGTTCGACGAGAACGATCTCACCCGCTCGGGCCTGGCCACCCACTCGAACGACGAGGTCGTCGACAGACTGACGGAGATCAAGGGAATCGGCGAGTGGACGGCGGAGATGTACCTCCTGTTCGTCCTCGAACGGCCCGACGTCCTCCCGCTTGGTGATCTCGCGATTCGTAACGGCATCCAGCAGTTGTACGGTGACGGGGATGAGATGACGCGCGCGGAGATGCGGACCGTCGCGGATCCCTGGCGCCCGTATCGATCCGTCGGGACGCGATACATCTGGGCCGCCTACGAAGACGACGACTGAGATTGCCTGCAATCGGCCAGCGGAGACCAAGGAGTCGTCCCATCCCGCTGGAACGCGGGTGAGGTTTTACGGTACCCGAACACATCCGTCCGAACGATGGGACGGTTCTCAGGGCTGTTCAGGCCCGATCGAGTCGGTATCGTCGGTGCGACGGATCGCGAGGGATCCGTCGGACGATCGCTCGTGACGAACCTCGACGAACACTTCGACGGCGAGATCGTCCCGATCAACCCCGGCCGGGACACGGTGCTCGGGTACGACTGTTATCCGGACGTCGCGAGCGCACCGTCGATAGACCTCGGCGTCGTCGTCGTCCCACCGTCGGCCGTTCTCGACGCGGTCCGGGACCTCGGCGAAGCGGGGACGACGAACGTCGTGGTCATCACGGCCGGCTTCGGCGAGAGTGGGAGCGAGGGAGCGAGACGCGAGCGAGAACTACGTGCGGTCGCCGAGGAGTACGACATCGACCTCGTCGGGCCGAACAGCCTGGGCGTCATGTCGACGCCTGCAGGCCTCAACGCCACGTTCGGACCCGACATCGCCCGGGAAGGGTCGATCTCCTTTATGAGCCAATCGGGGGCGTTCATCACGGCAGTCCTCGACTGGGCGAACGAGGAGGGCATCTCGTTTCGCCACGTCGTCTCCGTCGGGAACAAGGCCGTCCTCGACGAGGTCGACTTCCTCCGCGCGTGGGACGAAGACGAGGGTACCGACGTCATCGTCGGCTACCTCGAAGGGATCGAAGACGGCCAGGCCTTCGTACAGGCGGCCCGCGAAGTGACGTCGGAGACGCCGGTCGTCCTCGTGAAATCGGGCCGGACAGACGCTGGCGCACAGGCCGCCTCCTCGCACACGGGCGCCATCGCCGGCAGTGAGGAGGCCTACGAGGCCGGCCTCGATCAGGCGGGCGTGATTCGCGCGTCCACGGTCGAGGAACTGTTCGACTACGCCCGCGGCCTCTCGGGGCTCTCGACGCTCGAGTCCGAGGGCGTCGCGATCGTCACGAACGCCGGCGGGCCGGGCGTCCTGACGACCGATGCCGTCGGCGACTCCTCGCTCGAGCTGGCGTCGTTCGACGACGACACCATCGAGGTCCTCACAGCGGCGATGCCCGAGGAGGCGGCCGTCTACAACCCGATCGACGTGATCGGCGACGCGGACGTCGACCGGTTCCGGACGGCGCTCGAACGGGCGCTGGCCGACCCGAACGTCGGGAGCGCGATCGTCGTCTCGGCCCCCACGGCAGTGCTCGCGTACGAAGATCTGGCAGAGATGGTTCTCGACGTGCGCGACTCGTACGAGACACCGATCGTGACCTGTCTGATGGGCGGCTCGCGAGTCGATACGGCGGAGGGAATCCTGCGCGACGCCGGTGTGCCGAACTACTTCGACCCCTCACGGGCGGTGGCCGGCCTCGACGCACTGGCTCGACACGACGAGATCACCGGTCGTGCGGCGGACGACCCGACCGCGTACGACGTCGACAGGGAGCGCGCCCGATCGATCCTCGAACGCGCTGCGGACCGGACGGACAACCGCCTCGGTGTCGAATCGATGGACCTCCTCGACGCGTACGGCATTCCGACGCCGACGTCAGCAATCGTCGACGATCCGGTCCGGGCCCGAGACGTCGCCGACGACATCGACGGCGACGTGGTGATGAAGATCGTCAGCCCCGACATCTCACACAAGTCGGACATCGGCGGCGTGGCCGTCGGCGTCCCGACCGAAGAGGTCGAAGACACCTACGAGGACCTCGTCGCTCGCGCGCGAAACTACCAGCCCAACGCGTCGATCCTCGGCGTGCAGGTTCAGGAGATGGTGGACCTCGACGCTGCGACGGAGACCATCGTCGGGATGAACCGCGACCCGCAGTTCGGTCCGCTGTTACTGTTCGGTCTGGGCGGTATCTTCGTCGAAATCCTGGAGGATACGTCGATCCGCGTCGCCCCCATCGGGGAGACGGAAGCCCGGAGCATGGTCGACGAGATCACGGCAGCACCGCTGTTGCGCGGGGCTCGCGGACGGGAACCCGCGGATATCGACGCCATCGTTGAGACGCTAGGACGACTCTCGCAACTGGTCACCGACTTCCCCGCGCTGGTGGAACTGGACGTCAACCCGCTCGTCGCCGGCCCGGACGGCGTGCAGGCGATCGACCTCAGGGCAACCGTCGACACGGAGGACCTATGACTGATACCGACACGACAGCCGAGCGAACGGCACGGGGCACCGCACCGAACGGAGAGACCGACGCGCGAACGAACGACGCGACGGATCGATCGAGCGATACGGACCGCGACGAAGCGATGGACGGACCGGACGACACACGACCCGACGACGCGACCGCTCGACAGACCGGCGTACGACCGGACGGCGGAGCGGAGACGCTGCTGATCGTCTCGCTCGAAGAGAGTACTGGCAAGACGGCGATCACGCTGGCGCTGGCCCAGCTCGCGTCTGACAACGGTGAGCGCGTCGGGTACATGAAGCCGAAGGGGACCCGACTGCAGAGTAACGTCGGGAAGACGCTCGACGCCGATCCCCTGCTGGCGAAGGAACTGCTCGGCATCGACGCTGACGTGTCGACGCTCGAACCGATCGTCTACTCGCCGACGTTCGTCGAACAGGCCATCCGTGGTCGGGAAACCCCCGAGAACCTCCGCGAGCGCGTCCGCGAGGCGTTCGACGAACTCGCCGGCGAGACGGACCGAATGGTCGTCGAAGGCGCCGGCGAGTACACGGTCGGGGAGATCGTCGACCTCACGGACGCCGACGTCGCAGACCTGCTCGACGCCCGCGTCGTGCTCGTGGCCCCGTACGAGCGTCCCGGCGACGTCGACGACGTGCTCGCGGCCCGACGCGCGTTCGGCGATCGGCTGACCGGCGTGATCTTCAACGACGTCGGTGACGCGGCGTACGACGACCTCGAGACTGACGTGGTTCCGTTCCTCGAAGGGCGCGACGTTCCCGTCTACGGGATCGTGCCACGAGTGCAGGAACTCTCCGGCGTGACGGTCGCCGATCTGGCCGACGAACTCGGCGCGTCCGTCCTCGTCGAGGAGGGAAGCGACCGATACGTCGAGCGGTTCTCCGTCGCGGCGATGGGTGCAGACAGCGCGCTCAGATACTTCAGGCGAACCAGAGACGCTGCCGTCATCACTGGAGGTGACCGGGCAGACGTCCAGGCCGCAGCGCTCGAGGCGTCCGGCATCCGCTGTCTCGTCCTGACCGGCGGGCACCATCCCTCGGGCCGCATCCTCGGCACGGCGACCGAACGGTCGGTGCCCGTCCTGTCTGTGCAGTCGGACACGTTGACCACGGTCGAGCGCACGGAGTCGATCGTTCGAGGCGGGCGCACACAGGACGAGGCAACCGTCGAACGGATGCGCGAACTGCTCACCGATCACGCCGCCGTCGCGGAGCTCCTCGGAACCGAGTGAGCCACCCCGGTGTCGGCGGTCGGCAGCGGGGACGAGCGTATCCAATCAGTCGTCCGTCGGAACCTCCTTTCGACCGGACAGTGAGTCGGGAACGAGTAGATAGTGCTGGAAGGAGATTTCCCGCCGCGGGCGATCGAACACGTCGACGATCGGGATCTCGATCGCCCACATCCCCTGGATGGCGTCCGAGGCGTACGGCATCTCGGAGACGTCCGTCAAGCGACCGGTCGCGACGACGCTTCGCCACCCGCCGTCTGCCTCCTCGTGGACGACGTACGAGACGGGTTCGTCGACGAGGCCGTCCTTGCGGCTCCCGGGGGGAAACGAGAGGTTGAAGTAGAACGCCCTGTCGGTCGCGTTGTACCCGTAGGAGACCGGGATCGAGGCGGGCGGTTCGTCGTCTTCCGTCCCAAAGGAGATGACCCCCGTCCCCCCGCGCCCGAGGAAGTCGTCGATCTCTTCGTCGGTCAGCTGGACCCATCGAAGCCCTTGCATGTGACTCCCCACCACACACAGATGGAAAATACCGGTCTACCAGATTCCGACGAAGACAGTAACACTGCGGTCTGCCGCGGAGTGGACCCCCATTTCATTGTCTCGTCGGTAGACAGGGGAACTCAGTACGAAGCCGATGGACGATCCACCGCACGCGCACCCAACGGAGCAGGTTCTCGACGCGCTGGAGACGGACATCGCTGGACTGTCCACCGACGAGGCCCACCGCCGACTCGAAGCGTACGGCGAGAACGACATCGTTCGGACGGGCGGCCGATCGCCGCTCGACATCTTTCTCGTCCAGTTCGACAGCGTGCTGATCTGGGTCCTGCTGTTCGCGGCCCTTCTCTCTACGTGGGCCGGACAGACCGTCGACGCAGTGTTGATCGTGATCATCGTCGGTGCCAACGGCGTCTTCGGGTTCGTCCAGGACTACCGCGCTGAACGCAGCTTAGAGTCACTGCGGGAGCTGGCGGCCCCGACGGCGACCGTCCGGCGGGACGGCGAATCGAGCGAGATCGAGGCGACCGAACTCGTCCCCGGCGACGTGATCGTCCTGCGGAGCGGCGACGTCGTGCCCGCAGACGCCCGCATCGTCTCGGAGACAGACCTGACGGTCGACGAGGCGGCGCTCACGGGCGAGAGCGTCCCGGTTTCGAAGGCGACGACCGTAGTCGAGGCGGACACGCCGCTGGCCGAGCGCACGGGCATGGTCTACAAGGCAACGAGCGTCACCCGCGGGAAGGGCGAGGCCGTCGTGACCGCCACCGGCATGGAGACGGCGGTCGGCGACATCGCCGCAGAACTCGCCGGCACGGCGGAGACCGAGACGCCGCTGCAGTCGGAACTCGACGACCTGGGGCGAACCCTGGGGATCGGAATCTTCCTCCTGTCGGCGCTGGTCGCGCCCCTGTTGATCCTCAGGGGCACCAGCGCGGTCCAGTCCGCGCTCACCGCCGTCTCGCTCGCCGTCGCCGCGATTCCGGAAGGCTTGCCCGCCGTCGTGACGCTGACGCTCGCGCTCGGCGTTCGGCGGATGGCCGACGAGAACGCGCTGGTCAGGCGGCTTCCGGCGGTCGAAGCGCTCGGCTCCGTCGACGTCATCTGCACGGACAAGACGGGGACGCTCACCAGAGGCGAGATGACGGTGCGTCGCCTCTGGGTGAACGACGCCGTCGTCGACGTCGACGAGGTGACACAGGGGAACGGATCAACGGGAACACACGACGTGACCGACCGCGAAGCACTGCTGGTGCGAATCGGGGCGCTCTGCAACGACGCCACCGCGGAGGCGGGCGACCCGACCGAGCGGGCGCTCGTCGAGGCCGCCGATCGTCGTGGCCTGGACGTCGAGGCACTCCGGGCCGACCATCCCCGGACCGACGAGATCCCGTTTTCCTCCGATCGCAAGTGGATGGGGACCGTGCACGACGACGTCGGCTACGTGAAAGGAGCCCCGGAGGTCGTCGTGGAGAACTGCGATCGGGTGCTGACGGCCGAGGGAGCAAAGACGCTTACCGACGCGGACCGCGACCAGATCGCGTCGCGAGTGACGGCGTTCGCAGACGACGCGCTCCGGGTCCTCGGAATGGCTGTGGTGGAACAAGCTGCAGACGCTGACGACCTCCGCGACGGCCTCACGTTCGTCGGGCTGGTCGGCATGATCGACCCGGCGCGGGAGGAAGTCGCCGACGCTATCGCGGCCACCGAGCGCGCCGGTATCGACGTCAAGATGGTGACCGGTGACAACGTCCGGACGGCGACGGCGATCGGCGAGACGCTCGGGTTCGGGTCGACCGGCCTCGAGGGTCGCGAAATCGAATCGATGACCGACGACGAGCTTCGAGCGCGGGTCGATCACGTCGACGTGTTCGCTCGCACGTCACCGGAACACAAGGTCCGCATCCTGCGCGCGCTGCAAGATGGCGGCCACCGGGTCGCGATGACCGGCGACGGCGTCAACGACGCGCCGGCGCTGAAGAACGCCGACGTCGGCGTCGCGATGGGGGTTCGCGGCACCGACGTCGCCAGACAGTCCGCGGATGTCGTCCTACTCGACGACAACTACGCGACGATCGAGCGCGCAGTCGAGCGGGGACGGGCTATCTTCGACAACGTCTGGAAATTCGTCGCCTACCTCCTGAGCGCCAACGTCGCGGAAGTGGCGATCGTTTTCCTCGCCTCCCTGTACGGGTACCTATTGCTTCCTGCCGTGCAACTTCTGTGGATCAACCTACTGACCGACGGATTACCGGCACTGGCGCTCGGCGCCGATCCCGGCAGCGAGGACGTGATGGATCGTCCGCCGCGGGGCGCCGATCGCGGCATCGTCGACCGGGAGATGTTGGGGGTGATCGGGGGCACCGGGGCCGTGACCACGGTCGTCATGCTGGGGCTGACGGGCTACACCCTCGATGGCACCGAATCGGTCTCGGCCTACGCGATGACGATGGTGTTCACCGCGTTCGTCGTCGTCGAGTTCGAGAAGCTGTACGTCATCCGGTGGCTCCGCGAGACCCCCACGTTCTCGAACCCGTGGCTCGTCGGAGCGATCGCGGCGTCGCTGCTCGGCCAGCTCGCCGTCCTCTACACGCCCCTGAATCAGTACTTCGGAACGGTACCCCTGGCACTCGCGGACTGGGCGATCATCGGTTCGGTTCTCGGTCTCTGTCTGGTCGGGCACGCCGCCGTCGCCATAGTAGTCGCACGCTGGCGGCGGACGACCGACTGAGTGCGTCAGCTGCTCGATCTGACGCGGCGGCCACGCGACCGTCGATCCGGCGCAGACCGCGCCTTCACCGCGGAACGGAGGCCACCAGCCTTTATAGGACAGGTGTTCGAAAACTGAAATAGGTATCGGCCCGGATGACCAACCCGCCACCAGTGTGAAATGATCGGATACTATCGCCGGTATTTGCAGGTCCTCGTCCGGTTTCTTCCCTTCGTCCTGGCGTTCCTCCGCGACAAGCGGCGGTTCGTGCTGGTCGGGCACCCGAGGGGTGTCGACGATGAAACCCACCGGCAGAGAGCCGAGCGGATCCGGAACACGATGTTGGATCTCGGCCCGGCGTTCGTCAAGGTGGGACAGGTGCTCTCGACGCGGCCGGATATCGTGCCGCCGACGTACGCCGACGTCCTCGGGACGCTGCAAGACGAAGTTCCCGAAGGCGCAAGCGGCGATCCGCGGTCCGTCCTGGACGACGAGCTCGGCGACGAGCTCGATCTGTCGACGATCGAACCGGTCGCCGGTGGGTCACTCGCCTTCGTGTACGCGGCGATCCACGGCGGCGAGCGAATCGCGTTGAAGGTTCGCCGGCCCGATATGAAATCCCAGATAGAGCGGGATCTGCGCGTCGTTCGCGGCCTACTCCCCCTGATACGTCTCTTCGCCGACGAGCGCCAGCGGTACTCGGTCCGGAACGCGGCCGACGATTTCGAGTCGATCATCCTGGACGAACTCGACTTCGAACGGGAGCGCGAGATCATGGTCGAGATCGGCGAGAACTTCGCGGACGACGACCGAGTGGTCGTTCCCGACGTCTACGCCGACCTTTCCTCGGAGCGCGTACTCGCGATGGAGCACCTGACCGGCCGGCGGGTCACTGACGACGACGCGCTGGCGGACGTCGACGTCGATCCGCACGAGCTGGCGACGCGGATCACCTCGGTGTACCTGAAGATGGGGCTGGTCGACGGCACGTTCCACGCCGACCCGCATCCGGGAAATCTCGCCGTCACGGACGAGGGGCGACTGCTCATCTACGACTTCGGCATGAGCGATCGGCTTTCCACCGCCACGCAGGGAGACATCGTCGGGCTCTACCGCGCGCTCGTCCAGCGCGACGTCGAGGCCCTCGTCGACGCGCTGATCGCGCTCGACGTGCTCGAACGTGACGTCAATCGAGCCGAGGTCCGACGGGTTCTCGAACTCGTCATCGAGACCCTGGAAGGACACTCGACGGTTACCTGGCGGCGTATCATCACCGAGCTGACGTCGAACCTCCGGGACTTTCCGTTCCGCCTCCCGCCGAACGTGATGTTGCTCGTCCGGGCCGGGACCGTCGGGGAAGGCGTCTGCCGACAGCTCGACCCGGAGTTCGACTTCCTGGCCGCCGTTCGATCGTTCCTCGTCGAAGAGAACCTCATCGAGAGCGAACTCCAGGCAATCCTCTCGGAGATCCGGACCGACGTACGCCGGTCGCTGCCCGCGCTCTCGCGGCTTCCCGCTCGCGTCGATCGAACGGCCCAGCGGCTCGAACGCGGCGAGCTCGTCGTCCGAACCGACCCCGTAGACGACCGCGGCACCGGGGATCGCGACCTCGGGTACGCCGTGCTGGCGAGTGCGCTACTTGTGGCCGCGTCGATCCTGGCGTTTCACGACCGGCCGTACGAAATCCCCGCGCTGGCGATCGCGTCCGCGTTCTTCCTGCGATATCTCGTCGGTAGCCGCTGAGAACGACGTCGGTCGGTAGCTAGAACGCGACGGCTCCGGGATACGGGCGTCGCGTTCGCGACAGACGCGTCCGACGGGATTCGATCCGGCGGAGGGTCCCACGTCGCGGGAACCACACTCGGGCTCTATGCGATTGAGGATCGTAAGTACTGGTGGAGGGAGTAGAAATGAAAGCATTCGTCATGCAAGAAGTAGGAGAAACTGGATTCACGGAGAAAGAACCGCCCGAAGCGGGACCGACAGACGCCGTCATCCGGCCGACGAAGGGGCTGGTCTGTACTTCGGACGTCCACACCGTTCACGGTGCAATCGGCGAGCGAGAGAACCTGACGCTCGGACACGAGGTCGTGGGCGTCGTCGAGGAAGTCGGCGATCAGGTCGCGAAGTTCGAGCCGGGCGATCGGGTCGCCGTCGGCGCCATCACCCCCGACTGGGGGTCCGCCGCCGCCCAGGACGATCACCCGTCACAGTCGAACGAGGCCCTCGGCGGGTGGAAGTACGCGAACGTGAAGGACGGAACCTTCGCCGACTACGCCCACGTGAACGAGGCCGACGCGAACATGGCCCACATCCCCGACGGCGTGAGCGACGAGGAAGCGGTCTACGTCACGGACATGATGAGTACTGGGTTCATGGGCGCGGAGAACGCCGAGATTCCGGTCGGTGGAACGGTCGCCGTGTTCGCGCAGGGGCCGGTCGGGTTGATGGCCACGAAAGGCGCGGCGCTTCAGGGCGCCGGGCACATCATCGCCGTCGAGACGGTCCAGAACAGACAGGAACTCGCGCGAACCTACGGTGCCGACGACGTCGTCGACTTCGCCGAGGGCGACCCAGTCGAACAGATCATGGACCTCACCGACGGCGAGGGCGTGGACGCGGCCGTCGAGGCGCTCGGAACGAGCGGGACCTTCGAGCAGTGCGTCGAGGTGACCAAGGCCGGCGGCACGATCTCGAACACGGGGTACCACGGCGAAGGCGAGTACGTCAACATTCCCCGGGAGGCCTGGGGCGTCGGCATGGCCGAGAAGGATATCGTCACCGGCCTCTGTCCCGGTGGCCGGCTCAGACTCCAGCGGTTGCTTCGTCTGCTCGATCGCGACCGCGTGGATCCGACGCACATGACCACGCACGAGTTCCCGTTCGACGAGATCGACGAGGCGTTCCGGCTGATGGAGACGAAGGAGGACGACATCATCAAACCGCTCATCCACTTCGAGTAGGGGTCGACACCCGCGACGGCGAGCAGCCGTCGCGCGGATCACGCCGTTTCGGGTACCGCGACGCCGATCGGCGGGTCGGGACGGGGAGATCAGTGGGCGACGGCTGCACCGGTTGCGACGTGATCGCCTTCGCTCGCGACGTAGGCCGCGAGATCGAGCAGCTGTCGAGAGAAGCCGTACTCGTTGTCGTACCAGACCAGTATCTTCAGCATGTCGTCGTCGACGACCATCAGCGACTCCAGATCGACGTAGGACGGGATCGGTAACCCGACCACGTCCTGCGAGACGATCTCGTCGTCGGTGTATCCGAGCACCCCCGCGAGTCTCCCGTCGGCCGCCGTTCGGACCGCGTCGGCGACGTCGGCTTCGGTGACGTCGGTTTCGAGATTGAGTGTGAGGTCAGAGATGGAGCCATCCGGGACCGGGACGCGCATCGCGCGCCCGTCGAACGTGCCCTCGAGTTCGGGCAAGATCTCGGTGGTGGCGATCGCAGCACCCGTCGTCGTCGGGACGATGTTCTCGGCGGCCGCCCGGCCGCGACGACGCTTCTCGAGCGGTCCGTCGACCAGCCCCTGGCTCCCGGTGTAGGCGTGGACCGTCAACAACAGTCCGGAGTCGATCCCGAACGCCTCGTCCAGCGTTTTCATGACAGGGGCGACGGAGTTCGTCGTGCAGGAGGCGTTCGAAACGATAGCCTCGCCGTCGTACGTCTCGTGATTGACCCCGTAGACGAACATCGGAACCGGTTCGTCGCCCTTCGGCGGCGCCGAGATGAGGACCTGATCGGCGCCGGCTTCGAGGTGCTGGGACGCCTCGTCGCGAGTTCGAAACAGGCCGGTTGCCTCGAGGACGACGGACACATCGACGGCGTCCCACGGAATTTCGGACGGATCGGGTTCGGAGTACAACTGGATCTCCTGTGACCCGACGTACATGGTATCACCCTCGCGGAAAACCCCGTCGAGACGCCCGTGAACCGAGTCGTACTGGAGGAGGTACGCCATATCGTCGTCGTCCATCACGTCGTTGACCGCTACCACGTCGAGATCGTCGTGCTCGAGCGAGGCACGGAGCACGCTTCGACCGATGCGCCCGAAGCCGTTGATGCCGATTCGAAGCGGTTCGCTGGACTCTCCGCGACTGTCGTTCGTACTGGCGCCCATGCTCGGTCGGACATCGCCACCGAGTAAGTTTGTTGGCCCTAAAACCGTCTACTCGGAGAGTTTCAGGCCCAAAAGAGCGTCTCCGGTACGAGCACCCGGCAGGACTCACTGGAGAGATCGTGCAAGGCACGCGGTGTCCCTGGCGTCACCGACCGCCAGAGATCGAATCGATACCCGGAACGGGCGTCCGATCGAACCCAAACTGGAGCGACACCAGCCCCGTATCGTCGAGACAAGAGAAAATAACTGGCCGACAATCCACCGTTACCGGCGGTGTGACCCACAATTACTCGCGGTTTGGTCCACGGTTACCCGCGAACTGTCTCCGTCTGTCCGTCGCGCACCACTGGTGATTTAATACACAGAAGGTGGGCAGCGATAGGACATGAGTCGGTCCGGCGCGACGCGAACGATCGATCACGACGAGTTCGATCCGATCGGGACGCTCGCACTCGTGGTGCTCTACTTCGTGGTCCTCACGGTGATGTGGCTGTTCACCTACTTCGTCGAGTTTCTCGGAAACGGACCGACGGTCATCGACTGGCTCGTATTCGGATAACGGTGATCACACATGCGCATTCACACGTACGAGAAACTGTGGCTCGCCGGTTCGTTCGTCCTGATCGTGGGGTTCATCGTGACGATCACGTACGGGTCGGTCGGCCTCGGGATCACGATGATCGACGACGAAGCCAACACCGTTACGCCCGACGAAATCGGGTCAGACGACCGATTCAGCGACCCTCGGGTCGAGCAGGTCGGCGAAGACGAGTACGAGGTGTACGTCGTCGCGATGACGTTCATCTTTCAACCCGACCCGATAGAGGTGCCGGCCAGCTCAGAGGTGACGTTCTACGTGACGAGTCGCGACGTGATCCACGGCTTCGAGGTAGCCGGAACCAACATCAACTCGATGGCCATCCCCGGACAGGTGGCGGAACTGACGGTCGAGTTCGACGAACCCGGGACGTACGGCATCGTCTGCAACGAGTACTGCGGGCCACAGCACCACACGATGGAGGGATCGCTGGTGGTGACGCCCGAATCGGAGTTCTCGCAGACGGAACTCGAAGTGAACGCGCCGGAGGAAGTCGCTCAGGGAGACGAGATCGACCTCACGGCCACCGTCTCCAACGGATTGCTCGAAGCACGCGAGTCGACGGTGAACGTTACCATCGGCTCACAGACGACCGAACAGTCGATCACCGTCGACGGAGAGAGTAGCGAGAACGTGTCGGTCACCGTCGACAGCGACGAACTGGGATCGGGTGAGCACGACTGGACGGTCAGCGTCGACGATCAGGACGAGTCCGGAACCATCGCAGTCGGGAACGAGTCGGCGACGAGCGAATCCGTTCCGATTCGGGAGCCCGATCGTGGAGGGTCCCCACCATGACGCGCCTCTTCGTCGACGAGTATCCGGGACAGGCACGACTCGTCCGGGCGGCGTTTCTGAACTCGTTCATCGCACTCGGACTGGGGGCGACGTTCGGGCTCGTTCAGGCGTTCCACCGGACCGATATCTATCGCTTTCTACCGTCACCCGATTACTATACGGTGCTGACCGGACACGGCGTCTTCCTCGTCATCTCGTTCGTGATCTTCTTTCTCGTCGGACTCTTTCACTGGGCGATAACGGACAGTCTCGGCCAGCGACCGACCCGCGCCTGGCTGAGCTGGGGCTGGTACGGACTGATGTCGCTCGGGACGCTCATCATCGCCGCGTCGATTCTCGGCGGGTTCTTCGAGGAACCGCCGGAGGTGCTCGGGGCACCGTTGAGCGCGGACGTGCTCTTTACGTTCTACGCCCCGCTCCAGGCCAATCCCCTGTTCTATCTGGGACTGATCGTGTTCTTCGCAGGAACCTGGCTCGCCGGTGCCGACTGGTTTCGGACGTGGCTGACCTGGAAAGGGGACAATCCCGGTAAGCGAATCCCGCTTCCGGCCTTCATGGTCCTGACGACGATGATAATGTGGTATCTCGGTTCGATCGGCGTCATCGTCTCGCTGATCGCCTTCATCGTGCCATGGTCATTCGAGGTGATCCCCGGTGTAAACCCGTTGCTGACCCGGACGCTGTTCTGGTTCTTCGGGCACATGGTCGTCTACTTCTGGGTGTTGCCGGCGTACCTGCTCTGGTACAACGTCCTTCCCACGCTCTCGGGCGGACGGTTGTTCAGCGATCCGCTCGCACGAGTCGTGTTCATCCTGTTCGTGCTGCTCTCGACGCCGGTCGGCATCCACCACCAGTACATGGACCCCGGCATCGCGGAAGGGTTCAAGTTCGTCGCGATGACCAACACGATGTTTCTGTTGCTGCCGAGTCTTCTGACGGCGTTCACCGTCGTCGCGAGCATGGAACACGGGGCTCGCCAGCGCGGCGGGGAGGGAACGTTCGGCTGGATACGTGCGTTGCCCTGGAGAGAGCCCGCGTTTACCGGCATGGCGCTCGCGGGCGCGGTCTTCGCCTTCGGTGGCTTCACCGGCATCGTCAACGCCGGCATGAACATCAACTACCTCGTCCACAACACGCTGTGGATCCCCGGACACATCCACACGCAGGTGGGGACGGCGACTGCACTCTCGCTCATGGCCGGCTCCTACTGGCTCGTCCCCCAGCTCACCGGAAACCGCCTCGTCGGCCGGCGTATCGCGCTGATCCAGGTCGTCACCTGGTTCCTCGGCATCGTGTTCATGACGAACGCGATGTACCGATCGGGACTGTTCGGCGTCCCCCGACGGACCGCAGAGCCACAGTACAGCTTCGAGTACGACGTCGGTATCGGGTCGATGGGCGAACTGAACGCCCAGATCGCCCTCGGTGGAACCCTGCTCTTCGTCGCCACGGTACTGTTCCTCGGCGTCATGCTGCTCACCGTTCTCAATCGAGACAGCGAACCGCTGGTGGACGGGACGATTCCGCCCGCACTGTCCGGACCCGAGGATTCGCCGCGGATCCTCGACAATCTGAAGTTGTGGGCGGCTATCGCAATCGTCCTGCTCGTCCTCGCCTATGCCCTCCCGCTCGCGAGCATCATCCAGCAAGGAGGACTGCACGGACAGGACATCAGGCCCTACCCGGTCGTTCTCGCCCTCGTCGACGCCGTACAACACGCCGGAACGACCCTCGGAGTGGCCATCTACTGATGCGGACCACCCCAGCGAAGCTATTGATCGTCAGTGCACTCCTCCTCGTCTTTCTCGTCGAGGGACGGACGGTTCTCGGGTTCTTCGACGTCTACGTCAGCCCGCTCGAAACCGTCATCGTCGGCCTCCTCGTGTTCGCCGTGCTTCTCGGCTGGGCGGTCGCGCCGCGCCGCGGCGAGTGACACCATCGGAGACGAGCGAGACCCGGCGAACGGAGGGCAGGACTTCACGGTCCGGGACAGCCTACGACGAGCCGTGTTCGAATCGCTCACCCCACGGGCGACGCTCGTCCTGGCGTTACTCGCGCTCGTCCCGACGATCGTCTGGACGGTCACCAGGTCCGGGCTCGGCGGCGCCATCGCGTCCATCAACGTGGTCCTCATCGCGGCATCGTTGTACATCGCGTTTTCTCCGATCGACGTCTCGAATCGCACGACCCGCCACACCTGATGAGCCAGTCGACCCACCCGAACGCCGATCGGGGACCGACCATCAGATCGGCGATCCCGCGACACCCCGCGGAATCACGATCTGCCCCAGCATTAAGCGCACTCGGGTGGTAGCGATCCACCGTGACGGCCCCGATCCGACGACTCGTGCTCGACGTACTGAAGCCACACCAACCGGATATCGTCGAGTTTACACGCGCAGTCGCCGACCACGCGTCCGTCGACGCCGTCAACGCCGTGCTCGTCGAGACCGACCGGGAAGTCGAAACGGTCAAACTGACGATCAGGGGTGCTGCCGTCGACGCGTCCGCAACCGAAGACGCGATCGACACGCTAGGCGGGTCGATCCACTCGATCGACGAAGTCGTCTGCGGCGAAGCGCTCACCGAACAGAGTCCGACGCCGCAAGATCGGTGAGTCGCCGGTCGCCCTGGACCCACGCACTCGCGTACCCGTGATCGAACGAATTCGTGATCTGCTCGCCACGGGCGACGTGGCGTCGATCTCCCGACGATACTTCATCTCGAACGGGTTCGACGGTACCCTGACCAGCATCGGCATCGTCGTCGGCGCCTACCTGTCGGGGGTGACGGACGGCTACACCGTGGTTCAGATCGGCCTGGGTGCAGCCGTGGGGCTGGGGACGTCCGGCGTCTGGAGCGTCTGGGAGATCGAACGGGCGGAAAAACAGGCGGAGATCCTGTCCATCGAGCGTGCGATGCTCACCGATCTCACGAACACGGAGGTCCAGCGGGATCAGGTGGCGGCTCGAAAAATCAACGCGATCGCAAGCGGCATCGGCCCGATCGTCGGTATACTCTGTCCGCTCGTCCCGTTCCTGTTTCACGGGTCGCTCGTCACGCTCCTCGAGGCGACGCTGCTCGCCATCGGAATCGGCGTCGGGGTGTTGTTCGCGTTCGGGGCGTACCTGGGTTCGATCTCGAAACAGAACTGGGTCGTCGCCGGAATTCGAATGGGGCTGGCGGGATTCGTCGTGGCGATACTCAATCTCTTCCTGCCGGGGTGAGCGACAGGTCGCCGTCGACGGGCGGCGAGACGGGGACGGCGATCAACGGACCCGATCGGCCGGACTCGCGACACCAGCCCGTCGGGACACCACCCGTTCACTCCTCTTCGTACGTATCGTCGCCGTCCGTCCGCCGGGCGACGTCGACGCGATAGTGTTTCAGGATGTCGCGGCCGAGGATCACGGGGTACTCCATGTGACTGCGGTCCTCGACGCTCGCGGTCACCGTGTGCTGGTTGCCGCCGACGCCGACGACCACGTCGACGACCGGCCGGCTCCGACTCCCCTTGGAACTGCCAGTCTTGACTTTCGCGATGGACTTGATCGGTCCGGCGCCGATGTCGGCGGCGAGGCTCGTGTCGATGCTCGTCCGTTTGGCGCCGGTGTCGGACTTGGCGACGACCGACTCGGAGCCACGTGTGCCGGTGAGGACGATCTCTTCCGTGTAACCGATGTCGCTCGGAACCCGCTCTTCGGCGACAGGCTCCGGCGGGAGGAAGGACGGTCGGGAGTCGTCGAGCGTCCGTGCGAGGCGTTCGACGTCCTCGTCGTCGACCTCGCCACCGACGCGCTCGATCGCAAGTTTCGCGATGTAGGGCGCGGGACTCACGCCCGTGGCCTCGAACAGCCCCTTGAATCCGGCCGTGGGGTTCACCTCGAGGACGTACCAGCCGTCTTCGCTCTCGACGACGTCGACGCCGGCGTAGTCGAGCCCGACCGCCTCGGTCGAGTCGAGCGCGATGTCTCGAACCGCCGGCGGGAGGTCGTCGGTCGCGTCTTCGACCGATCCGCCGAGGGCGACGTTGGTACGCCAGTCGTTCTCCGGGGCGTAGCGGTACATCGCGCCGACGATCTCGTCGCCGACGACGTAGATCCGAATGTCGCGGTGTCGGTCCGCGTCCCGTTCGATGAGTTCCTGGAGGAACGCGTACCGGTTCCCCACCTTCGGGTTGACCCGCTCCTCGCGACCCACCTTCCAGGTCCCGCCGCCGTGGGTACCGATCGCCGTCTTGTAGACGGCCTCCTCTCCGAAGTCGGCGCGGGCCTCGTTGAGTCGGTCGCTCGACAGCGAGAGCAGGACGTCGGGGACCGGGACCTCGTGGCCGGCGAGGGCGACGGCCGTCGAGAGCTTGTGCAACGCCGTCATGGACGCGACTGGCGTGTTCAACGTCGGAACCAGCCGTGACAGCGTGTTGATCAGCCCGAGCGCTTCGCACGGCTGTTCGGTGTTCGAGAGTAACAACCGATTCGCGATCACGTCGACGGCGGGCTCCAGGCTGACTCGACCGTCTTCGACCCCGATCGTCGTGTTGTCCGCACGCAACCACTGCGGACGGTGCCCGAGGTCATCGACCGCGTTACAGATTGCCTTCGTCTCTTTGCTCGTGTGGAGGCTCAAAACACCGACTGTGACGGGTTCTTCCGTGCTCATATCGAAGAATCACGTCGCCGTGAGAAAAGGATTGTTACCAGTCTCGACCCGCGGAGACGCGTCGATCGGCGGCACGACGGTCGTCGCTGCGAGTTCGAAAATCCGGTGACGGGGCGTCGCCCCTCACCCGAGTGTGGTCCGGATCGTTCCGAGTTCGATCACCCCGCTAGCGACCGCCAGGAGCGCCCACGCGAGGACGCCGATCGTCACGGCGAAGACGAGGAGCGGGATCGTCGTGATCGGCGGCGTGACGACAACGACGGTCGCGGCCATCACGCCGGTAATCGAGAGGACGCGTCCGGCCTCGACCGCCAGCGAGCGATACCGGAGTGACAGTTCGTCGTGAACGACGTAGAGGGTGACCGAGACGTAGACGGCGTGCGTGACGACCGTCGCAACGGCCGCGCCGACCACGCCGAACGCCGGAATCAGGAGGAGGTTGAGGCCGAAGTTGCCGACCGACGTCACCCCCTTCGCGATGGCCCGCTCGCGAGCGCGTCCGAGGTAATCCAGCCCGTCGCTCGTCAGATTCGTGATCGTCTGAAGGACGACGAAGACGCTGAGTAACTGTAGCAGCGTCGCGGCGGTCGCGTACTCTGCCCCGAAGACGAGTACCACGAACGGTTCCGCGACAATTACGAGTCCGACCGCAGCCGGGACGTACAACGCCAGCGCGTTCGACAGTGCCGTCTCGTAGAGGGCCCTGGCGCCGTCGACGTCGCCGCCCGCCTTCCCCTCGCCGAAGTTTGGCGAGATGACGAATCCCAGCGACTCCGCCGGCGCGAGGACGAAGTCTGTGATCTGCTTTGCGAGCGTGTAGAACGCGACGGCCGTCGAGTTCAAGAAGACGCCGACGAGAACGATGTCGATCTGTTTGTCGAGGACGTTCGCTCCGCGGGTGGCGGTGAGCGGGACGCTGTACTCGAGGAGGCGACGAGAGAGTCCGTCGTCCATCTCGGTCGCTGGCTCGTACGCCGAGTAGACGGACAGGTACACCGCCGTCAGTCCGACCACGGCGGCGATCGCGTAGCCAACGACGTACCCGAAGAAGGCTCCGAGGGCGCCGAAGCCCGCGACGACGAAGACGACGGCGAAGACGAGCCTGCTCGCTCCACCAACCGCTCTGACGCCGGCACTGTAGACCAGCCGATTCGACCCCTGAAAGACGACCTCGGGGAAGACGCCGAAAGACTTCGCGACGACGAGAAGAACACCCGCTGTCAGGAAGGGTGCGGCAGCCGGTTCCCCCAGTGCGGCGGCGAGCGGCCGCGCTCCGATCAGCAAGAGCCCGGCCACGACCGAGACGGCGACCAGTTTGTACCCGATCACGTAGCGGATCACGTGCGGAATCTGGCGCGGGTCCGTCTCGCCGTACTCGGCGACGTACCGGGCGGCCGACTTGCCGAAGCCGAGGTCAGCCCCCAGCTGGACGACGGCGAGGATGCCGATCGTCCAGAACAGGAGTCCGTACTCGTCCGGGTCGAGAAAGTACCCGGCGAGCAGATACATCAACAGCGCGCTCGAGAGCATGTAAACGGCTCGCGCCGCGAGCGTCGCCGTGAACCCTCGAACGATGTGGCCAGCGGAGCGCATTGTGAGGAGCAGACGACGCGTCGCCGTCCCGTCGTCCGGGCGCGTCCACTGCGGATCGAGGGATTGTTATCCACCCCAATCACCGGTCAGGCGAGCCGTACGGGTACCGCACAGCGGCTGTAGCGAGAGTGGATACCGACCGGCGTGCGAATCGAACGGGGATCGGGATACCTCTGTGAGAGGGTGTGGGACCGGTCAGACCGGGACCTGCGACGGGTCCCCCGGTCGAACGATCGGAATCGATCCGTCTCGAGTCGACGGAACCCGTGACTGCGACACCGACGCGACTCACGATCGTCGAGGCGACGAACGATTCGCAGCAGCCGGTCACAGGGACGACGAGAGATGCGCAGCGGCCGTTCACAGAGACGACGAGAGATACGCAGCGGCCGGTCACAGGGACGGCGAGAGAGGGCCGCGGCCGGTCACAGGTACGACGCGTCCCACCGCGTCGCCTTCCGTTTGTTGCCACAGACGTTACACTCGATCCGCCCCATCGCGTCCATCGCGTTGTCCACCGTGTCGCAGTTGCCGCAGAACCAGCCGTACCGTTCGGTCTCGTCGGTCGACTCGTAGGCGCTGTAGAAGGGAGCCTTCGAGCCGCGCGCGGCTTCCCCGTAGCTGACGAACACGCTGGTGCCGTCGTCGAGTTCGCGCTCCTCGATCGCGCGCCACTCGGCGTCGGCGTCCGCGGCCTCGACGTACACGTTCTCGGTGTAGGTGTCCGATCCGATCGTGATGGAACGGGTGCCGGCGCGTTCGAACCCGTGTTCCTCGTAGAATCGGTTACCGCCTTCGTTCCCCTCCAGGACGAACCCCCTGATTCCCTCCGCGCCGGCGTCGAGCAACGCCTCTCGGGTTCTAGTGAGCAATCGGGACCCCAGCCCGGCGCCGCGCTCGTCCGGGCGAACGTGCAGCCAGTGAACGTTCCCGACCGTCTCGCCGTCACCGACGACCTCCGATTGACTGAATCCGGCCGGCTGATCGTTCTCTGCGAGCAGAATTACCGTGTCGTCACTCTCGACGAGATCGCTCGTGGCCTCGTCGCTGTACCACTGTTCGAGCGCGTCCTGGATCGTCTCCTCGGAGAGGAAGGACGTGTACGACGCGGTCACCGACTCGCGGGCCATCGATCGGATCGCCTCGACATCCGCGGCGGTCGCCTCGCGAAAGTTCATGGTCGATCGAATAACAGCCACGTACAAAACTGTCGCCCCCGAAACGCATCGAACGAGGGACGTCGGGCCGGTACCGGGATCCGTCGGTCACCCGTCGGTGTCGACGGTACCCAATGCACGCGGTATTCGGGCCCACATGGGTTCGATCGATCCCACAAACGCCGATCGGTGGCCCACGAGGGTGCACCGAGTCGGTTCGCTGTCCGGCGGTCCGGGTAGCACGATTTATACGCGTGCCGCCGCATTGACGGGATATGGCCGATGTGGAGGCGGGAGCGGCGGAGCCGGAACCGTTCACGTACGACGACGTGCGCGTCGAACCCGGCGAGTCCCGCAACGAACGGTACCGGATCAGCGAGACGTACCTCGGCGATCCGATCCGCGTCCCGGTCACCATCATCAACGGCACTCGGCCGGGGCCGACGGTGTTCCTCTCGGCCGCGGCTCACGGCGACGAACTCAACGGTATCGAAGTCGTCCGCGAAGTCGCACACGACTGGGATCACGCGGACCTCCACGGAACGCTCGTCTGTCTCCCGGTGTTGAACGTTCCAGGCTTTCTCGCCCAGGAGCGGTACCTGCCGATCTACGACAGGGACCTGAACCGATCGTTTCCCGGACACGGCGAGTCGACGAGCGCGAAGCGAATGGCCCACCGGCTGTTCTCGGCGTTCGTCGAACCCTGCGACTACGGACTCGACTTTCACACGTCGACGCGCGGCCGGACGAACATGCTCCACGTCCGCGCAGACACGACGAATCCGGCGGTCGAACGGCTCTCGCACGCCTTCAGTTCGAACGTGATCATCGACGGGGATGGACCGGAGGGATCACTCCGTCGGGAGGCGACGGACGCCGGCGTTCCCACGATCACGATCGAGATGGGCGAGGCCCACCGGTTCCAGCGCGACCTCATCGATCAGGCGCTGACGGGCGTCGCGAGCGTCCTCGCAGAAGTGGGCTGCCATCCTGACTCGTCCGTCCACTGGCCGGGCTGGCGGACCGTCATCACCGATTCCAGTGAAAAAACCTGGTTGCGCGCGGACGCGGGTGGAATCGTCGACATGAAACTCGGACGGGGCGAACTCGTCCACGAAGGTGACGTGATCTGTACGATCACCGATCCGTTCAAGGAGGCCGACGACAGCGTCTCAGTCGAGGCCCCGTTCACCGGGTTGATCGTCGGCGTGCTCGAGAACCCGGTCGTCTACCCCGGCAATCCCCTCTGTCACCTCGTCGCCCTCGACGACGACACGCTCCGCGCGCTCGAACGCGAACTGTCGGCGTCACTCTCGCTCTTCGGCGGACCCGACGACGGGGCGTGAGGCGACGGTCGACCCACAGCCGACGCGGTCCTCGCACCCGTACTCACTCGCCACTCGGTAGTTAGAGCGCCACTCCAATACCTTATGATTCCGGCAACCTTGGGACCGACAGACGGAAAGTAACTACTATACCACCGGGGTTCGACGCATCTGGTGAGAGTATGAGCGATTCTTACAACCGCGGGCTGATCGAGGACTTCGGTCGGTGGCGGGAGTTCGCGCCCGGCATGTGGGCGTGGATCCTCCACAAGTTCACCGGCTGGATCCTGATCGGCTACCTGTTCACCCACATCGCGGTGTTGAGCACGGCGCTCGGCGCCGCCGGAAACACGGCCGCCATCGAGGCTGGTGACGACGTCTACACGACGACGCTGCAAGGACTCGAGGGGCTCTTCCTCGTCCGAATCCTCGAAGTCGGCCTGCTCGCCGTCGCCGTCTTCCACATCTTAAACGGCGTCCGGTTGCTCATGATCGACCTCGGGATCGGACTCGAGTCACAGGACAAGAGCTTCTACGTGTCCCTGGTCGTCACGGCGGCGATCACCGTCGCGAGCGTCCCGACGTTCATGACGGGGGTGGGCGTCTGATGGCGGAGCGCTACTCCAGTTTCACCCCCGGCGGCACCGGCTGGCTCCTCCAGCGCGTGACGGCGGCGTTCCTCGTCCTGACACTCGCATTTCACTTCTTCCTGCTTCACTTCGTCAATCACGCCTACGAGATCGAGTTCGCCGGAACGCAGATGCGCATGGAGAACCTCGGGTACATGCTGACGATGATCATGTTCCTGTGGGCGGCGGCGTTCCACGGCGTCAACGGAGTCTACAACGCGCTGGTCAACCAGGGACTCACCGGCACGCCGAAACGAGTCGTCCTCGGTATCTTGAGTCTCGCCGGTATCGCACTGGTCGTCCAGGGGACGTACGTCGCACTCGTAATGGGAGGAATACTCTAATGAGTACGCAACAGGAACAGCCGCCGGAGACGGACGACACGAGCACAGAAACCGTCGAATCATCGACCGACGCCGGACCTGCTCCGCAGGACCGTCGCATGGAGGAAAAGGCCGATCGGCGCGCCCGGAGAGAGCGAACGGCAGACGAGATCGACGCGGGAACGGAGACCGTTCACCTGAAGGTATTCAGGTACGACCCGGAGGTCGCCGAGAAGCAAGAACCGCGCTTCGACGACTTCCACGTCCCATTCGAAAAGGGGATGACCGTCCTCGACGCGTTGATCTACGCGCGAGACGAGTTCGATCCATCGCTGACCTTCCGTCACTCCTGTCGACAGGCGGTCTGTGGATCGGACGCGTTCTTCGTCAACGGACGCCAGCGCCTCGGCTGTCAGACACAGATTTCTGATCTCGATGGTCCGGTGCGCGTCGAGCCGCTCCCACACCAGGACGTCGTCAAGGACCTGGTCGTCGACATGGGGCACTTCTACGAGCAGATGCACGCGGTCGAACCGTACTTCCAGGAGGAAGAGGACCTCCCGGACGGCGACCTGGAAGAGCAGTTCCAGACCCGGGAGAACCGCGAGAAGGTAAAGATGTCCACGCGCTGTATCTGGTGTGGCGCGTGTATGTCCTCGTGCAACATCGCGGCGGGCGACAACGAGTACCTCGGCCCGGCGGCGATCAACAAGGCCTACCGCTTCGCCATGGACGACCGCGAGGGCGAGGAACTCAAAGAGCATCGACTGCGCATCTTAGAGCAAGAACACGGCGTCTGGCGCTGTCAGACGCAGTTCTCTTGCACCGAGGTGTGTCCGAAAGACATCCCCCTCACCGAGCACATTCAGGAACTCAAGCGTGAGGCGGTCAAGAAGAACCTGAAATTCTGGTAACCATGTACGAACACGACGTCATCGTAGTTGGCGCCGGCGGCGCCGGGCTCCGCGCGGCGATCGCTGCACACGAAGCCGGAGCGGACGTGGCGATGGTCACGAAACTCCACCCCGTCCGCAGCCACACGGGCGCAGCCGAGGGCGGCATCAACGCAGCGATCCGCGAGGGCGACGACTGGGAACTACACGCCTACGACACCATGAAGGGGTCGGACTACCTCGGTGACGCGCCGGCGATCGAGACGCTGGCACAGGATTCGCCCGAGGACACGATCACCCTAGAACACTGGGGGATGCCGTTCTCCCGGGAGGAAGACGGTACCGTCTCCCAGCGACCGTTCGGCGGATTGTCTTTCCCCCGCACAACCTACGCCGGTGCCGAGACCGGTCACCACCTGCTGCACACGATGTACGAGCAGGTCGTCAAGCGTGGGATCCAGGTCTACGACGAGTGGTACGTGATGAACCTCGCCGTGACCGACGAACCCGATCCGAACGACCGCTCCTGCCACGGCGTCGTCGCCTACGACGTCCAGTCGGGACAGATTCAGGGCTTCAAAGCGAACGACGGAGTCATCCTCGCGACTGGCGGTCCAGGTCAGGCCTTCGACCACACGACGAACGCCGTCTCCTGTACCGGCGACGGCCAGGCGATGTCCTACCGCGCGGGCGTCCCGCTGGAGGACATGGAGTTCGTCCAGTTCCACCCGACGACCCTGCCCAGCACGGGCGTCCTCATCTCCGAAGGTGTTCGCGGCGAAGGTGGTATCCTCTACAACGAGGACGGCGAGCGCTTCATGTTCGAACACGGCTACGCCAACAACGACGGCGAGTTGGCCTCGCGGGACGTCGTCTCGCGGGCGGAGCTCACCGAGGTCAACGAGGGCCGCGGCGTCGAAGACGAGTACGTCCACCTTGACATGCGCCACCTCGGCGAAGAGCGCATCGTGGATCGGCTCGAGAACATTCTGCACCTCGCGGAAGACTTCGAGGGCGTCGACGGCCTCGTCGAACCGATGCCGGTCAAACCCGGCCAGCACTACGAGATGGGCGGCATCGAGACCGACGAGAACGGTGCGACCTGCGTCGACGGCCTCTACGCCGCCGGCGAGTGCGCGTGTGTCTCCGTTCACGGAGCGAACAGACTCGGCGGGAACGCGCTGCCCGAACTCATCGTCTTCGGCAAGCGCGCCGGCCGCCACGCCGCGGGTGAGGAGCTTGGAACGGCCGAAATTCGGACGGGCTACGGCGACGACGTCGAAGACGAGACCGACGTCGGTGCCCCCGTTGAGCCGGGGCTCGCGGGCATCGACGAGACGAGTCCCGCAGGCGGTGTCGCGGCCGACGGCAGTGGCAAGGCGACGGCGACCGACGCCGTCCTGGAGCAAGCAGTCGAGGCCGAACGCGCCCGCGTGGACTATCTGATGGACAACGACGACGGCGTAAACCACGCCGACATCCGTTCGAAGCTCCAAACGGCCATGACGGACTACGTCAACGTCTTCCGGACGGAAGACGGGGTCAAGAAGGCCCTCGAGATCATCCGCGAGTGTCGCGAAGCGTACCAGCACGTCGGCGTCTCGGACCCATCCCGGACGTTCAACACGGACCTCCAGATGACCTACGAGACGCGGAATCTGATCGACGTCGCCGAGACCATCGCGCTCGGCGCACTCGTACGCAACGAGTTCCGTGGCGCCCACTGGCGTCAGGAGAACCAGATCCGTGACGACGAGAACTGGCTCAAACACACGATGATCACCTGGGACGACGGCGAGCCGTCGATCTGGTACCGACCGGTCATCCTCGACGGCGAGGACAAGACCTACGAACCCAAGGTGCGCAGCTACTGACCGCCGACACCACGACCGGTCTCGACGAAGTACCGATCGCTCTCGGACGATACCTCACAGGACGATACCTCACAACTCTGATCTCTCGCTAACTCACGCTCCGAGTTCACCGACGTTCGAGAGCAGTCCCTTCGGGTCACGGTCGAGCGTCGACTCCTCCCGGAACCGCGTCGGTGTTGTGACGGCCCGCTCGACCCAGTGGGTGTCGGGCCGACACCGTTTACAGTCCGAGCGCCTCTAGCAGGTCGACGCTCACACCAGCGGTGTCGACGAGTTTGTACCCGAGGAAGAGTCCCACGATTCCGAGCAAACCGGGCAACTCCGGCGGAGCCGGGATCGGGATCGAGAGAAACCGGAAGAATCCACCGGTGAGCACGCCCGTCAGCAGCGCCAGTACGGCGAGTTGGGTCGACATCGAGTCCACAATCGAAGACCGGCGGGAAAAGTGATGCGACGGGTCGGCGCCCACCGTCGGTGACAGGTCGTGGTCGGACGATGAGTCGGTCGTGGACGGTCGATGCGTCGGCCGCGTCGATCGCGGACGACCGGCCGGAGTTAGAGTTCGATACGCTCGACGAGTTGTTCTCGGTTCTCGTTGGTGTTGACCGCGACGATACGGACGTGCTCTTCGAGCATGGACCGCTCGAGTTTGGCTTTCAGGAGATTGTCGACCTGATAGACGCCTGCGGCGTTCGTCATTTCGATCTCGACCAGGACTGGTCGAGAATCCCCCTCGTGGAGGGATACTCGACTGATGGCCTGGCTGGAGAGCGTGTTGATCCCGCGACCGCCCTGCTCGTACGGGATGCGAGATCGGCCCCGTTCCATGTCCAGTGCGTCTGCGACGCGAATTACGCCAGCTTCGAGCGTCAGGGGATCGACTGGTGTGTGGTGACAGAGGATCGCGTGGAGGATCTCTCCTTTCATCCTGACCGCGTCGGCGACGTCGTAAAACTCCGGGAGAATGCGATCGAGAACGTCGGACGCGAGCGGAACCGAGTAGAAGGGGTGGCGATCGCGATGGACCACGTGTCCCACGTCGTGTAACGACGCGGCGAGGGCGATGATCACGGGTTCGTCGGCCTCGTCCAGGCCCTGTTGCGTGGCGCCGTTGAACGGCACCGAACTGGCCTTCAGCAGGTCGTAGAGGCAGAGCGCCCGGTTGCGGACGATCTCGATGTGCTTCGGGCCGTGATCGTTGTAACGCATCCGGTCGACGGCGTTGACGTTCTGGGCCTCGAGGAGGGTCTGTATCTCGACGTCTCCGTCGACGAATTCGAGAACAGTATTCACCCGTTCGTCGGGAAAGGCGTGATCGGCGTCGGGATCGTAGACACGGTGTCCGTTTGCCGGCTGCTCGCTCATAGTGGACGCTCGGTGGGGACAGCCAAAAGGACTCCGCACGACATTCGCGACATGAGACGGCACCCGACCGAGGTGATCGTTGGAGCTCTCGGCGAGGCGGTTCGTGACACGAGAAGACTGCGGACGCGAACGGAGTTCGAGCGGCGGAGAGAAACGACCCCGTCGTCGCGCGAAGAGACGAGCCCAAATTCGGTAACAAATAAGTACGAACGCCGACGCATCTATCGTTCGCCGGGTCGACTTCTCCAAAAAGGTTATAATTGCCAGTCGGTAAGGATCGGATAGAGATGGCACCCGAAATCATCCCGCTGTTCGGCATTCCCATGGGACCGGAGCTCGTCGTCATCCTGTTCCTGGCGATACTGCTCTTCGGCGCGAACAAGATCCCGAAACTCGCACGATCCACCGGCGAAGCGATGGGCGAATTCCAGAAAGGGCGTGAAAAGGTCGAGACGGAACTCGAAGAGATGCGAGATACCGGCGACTTCGACGACACGTCGAGCGACAACGACGAGTTCGTCGACACCGAACCGGTGACCGCAGAGGAGACCACCGAGACCGAGACGGACTCCGCATAACTCGATTTTCGACGGGACGTGTGGCCTAGCGGAGAGGGCAGGAGGTTCCTAACCTTCTGATCACGGGTTCGAATCCCGTCACGTCCGTTTCCTGCGAGCGATAGCGAGCAGTGAAACCGTCATTGTGGGATTCGAAGCCTGCCAGTCGCAGCGCGCACAGTGAGCGACGCGAACGAGCACGACCGTCTGGATTCGGTTCGAATCCCGTCACGTCCGTTTCCTGCGAGCGATAGCGAGCAGTGAAACCGTCATTGTGGGATTCGAAGCCTGCCAGTCGCAGCGCGCACAGTGAGCGACGCGAACGAGCACGACCGTCTGGATTCGGTTCGAATCCCGTCACGTCCGTTTCCTGCGAGCGATAGCGAGCAGTGAAACCGTCATTGTGGGATTCGAACTCGACAGGGAACGCGTTCCACCGATGGCTGCTACCAGGCGGCGGGTTGGCTGGAACGATTTCGGAGGGTAGTACCACTCGGTGCCCAGAATCTCCCATTCACGATCCGATCTGGGGAGAGATGGGGTAACACGATGGGTCGGACACTACGGGCTGGTGAATCGATGGCGAGTCGAGGGACGGGTCGGAGCGAACGATGAGATTATCAGGACCGATAATCTACGGATGAAACTTTTTAGGGGTGAGTTCTTTGGAAGGCGTTGATGGCTATTGACGAGGGCGACCACGCCGGCGGGGGGGAATTTTCTGATGGGACGCCGTCAGATTCGACGCCGGGTGGTGACGAAACGAGTGGGCCCACGAGCGGAGCCGATGTCCGTGTCGGCCGGTACACCTGGAAGGAGTTCATGGCCGAGCACGGCCACGAAGACGAAGTGAAGGCGCTCTATCCCGATGATCGCGAGGTGAGCGGCCGACTCGGGCTCGACGCGGACAAGACGGCCGCTACGCCAAGTGGCGACGATTGGCAGGGCGTCGACTTCGATCCGGAATCGTACCTGGGCTTTCACCCTGATGAGCTCGACGAACGAATCACCGACTATCACGCGCCGAACGCCAAATTTCTCTGGAATCAGTTTCTCGAGTACGTCGACCCCGAGACGACGCCCGTCACGAAGGACGTCTACAGCTGGGAACACTACAAGTGGGAGTACTACTACGAAGACGACGGGAGTCGTCCGCGTTCTGGCGGCGAGATAGACCGTTTCGACGGGGAGGCGGCGGTTGGGTTCGACCCCGATGCGGTCGAAGAGACGCTACACGCCGCTGGCTCGGTCGCGATGGAGCTCGACGAACTCGTCGACGAACGGACGGTCGACGTCGCCGAAGACATAGACGAAGACGAGTTCTTCTCGACCGACCACGGACACACGACGGTCGCCAATCGGTACGATCTGGAGAAGGCGGTTCCGTTCGAGAAGAAGACGCACTTCATCGAAACGGAGCGCTACTGGGTGAACAAACCGTACTCCTTCGTCATCATCTTCCACTCGGAGAAGGAAAACGAGAAGAAGTACTACGTCGTCGAACCGTACTGCAACGAGATCGAACGCGAACTCCAGGAGTTCCTCTCCGGGAAGTTGCGGACGGCAATCAAGTACGCCGACGAATCCGTCACGGCAACGGCTGACGAAGACGATAGACGGACCGTCATCGAACGAGAGACCCGACGCTTGCTGAAGCGCTACGACCTGTTCGAGGGGACCGGGAACGAGACGACGATGGGACTCGTCGAGACGATCAAACAACTGTTCGACGACACGGACGACGCAGACGACGATCCCACGAATCGTACCACGCAACTCGACGGGATGTCGGTTCGGCCGGAGCCACTCATCCTCGAGGAAGATCCCGACACGGTCACGGAATACCAGGTCGAGAAGCTACTGTACCTCCTGAAACGGGATTTCATCGGCTACGAGCGAATCGACCCGATCAAACACGACATCAACGTCGAAGACATCTCGTGCGACGGGTACAACTCGCCGGTGTTCGTCTATCACTCCGAGTACGAACAGATCATCTCGAACGTCTTCCACGGCGAAGACGACCTGGACGACTTCGTCGTCAAACTCGCCCAGCGGTCCGGCAAGGGCATCAGCAAGCGACTCCCGCAGGTAGACGCCACGCTGCCGGACGGTTCGCGCGCGCAGTTGACGCTCGGTAAGGAAGTCTCGGACCACGGGACGAACTACACGATCCGACAGTTCAAGGACGTCCCGTTCACTCCAATCGACCTCATCAACTGGAACACGTTCAGTCTCGACGAGATGGCGTTCCTGTGGCTCTGTATCGAGAATCACAAGAGCCTGATCTTCGCGGGTGGGACCGCGTCCGGGAAGACGACGTCGCTGAACGCCGTCTCGCTGTTCATACCTGCGAACACGAAGATCGTCTCCATCGAGGACACCCGCGAGGTCGAGTTGCCCCAGCGCAACTGGATCGCCTCGATGACCCGGCCGTCGTTCGCCGACGACTCCACCGGCGACATCGACGAGTTCGATCTGCTGGAAGCCGCACTGCGTCAGCGGCCGGACTACATCGTCATGGGTGAGATCCGTGGGGAAGAGGGGCGGACGTTGTTCCAGGTGATGTCGACGGGCCACACCACCTACACGACGTTCCACGCCGACTCCGTCGACGAGGTCTTAAAGCGGTTCACGACGGATCCGATCAACGTCTCGAAGACGATGTTCACGGCGCTGGACCTCGTCTCGATCCAGACGCAAACGCGCGTACAAGGCCGGAAGGTCCGTCGAAACAAGTCACTGACCGAGATCAACCACTACGAGGCCGAAAACGACGAGATCAACGTCCAGGACGTCTACCAGTGGCAGGCCGAGACGGACGAGTACCTCAAGATGGGGGACTCGAACACGCTCGACGAGATCATGTTCGACCGCGGCTGGAACCACGAGAAGCTCCAGGAAGAGCTCTTCAAGCGCAAGGCGATACTCGCCTACCTCATCAGAAACGGCCTCAACACGTACGCCGAGGTCGCGGCGACGGTCCAGGCGTTCATCAACGACCCCGAGACGATCCTGACGCTGATCGCGAACGGGCAGCTCGAAAATAGCCTCGAAGACTTGCGGAAGATGGAGAGCGTCCTCATCGATGTCGACCCGGAGAAGGAGGCGCTCGTTCCGAGGCCGGACGCCTCCTCGGAAACGTACAACCTCTCGATGGATATTCTCGAACGCGCGGAGGAATCACTGTTCGAGGAGTACCGCGGAAACGTTCCCAGCGGGCTCGCCAGCGCGCTTGGCGAGGTGTCGACGGACGAGGACGACGACTCCGATGCTCTCTTCGAGTTCGACGACGACGGAACGGCCGGCGACGACTGGGGATCGCTCGACGGAACGGACTCGTTCGACTTCGAACAATCGACCGATAGCCCCGAGGCCGACGTGACGGCTGGGCCTGGCGGAGGCGCCGAAGCACCGTCGTGGCTCGCCGGCGACGAATCGTTCGAGACGGCGGCGAGCACCGAAACCGAAAGTGTGACCGACAGGCTAGAGGGGGACGATCCGCCTCGACTCGAAGGGGCACTCGACGCCCCGGACGCTGCATCGGTACCGCCGGAAAGTGCGTCGAGTCAGGAGGGGCCTGGCGAACGCGCACCTGGCGAGGAGACACTGGAACTCGACGAACCACCGAGTCGAGCCGACGAGTCGGACCAATCGACCGACGATTCCGACGACGGCGGGCTCAATGCCCTCTTTACGGACATGGACGACACGCTCGCAGCCCTCGAATCCGGAGATCCGTCACCCGAGGAGGGGCCCACTGAAGGGGTCGCGAACGATGGTGGGCCGGATACGTCGGCGTTCGACGAGATGTTCCCGGGCGACGACGTGGCATCCATCTTCTCGGACGAACCGGTCTCCGAAACCGGAGACGAGCCGAACTGGGATCTGGGGACGGCATCCGAGCGTGTCGAAGGGAGCCAACGACGGTCCCCGGACACTGGAACCGACGAATCGTCTACCAGTGACGAACTCACCTCGTCGAACAGCGAGCCGTCGGAGTCGATTTTCGGTGCCGACGACGCCGGACCGTTCGATGAGTCTGACGAACGGACCGATCCAGACGACGGTACGAGCGATCCAGACCACGAAACGAGCGGTCTCGACGAGGAATCGGCCTTTACGTCGACTGACGAGTCGGACTCGATCTTCCAGGCGACGTCACAAGGGGACGAGTCCGACCGGGAGGAGGGGAACGGTCGTGACGAACTGGACGAGGAGGAGGCCGACGATCGATGAGTCTGGACGGACACACCGGAACCGATCAGCGGTTCGGCGATTCCGATGCGCTCGGAGACACGTTCTATCCGCTCTACGCGAAGCTCTTTTCCGACGACAGTCAGTTCGTCTCGGACATCGAGACGAAACTCGCACAGGCGCGCATGACGGATACCGTCGAGATGTACCTCTCCAGGGCGATCGGTATCGGGTTCATCAGTGGGCTCTTCCTGTGGATTCTTGGGTTACTTATCGGCTGGGGGCTGTTCGGGACGGGAATCATCACGGTAGATACGATCATCGGCGTTCCCGTCCCCAACGAGCAGGTGCTCTCGCTGTGGGAGGCGATCAAGATCCCGGTACTGATCGTCGGGTGCGGACTCGTCTTCGGTTCCCTCGGCTTCCTCCTCGGGTTCGGCTCCCTGGTCGCCGTCCCCTACTCGGGAGCCTCGGCGCGGAAACGAGAGATCAACATGTTGCTCACCGACTCCGTGTCGTTCATGTACGCCCTGTCGGTCGGCGGCCTGAACCAGCTCGAGATCCTCCAGGCGATGGCCGAGGCGGACGACACCTACGGAGAAGTGTCGAAAGAGTTCCAGAATATCGTCAACGAGACGGAGTACTTCGATACGGACTACCGGACGGCTATTCGCAACCAGGCGATCGAGACGCCGAGCGACGAACTGTCGCAGTTTCTGACCGACATGCTCTCGATCGTCAACAGTGGCGGTGACATGGAGAGTTTCCTCTCCGATAAGAAAGAAAAGCACATGCGGACGGCTAAACAGCAACAGGAACTCACACTCGAGACGCTCGAGTTGTTCGGCGAGATGTACATGACGCTCTCGCTGTTTCCGCTGTTGCTGATAATTATCCTGGTGGTGATGCAGATGATACCGAACTCGAACGCATCGCCGAATATGATATTCGTCGCCGTCTACGGGTTGATTCCGCTCACCGGCGTCGGCTTCATCATCCTCGTCTCGACGGTCAAACACGACGAAGTCGGTGACGGCTATCTCAGTCCGGACGGCGGTCACGAGCGACTCGAGGCGACGCGGAACAGCGGGTTACTCAACCTCGGGTTGATCGAACAGTTCACCGGGGACCACCGGGTGTTCGATCGGATCAAGAATCGAGAAGGGACTCACGAGACGATGGTGGTGCTCAAACGACCCCACCACTTCTTCAGAGAGCACCCGCTGATGACGCTCACGCTGACTGTTCCAGCCATACTGGTCGTCCTCACAGCGGCGATGGTACAGGGCGTCGTCCCGACGACGTGGAGCGGCCTGGTCGACGATCCCGTGTGGGGGACGTTCGTGTACGTCTACCTGCCAGTGTACGTCACCCTCGTTCCGCTGGCTATCTTCTACGAGTGGAACGTCAGAACCCGCCACGCGGTGGTGGCAACGCTCTCCGAGGATCTCCGAAAGCTCTCCAGTGCCAACGACACGGGACTCACGTTGTTAGAATCGCTCCAGTCCGTCGCGTCGACGACGAGCGGTGCACTCGCCCGCGAGTTCGAGGTGATGCACACCAAGGTCAACTACGGGATGAACCTGAAAGAAGCGATGATCGAGTTCAACAACAAATATCACATCCCGCGACTCGCACGCTCGGTCAAACTGATCACCAAGGCCCAGGAGGCGTCGAACCAGATCTCGAACGTCCTCAGGACGGCGGCCCGGGCCAGCGAGAATCACGACGACATCGAACGCGACCGCAAGTCACGAACGCGCATGCAGGTCGTGATCATCATCATGACGTTCATGACGATGCTCGCAGTCATCGCTATCCTCCAGACGCAGTTCCTCAATACGATGGCCGACCTTGGGTCGAGTGCGAGCGGCGACTCCTCGGCCCTCGAGGGGTCGAGCGGACCGATGTCGCAGATGAACCTGACGGAGAGCGTCGACGTCGAGCAGATGGGGCTGTTGTTCTTCCACGCCATCACCTTACACGCCATCCTCTCCGGGTTCATCAGCGGCTACATTCGCGACGCCAACCTGTTGAGTGGATTGAAGTACGTCATCGCCCTCTCGACGATCGCACTGGTCGCCTGGGCATTCGTCACGTGACCATGAAGCCGACAATCGAACACGACCGTCCGACCGACGCCACGACCGATCGGTACCGACGTCGGGACCGCGCCCAGACCGTGCAGGATTTCGCGGTCGGCATCGGAATCTTCCTGCTGGCCGTGGCGTTCGTCTTCACGTTCGTCCCGACGATTATCACCCCGTTCGAGGACGCGGGCGGAGCGGATGCCGCACAGGCAGACCGCATCGCCGCGACGATCGTCGAAGACGCGTCGACGTCCGGGCCGACCAACGAACTCGACTGGAGCGAGTTCGATGGGGGGACCTACGACGAGGATTCGAGCGAGGACCTCGCCGATGAGCTCGGACTTCGAGTAACGGATTCGGGGAACGCGATCACTCGCGTGAACATCACGCTGGTCGAAATCGAGACCGTCGCACACTCGAATCCCACGGTCCGAGCGGGTGGTGGCGACGACTACGACGACCAGGTTGGGGCGAGCGCGACGAGAATCGTGACCACTGACAGCATCAGTAACTGCGATCCCGCCTGTCAACTGGTGGTGAGAGTATGGTGACTCCGGGACCACCTGATCCCGCCGGCCGAGATCGCGGACAAGCGTTCACTCTGGAAGGGTTCGCGAGCGCGATCATCGTCCTGACGGCGGTCCTGTTCGCCCTCCAGGCCGTCGTCATCACACCGACGACCGGCGGCGCCGTCGACCGGGCCGCCCTCTCCCAGGAAGAACAGGAGGTGCGCGACGTGCTCCTCGTCGGAGCCGAGAACGACGATCTCTCGGAACTCGTCCGTAACTGGAACACATCGACGAAGTCCTGGGACGATTCGACGCGATCGAGTCAAACCGGCGCGTACAACAGCACCGAATTCGCCGCGACGAGCGACTTCGGAACGATCGTCCACGAGCACTTCGCCAATTCGAGCGGAAAGTCGTACAATCTGGATTTCATCACACAAAACGGTAGTTCGAGAGACGTCGAACACATCGTCAGGATGGGCGGCGGCAGTTCCGAGTCCGTCGTCTCGGCGAGTTACACCGTCACGATACACGACGAACAGCCGTTTACCGGTGGGTCTGGAGACGTAGGAGATTCGAATACGAACTATCCGTTCCGTCCTGGAACGGACGACTACACGGTCGTGGAGGTGCAGTTGACCGTATGGTGACCGAGGACACCCGCGTCGACCGCGGACAACTCCTGCTCGTCGGCGCGATCTCGCTGGCGTTCATCCTGCTCGGCGTCGTGATGGTCTTCAACAGCGTCCAGTACACGGAGACCATCAACAGCGGGAGTGCGACTGACGACGTACAGGAGATACGGACGGTGGAATCGGAGATTCGGACGGGATTGCAGGTACTGGATAACCGGGGAGAGATCAGCACCGACTCAGACGTCGAAGAGTACATCGCGGATTACTATGCACAGGAAAAAACCCGGCAACGGCCAGTACACATCACCGTCGAATCCGCTAACGCAGGGACTGATACCGTCACTATACGGTACACCACCGAAGACATCACCGTCACACACGAGGTGAACTGGTGATGATCCTCGAACGAGACGAACGCGGCGTTTCGATCGCCGTCACGCACGTCCTGACGGTCGGGATCACGGCCATCCTGATCTCCGGGCTCCTGATCGCCGGTTCGTCACTGCTCGAGACGGAGCAAGAGCGCTCGACCGAGTCTGCGCTCGAGACGATCGGCGAACGACTCGCGAGCGAGATCGCCGCCGTCGATCAGACCACCGAGCCAAGCGACACCGTGAGAGTGAACACGTCCCACCCGCGGACCGTTTCAGGGTCCGGATACCGGGTCGCCCTCGCAGACGGGAGTACCTGCACAGGCTATCCGCTCGTCGACACTGAGCCCTGCGTGATCCTCGAAGCCGACGGCGAGGACGTGACCGTCGCCGTTCCCCTCGCGGTCGACTCCGGTGTGGACACGAGCGTCGAGGTCCGTGGCGGAACGATCGAGATCACGAGGAGGGCCAGTGGAGATCTCACACTGGAGGACTATCCATGATCGATCGGACGTCAGGACACGACGACCGCGGCGTGACCGAACTCGTCGGCTTCGTCATCATCTTCGGGATCATCATCAGCTCCGTCGGCATCCTGTACATGACGGGCTTCAGCGCGATGGGTGACGTCCAGGATCACGAACAGACGCGCAACGCCGAACGGGCGATGGACGCCCTCGGGGAGAATTTGAACGACGTGGTCCGGTCCGAGGGGGTAACGTATCGCGCCGGCGAACTGAGCCTCCGGTCGGGGACGATCTCGTCGAATTCGACGGGGACGTGGGTCAACGTCTCGGTGGACGGTCAGAACAACCCCGTGGCGACCGCGAACGGGACGTTCAGCTACGAGTCCGGGGAGACTACGCTCTACTACGAAGGCGGAGCCATCACGAGGGATACAGCGGCCGGTGGATGGCCGATCAGCGATCCCCCGATCCGCTGTCGCTCGGACACCGCCATCGTTTCGCTGGTCGACCTCCAGGTCGACGAATCGTCAGTCACCGCCGACGGAACGCGTCGAATCACAGCTACACAGACGGGAACGAGTGTCGAGACCTTCGACGACGAGACTGTCGAACTCGAAATCAATTCGCCCCGCGAAGGTGCATGGCAGCGGTCGCTAACGAACGCAGGGTGGACGGACGAAGGAAGCGGACAATTCTCGTGCGATCCAAGCGATTCAGCTGGCGACGAGGTCATCGTCCGAACGACGGCGGTACAGATCGATTACAGTTAATCGACCCGCCCGATCTCGATCAGGCGTCCCAGTCGCCGGTCAACATCACTCGGAGACCGGCTCGTTTCGCCAGCGCCTGAACCCGTTCTGCCCGATCATCGACGGACCCCTCCGTGTTGACGTACAGGTCGTTGGGTAACTGGCGATAGGCCGCCCACCGCTCACCCGACGCGTCGCAGGGCTCAGTGGCGAGGACGTCTGGGCCGTCATCCGGTCCCCACGGGATCCGAATCCCCCGGAGACCCCGTTCGAAGAAGTACGTCGCCGCCTCGGCGAGCGCGCCCGCCGACGTGGAGTGGCCGACGGCGCCAACCGAACCGCGGTCGTTGAACACGCGAACGACGAACTCCCCGCGGCGGTCCGTCTCGGGTTCGACGTCGGCGGGTAGCTCGACTGCGTCGGTGCCGACATCGGTCGAATCGCTACCGTCGGTCGACTCGTTCGACACCAGTTCCTGCGCGGTCGATGACCCTTCCCGGGGGGAGTCAGACGACGCCTCATCTGTCGACAACAGATGTTCAGACGACGCGGCAGACCGGTCGGTCGTCGTATCGATCCCACCGAGAAACTGACCGAGCGCGTCGTCGTCGATCTCCGGTGTCGACCCGAGCGATTCCGCGAGCACCGATTCGATCGACGAGACAAGTTCGGCTCGCGAGACGGTGAGCCGTCGACGACGGAGGCGTTCTGCGGAGAGGTCGCGACAGTGATCAGCCACAGCTGACCGCGAGAAGAGTCCGAGCACCCGTTCGTGGTCGAGAAGGCCCTCGTGATCGAGGAGGAGATGATCGTCACCGTCACCGACGACGAAGACGAACCGACGTCCGTTGGTGTAGATCGCTCGATCGATTCCGGATCGAGACACGGCCTGTCCGAGCGCGCGGACCCGGTCCGACGACAACGAGGTATCCGCCGACTCACAGGCGGCGACGAGCGCCGGCGTTGGCGGTGTGGTATCGAGCGCGGCGACCAGATCGTACTCGACCGATCCGATAGAACCGGCCGGTTCGAACGTGTCGACGGTCCAGCCGAGATGTGCGAGTAGCGGCCTGAGAACCCACGCAGCGGTCTCCGAGCGCGTTCTCGGTGGGGCCGACTCGAGTACCTCGGCGAGGCGTCCGACGTACACGTCCAGTTCGAGTTCCGCCATCGATTCGTATTCGGGAGAGCCGCCACATGTACTTCCCGGCTCGTGACCCGGTCCCCTGAGCCCGCGCCGACGCCCGCCGCCTGTCTTACCCAGATCACGGGGGGTTTCTGGCCGCCGCGTCAGCACCGGCGAGCCGGTAGATCCGCAGGCGACCTTCGTGAATGCTAAAGCGTGACTTGAGTTCGGGCGGAATCGTCTCTGCCTTTCCGATGACGAGGTATCCGTCAGGCTGCATCGATTCGCCGATCGTTTCGAGGATCGGCGCTTTGTAGGCGGGATCGATGTAGATAAACAGGTTCCGACAGACGACGAGATCGAATCCTGATTTCGAATCGTCGTTGATCAGATCGTGTCGTTGAAACGTGACCTGCCGTTTGACACGGTCTGTGAGAGAAACTGCGTCGTCCCGACCGGTTACGTAGTCGTCGTAGTCGTCCAGAAACGATAACTGGGCATCGATGTCCGTCGTCTTCGAACGTTCGTACACGCCCGCGCGGGCGGTCGCCAGTGCGGACTCACTGATGTCCGTCCCGAGGATGTAGAGGTCGGATTCGTCGATACGGGGATCCGCGTGAGCCAGCATCGAAATCGAGTACGTCTCGCGGCCGTCCGCACAGGCGGCAGACCAGACGTGAACGGAGCCCGGCGTCGACGAGAGCGTTGCAAGCACCTCGCGAATACCCTCCCAGACGTCGGGATTTCTGAAAAAGCCGGTGACGTTGATCGAGAGCGAGTCCAGTATTGCGGCCTGTTCGTCGGCGTCCTCGCGGAGCAACTCGAAGTACGCGTCGTATCCGTCGCTGTCCGTTCGCCTGATCCGCGACGAAATCCGCCGGTCGAGGTAGCTATCGTTGTAATGACTGGTCGCAAAATCGAGTTCGTCCTCGACGAAGGAACAGATCTCTTCGAACCCGTCCTCGGTCACAGTTCCGTCACTCCGATTTCTTCGTTGCCTTTGATGCGGAGCGTCCCGGTGCCCGGGGTGAATTCGACCGTCCGTCCGTGACTGCCACCCACGTCTTCGTCCACGAGCGGGACGCCAAGTTTCTCCAGTTCCTCGCGGGCGGCGACGGCGTTGCGCTCTCCGACGCCCTCGCCGAAACTCTCGAATTGAAACATATCACTTCCGCCGGCGATCTTCGCCTCCACGTCGGTGTACGTCGCCCCTCGTTCGACCATCCGACGGAGCAAGGCACGAATGGCCGTGTCGACGTACTTCCCGGGTTTCATATCGCTGTTTTCCGCGGCGTCACCGTCCGGGAGCATCGTGTGGGCGAGCCCGCCGATACTGCTTCCGGGATCGTACAGCGCGATCGCGAGACACGATCCGAGGCCGTAGGACTTCAGGGTATCGTCCCCGGACGAGACCGCGAGTTCGGAGATGCCAACCTGGACGGATTCGGGTGCGCCAGGTTCGCTACCGTAGGTCTTCATGTTCCCTCGATGTCGCCAAATTCGGCGGTCGTCGGCGTCTCGTCGATCTTGCTCACGTCCAGGTCGTTGAGCGCCCGTTCGAGATCGGACTCGTCGGGGATCGCGTAGACTTCACAGTCGAACTCGCGACCGTCGGCGACGACGGTCGTATCGAAGACGAACGCGTAATCTTGGTCCTCCCCGAGTTGAATTACGATGGGGTCGACCGCTGCGGCACCGATGTCGTGGATGAACTCGGGTGTCGAGTGATCGATGGTCGTGTCGAGGACGTTCGCCCAGCCGTCCAGGAAGCCACTCGCCATGATGTTTCCGAGTTCCTTGATAGCGCTTTTATCCATCTCCGTGAACTCGTCCGGGGAGCTTCCGGTATCCGTCGGCACCATCGCGTCGACGATTTCGCTGGCCGACGCTTCGTCGAACAGGAAGAGCAAGTACCCACTCGGTGTCCCGTCGAACTCGAAGGCGACGCCGACCAGGCGCTGGTTTGCGACCTCCTGTGGAATGGCTTCGAGCGAGACGAAGTTCAGCCTCCGGATCTCGACCGTCGTCTCGATACCAGTGAGGGTCGTGGCCGTCTTCGCGACTTCTTCGGCCCCCTGCTCTGCCATGCGGTCGAATCCCTCGAGCTTGTCGTACTCGATGCCCTCGTTCGTGCGAAGGCGTTCGAGCAACACCGCCATCGAGTCGTGCTCGGGAAAGAGGTAGTGACGGAACCCCGTTTCGGCACCGACCGCTTCGATGTGGCTCTGGAAGACCAGCGCCAGGTCGTCGGCCTCGGGAGCCGCCTCGACGTCGCCGAAGAAGTCCGCCGACGACGTCCCGCTCGCGTACTCGGGCGTGGAAACGTCGATGGCCGTCTCCAGGACGTCAGCCCAGCCGTCGACGAACCCGTTGTTCATGATCTGGCCGAGTTCGGTCACCGCAGACTGACTCAATTCGTCACCGAGACCGACCTCGGTATCGGGAAGCAACGCATCGATTATCGTCTCGGCACTCCCTCGATCGAACACGAGGATGGAGTGGCCGTCGATGCCGCCCGAGAGTTCGACGCGTACGCCGACGTTCTGCGTCTCGTCGTCGAAATCGTGACGGATCTCGGTGCCGCGCATGAAGTTGAGTTTGGTCACGCCCACGTGCGTGTCCACACCTGTCATCTGTGTCAATCGCCCCGCTGCCAGGCCCGCACCCTCTTGAGCCATGCGGTAGAACGTTCCCAGCGCGTTGACGTCCAGTTTCATGCAGTTTGGGGTTCGATGGCGTTGACCATCCCGACGAACTCCTCTAAGTCCGGAAACGCGTAGATCTCCGCCTCGATCTGGTAACTCGGAACGGAGAGCTCGGAGTCGAAGAAGAGCGCGAGGTCGTCGCCACCCAGCCCTGCTGTACGAACGACGATGTCGCCAGCCGGCGCGTACACCAGCTGCGGCGCGGCGGTGTCGATCGCTCGACCGAGTACGTCAGCCCAGCCGTCGATGAACCCTGAGGCCATCATGTTGCCCATCTCTTCGACGGCACTCCGTGCCATCTTACCGGAGACGTTGCCCATGTCGTCGACGACGTCCCTGAGCATGAGTGCGGTTATCTTCTTCGCGCTGGCCTCTGGGAACAGGATCAGGATGTGTCCGTGGGGCTCGTCGAGGAGCCTGACGCGAACACCGACGCGCTTGCCCGCGTCGAGTTGTGATTTGATATCCTGGACGTCGATGAAGTTCGTCTTCGTCACCTCCATGCGGGCGTCTTCGCCCGTGAGCTTTCCCATGTTGTCGGCGACGCCGTTCGTCCCGACTTTCGCCATCTCGTTTATGAAACTCAGCTTTCGAATGTCTACTTGTAGCGTCATGATTACTCGTGCCTCCGGGACCGGGTATCGTGGATTTCGTTCATTGTTACAGGGTACTCACGTCGAGGATAGTAATAACTTCCCCCCGACCGCGGACCGTCGCTCCGCTGATTCCGGGAATGTTCCGCATGAATCCTTCGAACGGCTTGACGACGACCTCACGACGGGTGTGGACGACGTCGCACTCCAGCGCGACCGATCTGACATCGTCACGGACGCGAACGAGCATTCCGTCGGAATCCGTCGACGACGTCGAAGCCGCCTCGAGGGCGTCGTCGAGTCGGACGACCGGGACGCTCTCTTCGTCCGTCTCGTAGACGAGTTCGCCCCCCGTGTCGCGGACGTTCGCGACGTCTCCAACTTCCCTGACGACGTCGACCGGAATTCCGAACTGCTCGCCACCCGCTTCGACGAAGAGCACGTCGTCGACGGCGACGCTCACCGGAAGGGTCATCGTGACTGTCGTCCCGTCTCCGGGTTCGCTCTGGATCGAGACGGAACCGTTCAGTTCGTCGACCGTTCTGCGAACGACGTCCATCCCGACGCCGCGCCCGCTGACGTCTGTCACCTCGTCCGCCGTCGAGAGTCCGGAGTGGAAGACGAGGTCGTACGCCTCATCGTCGGAGAGTTCGTCGGCCTCCTCCCGACTGAGGATGTCGGCTTCGACCGCCTCGTCCCGGAGCCGATCGGCGTCGATGCCGCGACCGTCGTCGGATATTTCGATCCGAACCCGGTTCTGTGCGCGCTCCGCCGAAAGGTCGATCGTCCCCTCGGTCGGTTTGTCGGCCGCCTCGCGCGTCGTCTCGTCTTCGATACCGTGGTCGACCGCGTTTCGAACGAGGTGGATCAACGGATCTCCGATCCGGTCCAAGACGCCGCGATCGAGTTCGACGTCAGCGCTCGACTGATCGAACGCGACGGACTTGTCCTGGTCCCGAGCCAGGTCTCGGACGACGCGCGGGAGTCGATTCGTCACGGTCTGCAGCGGGACGAGTCGGACGTCCATAACCGTCTCCTGGAGTTCAGCAGTGAAGTCCTCGAGATCGTCGAGTTCACGCTCTAGGGACTCGTAGGGTTCGCGCCGATCGACGGCCGATCGGAGCCGAACCCGGGAGGTGACGAGCCCCTCGACGAGTTGTAAGAGCGTGTCGACCTGCTCGCGATCGACGCGAACCGACTGGGCGTGTGGATCGAGTTCCGTATCCGTATCCACGGTCGCTTCAGTCGGAACGGTGATATCCGGTGTGACCATCTCGGGGAGACCAGCGAGCACTTCGTCCGCGGGGTCTGCGTCCTCGAAATCCGTGCCGGTCGTGTCCACCGACATTCCATCCGCGTCCACCGACGACGTATCGGTCCGATCCGCCCCCTCGGACGGACCGAACGTGCCGGCAGAATCGAAGTCGGTCTCGCTATCGGGATCCGTCGTGGGTGGATCGGTGTGGAAGTCGTCTCCGTCGAACTCGTCTCCCTCAGTTGCAACACGGTCGGTCGATACGTCCCCGGAGTCGAGAACGCCACCGTCGAAGTCGGAACCGACGACCTCCTCGAACGACTCGATAGCATCCGCATCGAAGTCCACCGCATCGTCCTCGAACGACTCGGAAGCGTCCGCGTCGAAGCCCACCGCATCGTCCTCGAACGACTCGGAAGCGTCCGCGTCGAAGTCCACCGCATCGTCCTCGAACGACTCGGAGGCGTCCGCGTCGAAGTCCACCGCATCGTCCTCGAACGACTCGGAGGCGTCCGCGTCGAAGTCCACCGCATCGTCCTCGAACGACTCGGAAGCGTCCGCGTCGAACGCATCCGAATCGTGGTCCGAGTACGACGTGGGAGCAGTTCCGGAATACGGATCAACGTCATCACCGAACGCCGAGTCGGCCTCATCGGTGTCGACGGATCCATCCGTGGGAGAGCGTTCGTCGTCGGGATCAGCGACCGCGGAGGCTTCGACCGGACTCGCCTCGTCACCCACGTCGGCGGGTTCGCCGTCAGATGCGGCAACCGATTCGTCGGACTCGACATCGACGGCAGAATCGTCGGTCTGGCTCGCATGCGCGGCCTCGGTCGACTGGTCCGTCGATTCGTCGCCCGTCACCGTGAGATCGTCGAGACCACTCGAGAGATCGAACGCCGGTGGCTCGTCGCCCGACGCGACCCCCTGAGACCCGGTCTCGGCTCCGGGAGTACCACTCCCCACAGCACCCGACTCCTCCTCCGGTGGGACCGCTTCGGACGTATCCGGCTCGGCAGGTGAATCACCCTCGTCGATATCGAGTCCATCTTCGAAGGGATCGTCTCCATAGGCGGTCGCTCCATCGGTCGGTTCATCGCTCGCTTCGGTGGATTCTGCCGGTTCAGCATCGGCAATCGATCCGGAGTCGCCTGCCGTCACACTGTCGTCCGCTGAGTCGGCACCCAGATCGGCTTCGGCTTCCGCCACATCCTCTGCTGAGTCGGCCTCCAGGTCGACCTCGGCCTCCGCCGCATCCTCCGCTGAGTCGGCTCCCAGATCGACCTCGGCCTCCGCCGCATCCTCCGCTGAGTCGGCTCCCAGATCGACCTCGGCCTCCGCTGTATCTTCCGATGGGTCGGCCTCCAAGTCGACCTCGGTCTCCGCCGCATCCTCCGCTGAGTCGGCACCCAGATCGGCTTCGGCCTCCGCCGCATCCTCAGCTGAGTCGGCTTCAATATCGACCTCGGCCCCCGCCGTATCCTCACCTGGGTCGGCACCCAGATCGACCTCGGCCTCCGCCGCATCCTCCGCTGAGTCGGCTCCAAGATCGGCTTCGGCTTCCGCCACATCCTCCGCTGAATCGGCCTCCAGGTCGACCTCGGCCTCCGCCGTATCGGTTCGCTCGTCGACGGCGCTACCGGAGTCGCCGAAGGCATCTGCAGGGTCGGTTTCCGTTACACCGTCCGCCTCTGCGTCGGCGGACGATGATTCTCCATCGATCGACCCACCACCGAACAGTTCGTCCGCGAAGGCGGACGATTCGGACGGTTGGGAGTCTGTCGCGTCGCCAGTCGGTTCGTCGGCCGGCGTGGCGTCGATGGACGTCTCGGCAGGCTGTTCGTCGAATTCACCGTCACCGGCCACGACGTCCGTCGACTCCGAATCGTCGGTCGATGGGTCCGAACTCGCAGCCGTCTCGCTGTCGTCCGCCGTCGACGACGCGACCGTCGGGTCTGACGACGAATCCGTTCCCGACGCCGACGACTCGGGTTCCGATTCCGCGGGTGACGGTGTCGACCAGGTAGTCGTCGCTGGATCGGACGGGCCCGACGGTTCGTCACCGACAGGGTCGACTGTGGACGAATCGGCATCGTCGACGTCGAGAAACGCGGCGTCGTCGACGTCGACATCGTCGCCGAGTAACTCGTCCATACTGACTTCCTCTTCGTCGAACTCGTCGAACTCGAGTTCGTCGAGTTCGTCCTGCAGTTCGTCGAACCCGACCATGTCGACTTCCTGTTTGAGTTCTGCGAAGACAGCGCTCGCGTCCTCGACGTCGTCATCGTCGTCGGGTGCGTCCTCCTGCGGTTCCTCGTCGGAGTCGACGACGATATCGTCGAACGACCCCGCTTCACCAATGTCCTCGAACTCGCTGACGTCGTCGATTTCGTCGGCGAGCGCGTCGATATCGTCGAGTTCAGTGAACTGGTCCAGCAGGTCGTCGACCGACATGTCGTTCGCCTCGTCTGAGGAGATGTCGCTCCCGATATCGTCGTCGATCGGAGAGAAGGGGTCAGCGTCGTCAGCCTGTAGTTCACCGGTGACGGAGAGAATGCTGAAGGCTTCGACTGCATCGACCGGTTCGAGAGCCGCAGAGATTGCCGATTCGTCGACGGCAGCCCCGAACACGGCATCGATACGGTTGCCGTGCTCTTCGTTTTCGATCGCGGTTCGAGACGGGTCGGTCCCAATGAGGTCGAAGGCGTCGTTCAACGCCTCGATGACGACGAGACCGTTGTTCAGGTCGGCGGACTCGGCGATCGCCATCCGGACCAGATAGGCGTCGTGGGCCGGGTCCGACGGCGGTGAAAATCTCGCGAGGGTCGCTTCACGCTCGTCCGGGGTCGGCGGGGTGACGTCGACCGAATCGTCCGACAACGGGGCTCGAAGCGCCGCTATCGTCTCCGCTGGCTCGGTGCGAATCTCGCCGTCGACCGCAAGCTCGTCCACCATGGTTTCGAGACAGTCGACCGCGGCGAACAGCGAGTCCATCCGTTCCGGAGTCACCTCGACCGATCCTGATCGAATATCGTCGAGGATGTCCTCCATCGCATGAGCGAGGTCACTCGCTCGGTCGAGTCCCATCGCACCCGCGTTGCCCTTCAACGTGTGGGCAGTTCGAAATATATCCCGAACGACGTCCGTGTCGTCCGGCGATCGTTCGAGTTCGAGCAGAAGATTGTTCAGTTTCGTAATGGCCGCTTCGGTCTCGTCGACGAATTCTCGTACGTACTCGTCCATTAGTGTGCACCTCCGCAATCGGCGTTCCCGTCCATCACGGTCGCGACGATTCGCTCCGGAAGCGACGGCGCAGGGACGATCTCGTCCACGGCACCGGTCGCAATCGCCTGTTTGGGAATCCCGAAAACCGGACTCGTCCGTTCGTCCTGGGCGAACGTTCGGCCACCGGCGTCGTGTATCGCCTGGATGCCGCTCGCTCCGTCACGACCCATCCCGGAGCAGACGACGCCCACCATGGCCGCCGGCTGGGCAGCGGCGACCGATTCCATGGTCACGTCGATCGAGGGCCTGACGCCGTGTACACGCGAACCGGTCGACAGCGAAACGAGGAGACCGGACCCAGTCGAACGAACACACTCGACGTGTGCATCGCCCGGGGCCACCAGCGCTTCTCCGGCGGTGAGACGATCGGAATCTGTAGCCTCACGCACCGAGTAGTCGGTTCGGCGATCAAGGCGGTCGGCGAACCGCTCCGTGAACCCGGCCGGCATGTGCTGTACGACGAGGATGCGCGCGTCGAGCGCTCGTGGAAGCGCCTCGACGATTCCTTCGACGATGCGTGGACCACCCGTAGACGCACCGATCACGATCGTCGGGGGAGTATCCGGCGATCGATCGAGGTCGACCGACGCGTCGGCCCACGATTCGCTCGCGTCGAGGGCCCGTCGAGACGACTCGGGAATCGCGGATCCACCGGTCATCGACGCCGTCGACCCCGACGTGACGTCGACAGGTCCGGACGATCCGGTCACCATCCTGGTTCGGGTTCGCGATCGATGGGCCGCAGCCGTCGTCTGTGCGAGCGCCAGGGCAGCGGTACTGGCGGACGCGAGCTCGTCGACGGTCGAGACGAGTTCGTCGGTCAGGTCTGCGAGCGACCGATCGTCCGTCCCGTCTGGTTTGTCGATGATGGCCATCGCCCCCCGGTTCAGCGCCTCCATCGAGGCATCCGCGCCGTCGTCGGTGTGGACGCTCAGCATGACGATCGGAGTCGGGTCGGTCGCCATGATTCGATCGACGGTTTCGATGCCGTCCACGCCCGGCATCTCGACGTCCATCGTTACGACGTCCGGTTCGAACGCACGGACCGCATCGATCGCCGCTTCGCCGTCAGACGCCGTTTCGACGTCGTAACCGGCCGCACACAGTGCGTCTTCGACGACCGTCCTGATGAACCGGGAATCGTCGACGACCAGTACTCTCGTCATGCAGCGACGACGTCAGCGAGGGCTTTGCGAACGCTTGGTTCTTCGAACGGCTTCGTCACGTACCCGTCGGCCCCAGCCTTGACCGCGAGTTTCATCTTCTCACGCTGGCCGACACTCGTACACATGATGACGCGCGACCGTGGATCGAGCTTCTTGATCGCGGCCGTGGCCTTGATCCCGTTGCACTTTGGCATCACGATGTCCATCATGACGATGTCGGGGTTCTCCTCTTTGTACAGTTTCACCGCCTCGGCTCCGTTCGACGCCTCGCCGACGATGCGATAGTCGTCCTCCAGAATCTGGCGAAGGAGATTTCGCATAAAATGGGAGTCGTCGACGATAAGCACCCCTTGCGACATTTAGTTGTACACCAAGGTTTTGTAGAAATACAACGACCATAAATGCTGTCTCCCGAATATCACTCCTGATAAACGGAGCAAGGTGGCCAGTTCCGGATCGGCGTTCTCCCACGGGAGGACGTCGAACGCGACAGAATCCGCCAGCAGGGCGCCAGGGAGAACCGGCGACCGAGTGAGAGGAGTCGACGCTGTAACCGGATGAGGCGGGTGCGACTATTCAGGCGACCCAGAATCGATCGACGACTCCGTCGAAGTGGACTCGGCCGACGTCTCCGACGACGCTGAATCGACCGTCTCGCGTCCTTCGCCGAGGTGACCGGAAGCCAGCAGAAACCGGTCGATATCGAGGATCGGCGTGATTTCGATCTCGACGTCCGCCGGTTCGGCTCGATCGACCCGGTCGTCGGACTTCGGGCGGTCCTCCGCCTCGTCGAGGGAGAACTCACCGACGACGACACCCGAATCGTCCGGTTCGGGATCCGAACGGTCGGAGACGAGTCCCCCTCCGGAGCCGATCGCCGAGTCCCCCTCCGTCGCGTGGACCACGGTTTCTACGACGTCGTCGCGCGGGCGATTCTCGAGCCGAATCGCCCCGACGATGAGCGGGTGCGCGAGCGCCGTCCCCTCGATCTCCTCAGCTGTATACTCGGCGTCGGCGATCACGTCGTCTTCAGGAATCGACTCGACTCCGTCCACCTCATCTACGTGCATCGCGGCAGGCTGGTCTTGGTCGGCGAACACCAGAAGCGACGTTCGCTCCGACGGCCCACCGCTGTCAGGAAAGAGAACGTGCGGGTCGACCAGCGTCGTGATCTGTCCGCGTATGTCCGTCACCCCGACGATCGCAGGTGGCGACCGTGGCACCCGCGTCACCTCTATCGAGCGATTGACGATCGAACCGACGTCGGCAACCGGGACGGCGAGGCGATGATCGCCGATGTGAACGATCGTAAACCGCTCGTAGACGACGTCGTCCGACCTGGACGAATCGGACGCCTCCTCCCGATCGCCGCCTGCATCGAGAAGTCCGTCTGGGAGATCACCTGCCATGTTCGTCTCTACGTATCTAAGTGCACAGTTAAAACTGTGCCCCTCGGTGACGGGTCAAAAACCACCGTTCGAACGAGCGGCGTCCCAGAATCGAGACAGGTGCTACGTGTCGATGGTCGGACGACCGAACGAGGGATGACACCGGGCACGAGGGATGACACCGGGCACGAGGGATGACACAAGATTCGAACGCCAGGACACCCGCGTACGACGGTCCGTCCACGACAGGTGGATGTCACTCGGTCCCGTCGTCCGACTCCACGCTCATCGCCATTCGTCGGCGTTCGAGCCGTTTGATCCGACGGTAGGTCACCGCTGCCGCGACCCCGCCCGCGCCGAGTACGAGAACGACGAGCCCGTAGAACAACGTGCGGTCCCGTTCGTGGTAGTACCGGACGGATATCGAGCTATCGACCGACTCCCAGTACAGCGACTCGGTCTCGCCGAGAACGCGCCGATCGTACGCACCCGGTTCGACCGAACCGAGGACGAACGACGACGATCGATGGCCCTCCGGCAAAGTGACGTTGTACGAACCCTCTCGAACCGCCGGGAGAGCGAACGTCTTCTTGCCGGCCGGTCCTGACACGGCGAGTGTCCCGTTGTCGGCTGGAAGGCCGATACGCGTCCGCGAATCGCCGCGTTCGACGTCGAGTTCTGACCCGGTAACGACGGTGTCGTTCGGATACCAGAACCGAACACCGTGGACGGACACGGGGCTGTCACTGTAGAGCCCTGTCCGGTACAGTTCGAGTTCGTCCGTCCCGTTCACCGTATAGACGGCCCTGAACGAGCCGTCAGAGAGCATCCCACCGGCCTCGAGATCGATCGCGACGGTCGCGTCGCGCTCTCTTAGGTCGTCGTACTCCGCGTCCTCGTCGAGTTGCTCGTCGGGGATGTCGTTCGACATGGCCGCACAGCCGGCAGTCACGACGAGAACGGCCACGACCAGGAGTGCGAGGACGAGACGACGGTGGGGGGCAGATATCATAATCAGGGGACGACACAGCGGAGTTCTGCCGGGAGATAGGATCCGATGCTCGAGAGGAGACCCGGCGGATCCGTGTCCGACGTCACGACCACGCTCTGCTCTAAGAGGCCGAGTCGCTCGACAGTGACGTAATCCTGGGCGTGTCCCGCCCGGTTCAGCGTCGCACGGACTTCTCCCCGCGTGGCGCTGTTGACGTTGAGTCGGCCGTCTCCGCGCGTCCACTCGAACAGCCGATCCCGTTCTCCGTCCGCCAGCCGGTTCGGGCCGTCGTCGCCGCCGTAGACGAACGTCATCGGCAGGTGCTGGACGAGCCCGAATCGATCGCGAATCTGGGCGGGCGTGCCCGGACCAAGGCCGAGTTCGTCGGTCGGAATGCGTACCGCCTGACCGGCGTCGAGGACGAATCCCTCCTCGTCCCAGGATTCGAGCGTCCCGACCGCTTCGGCGCCGGTCTCGAGCGTCGAGACGATTTCGCCCCACTCCTCACGCAGGACGTTCCGGGCGACGACCGCATCGGCTCCCTCGACGGTGACACTCGGGAAGTCGTCGTGGCGAACGCCGATCTCGTAGGTGACGTCCAGGTCGCCGAGCGCGTTGTCGACGAGCGAGGTGAGTGACGAGAGGGCGCGCTCGCGAGCGTCCCCGTCGACGTACACCTTGGTTGCGAGGACGACCATCAGGCTTCAGCGTCCAGGTTGAGTTCCGCCTCGAGCTGGTCGATCCGTTCGTCCATCGACGACACGAGTCGGTCGTTGTCCATCGCGTCCATCGGCGTCCCACACTCGGGACACTCGAATCCGAAGTCCATCGCCTCGCCGAACTCGAACCGGATCGAGCAGATCTCACAGAGGTAGAACTCGTGGGTCCGCTCGTACTCTCGACGGTCCGTGAGCGCGTCGTAGAGCCGGTGGAGTTCCGTCTCCAGGTTCTCGGGGATGTTGTCGTACTCGAACGTCCAGAGGTACGTCAGCCACCCGGAGTCCTCGTCGCGGAGGCGTCGATAGCTCGCGAGGTCGTTCTCGTAGAGGATGAACAGCGACCTGCGTACGTCGTTCAACTCCAGATCGAGTTCCTCGGCGAGTTCCTCGTCGGTCACTTCGCCGTCGGGCGGCGCGGCCGCAACCGGCATGCCCTTCGGCCCCACCAGCTCGTGTAAGTACTTCTGGATGACGGGGTCCTCGAGCAGATCCTCAAAAGCCATTGGGTAACGATTCCCCGATGAGCCAATTAAGTCTTTTGAGAAGCGGACGGCCGGAACCGGCCGATCGACGCGAATCTGTCCGTCGTCGACACCCCCGACGGTCACCACTCACCCATCGAGACGCTGCGTAACTACCATAAATACCCTGCACTCGACCGGTCGGAATACTTCGGACGGATTCAGGTACCGCCGACCATGGATGGATCACATCCACTCGACCGACGACAGTACCTGACCGCCGCCTGTGCCACACTCGGAACCGTGTTCGTCGCCGGCTGTTCAGACGGTGGCGGGCCGGAAGACGACACGAACGGGGACACCGGTGACGACGGCGTCGGGGACGACGGAACCGACGGGGGAGTCGGTGACGACAACGAGACCGACGACGGCATCGGTGACGACAACGAAACGGACGACGGCATGGGTGACAACGAGTCGAACGAGACAGTCGGTGGCAACGAGACCAACGAGACCACAGGAAACGATACGACAGACGAGTGACCCTCCGAATCGATCCCGGATCGACGACGTATCGTAGACGGACGCGATAATCGCCACCGACGCCGACTGTTTATCGACGAACGTCCACGGGAGTTGGAGAGACTCGAAACGGAGGGCGTGTGACGGTGATCCTGACGCGACGGAGGGCGTGTGACGGTGGTGCTGACGCGACGGAGGAGCGTGTGACGGAGTATCGACCGAGCCTCACTCCTCGTCGACCGATTCGACGAGTTTTCCGGTAGCCTGCGGCACCACTTCGCGTGAGGCGCCGACCCACTCGCGGTCGAGTTCGGCGCCGTCGAACAGCCTGTCGAGGAAGACGGCCAGCCCGGCCACCTCCGAGTGGGGCTGGTTGGTGACGGCGACGTTCCAGTCCGCCGCCTCGTAAATCTCGAACGGCACCTTCTCCGCGCCGACCACGACGAGAAGCGGCTCGCGCCGATCGACGAGGGCCGAGCGCACGTCCGCCTCGACCGCCTGTACCGGCTCGCCATACATCGTCAGGTGGGCCACGACGCCCTCCCAGTTGCGAACGACGCCGGTCGGCGAGTCTGTCCGCTCGACGGCGAACGGTCCGCCGAAGCGATCCGTGATGTCGCGTGCGGTCTCGACGGCATCCGTCGCGTTCTCGGGGAAGATAGCGCGATAGGCGCCGAGCGCCCGCGCGGTCAGCCCGACGTGGGTCGTCATCCGGTCGTCCCGCCCGGGCCGGTGCCCGAGTCGGCAGACGGCGACCTCGGGAAAGCGCTCCATACCGCCACCTCGCCCGGCGCTCATATGTGGGTTCGGGTTCGCGGCGCCGTGACAGGCGCTCGTCCCCGTCGGGAGCGGTCCGAACACACGACTGGCCGAGTGGAGCCCGCGCCTTCACATCCCGGATCTGTGAACGTCCGTTCCTGGGTTCCTAGAGAAGTGACTCAATCGTCCAGTTCTTGCAATCGGTGCTCCAGAGCCGCCGACGCCTCACGAGCCGCCTCCAGAAGTTCTTCTTCGTCGATACAACTGCTCACCTCGGCCCGGATCGAGGGTTTGCAATACGCATCGGCTTCTACGAACAAATCGTGGAGAATATCGTACGTGTCTTCGGAAAACGGTGTCTCGTCGTACAGACGCATATCGTCTAGGTACATATTCACGTAGGATTGCGAAAATTCGAACGGTGTTATTGCAGGAGTAGTGAACCACTCGATCAGTTCCAAATACAGCGTAATGTGTTCGGTTTCGTCCATTTTCGGTCGTCTCCGGGACGATCTGGGATGCGGATCGGCCTCTCTACGCGGGTCGTCCGCTCGGCAGTGCCTTCACCTCGAATGCCAGCAGTCCAATCACCGCGATGTACTCCACACAGACACTATGCCGAATCCGCGTTCCAGGCCGAACCCAGTCCATCGTGGATGGGTTAGAAACCACGTCTCGGGTGCGTGTTCCACCTGAGGTATGTTTCGGCACGGCCTCTGTGACGGATGGAGACGGAATCGCCCAATGCTATCTACGAGTCAGCGAATAGTATACGTTTCGAATAAGAAGAAAGGGAATCGAATGCTCCAAGGGGGTTGCTGGTTGTGTTCGTTCGAACAGTCAGGCGGCCAGCTTCGCTTTCCCGGTACGATCAGGCCCCACTGTTCAGACCAACGATCTGCTGGATAGCGACAGAGACAGTCGCTCGGTTATTCCACCGCCTGCCCGTCGAGCCAGTCAGAGAGGAGCGACCGAACGGCGTCCTCTCGGGGGAGGTATCGTCGTCGACAGTAGTCGTCCAGATCACCCGCTAGATCGTCCGGAAGACGGATCGTACACTCGATGTCGTCCACGGTGGGAGACCGATCGCCGACCTCGGACCGTATCGAGACTCGTTCCAGAACGGGCGCTTCGACGGCGTCGGTCTCGTCGGCGCCATCGCTGACACCGTCTCCCTCGCCGTCGGCCGCATCCACAGTTTCACCGTCGGCCGCGTCGACACCCTCGTCGTCTGCCGGCGGTCGTCCCGTCATCGCGACTCACCGTCCGTGCCTGGTCAGGCAGTGAGGCAGTCCGATCAGTTCGACCGGTTCGGAGTTGTCCGGAGAGTAGACGACGCGCTGGCCCTTCTCCATGTACGGCACCTTCGATTCGAGCGATCGGGGGATGTTGACGCTCTTGATGGCGTCCTCGTCACCCAGGTTGAGGACCACCGTCGTGTTGATCTGCTTGAAGACGGCGTCGTCGATATCCTGGGGGTCCTGCGTGACCAGAAAGAGGCCGAGGCGCTCCTTGCGGCCCTGCTTCGCGGCGTCGGTGAACTTCCCGATGACCTTCCGGGCCTGCACCGAGTCGGCGTCGGTCAGGAAGTTGTGCGCCTCGTCCATCCCCAGCAGGAGGGGCGTCTCGTCGATGCGCTCGTAGGTCGGATCGTTCGAGAGCTTCTCGTCGATGAGCAGACTCGACAGTGCGAGTACGACGGCCTCCGTCGCCCGCGAATCCGACAGGTGGTACGTTGGGACGACCGAGAGGCGACCGGGTTTGACGAATTCGTGGACCAGATCGGTGATGGGTCGTGCCGACTGGTCGAACAGGTGGCCGAAGCCGATGACGCGCCGGCGGACGGCGTCGAACGTGGCCTCGTGGACGAGTCCGCTCTCGTCCAGTTCTTCGCGGAGCGCGGGATCGTCCATGAAACTCGTGAACTCGTCGTAGGTCGCCTCCGACCCGTAATTTCGCTCGAACCGCGGCAGGAGGACGGAGACGAGCGCGCCGTACTGATTGTCGTTGAGGCCGCTCCCGGCGACGAGCCACGGATTGTCCCGCACCATCGAGAAGGGGATCGTGAACTCGATCTGCTCGGCGCGGTGGTGGTCGGCCGCGTAGGTGGCCGACCCGACCTTTGGGACGAACGCGACCGTGTCCTCGTGGCCGCCGTGGGCGATCCCCTCGCGGTCGAGCCGGCGGGCGAACGCGTCGTCGTAGTCCCCGTCGTCGTGCATCTGGGCGTACTCGTCCTGCGGGTCGAACTGGACGACGGCGGGGCGAACCTCGCGGCCGTCGCCCATCGGGTAGCGTCGCTCCTCGTCGACGAACTGCCGGAGGACGTTCTTCGCCGCGTGGGTCTTCCCGGAGCCGGTCCCGCCGGCGACGAGCGTGTGCCGGAAGGCCAGCGGATCGCCGGAGTCGTAGTCGTCGTTCAATCGGTAGTCGATCGTCGGTGGTTCCGCAGCGGTGCGAACTTTCTCACCGCCGACGGCGAGGTGCCCGAGGAAGATCCCATCCTCCGGGATCTTCAGCCCGGTCTTGATCTGCGATGGATCGCTCGCGCGTTCGAGTGTCGTCTGGGGCTTCGGGACGCGGTCGGTCATCCGTCGCTTGAGCTCCCCGGCTTCCTCGTAGAGCACCGCGACCGGGTCGAGACTCGCGACGAACTTGTAGTCGGCCTCGTCGAAGTCGTCGGTTCGCATCGCCCGTCGAGCGTGGATTTCAGTCGCGTCGTCGGCGTGGAACTGCTGGGCGTACTCGAGTCCAGTGATCCGGCAGAAGAGCAACTCGTCGTCTGGATACGGTGCGACGAGGTAGCTGCCGATCCTGATCGACGAGCGGTTCTCACGGGTGACGTACGCCCGGAGCGTCGTGTCCTCGCCGTCCTCCGTGACACGCAGCCCGCGCGAGACCGAGAGTGCTCCGATACCGTCGGCCGCTTCCGTCGACTCGATCGACGTGCGTTCGAACCGGGCGTCGTCCGTCCCCGCGTCGGGTTCGTCGTCCGCGGACGCGGCCGTCGCTTCCTCGTCGGCTGCATCGGCCCCTGGCATGGCGGTCTCGGACTCCGACTCCGCGTATTGCTCGAAGTCCCCCAGGTCAGTCATACGGACACTCACAGACGCCTGCCTAAAACGCGTTTCCCTCCGCGGCAGACGCCCGTCAGACGATGGTCCGCCGAGAGACCTCACGAGCGGTCACACCGACGACCCCGTTTCGGGGACGCCGTGACGACGGCCGATTCAGCCGAACGGCGTTTCAACCCACCAGTGCGTCACTGGGAGCGACCGTCCCCGACGTGTCGTCGTAGGTAACGATTCCAGCGGTGGAGAGCGCTGGGAGGTGGGAGTGAACGAGCGAGATGCGGATTCGGTCTACGGTCGACGCCGACGGGGCGGACCCCGATGGATCGACCTCCCTCGCCGCGATGCGCCGGCACAGTTGCGGGACCGAAAGCGGTGACCCTTCGCGCGCGAAGACGTCGACGACGAGCCGCCGGCGGGGATGTGAGAGCGTCCGGAGATGCCGAGCATACCCGGTCGGTGGCACCGATTGCAGGCGGGTTCGCACCTGCGTCGTGGCGACGTCGTCCGCGAGAGCGACCCGTTCGTCCGCCCGGTCCCACTCGACGAGCGACCGTGACGCGAGTGCCGGAAGGTGCGAGTGGCGAAGCGACGTACCCACCGTCCGTTCTTCCTGCGCGGTGACGCGTTCGGGGCTCGTTCGAGACTCGTGGGCCGCTACGTTGCGGGTGAGTTCCAATTCGTCCACGGGGTCGTCAGCGTCCGACAGGACCCACAGAATCGTCCCACGTCGCGGGTTCGAGAGCGCCGCGAGGAGGTCTGACTGCCCGGTGGCGTCGACGACCGATCGTGAGGTTGCGGCGTCGCTCTCGACAATCATGGTGGTCAGACGCGAAGGGTGGTGAAAAGTCTCACGCCGTAGGGGGCCATCCTAACCCGAATCCGCCTGGCCTCCGGCACAGGCCGGACGGGACAGGTGCACGGACCGCAGACCGACGGTACCACGGAACAGGATCGGACGGACACGTGGGCCGCTCTCCGACACGCGATCCACTCCGTCAGTGGATCCGTTCTCTGGATTCGACGCCGGGTTCGACCGAGACGTCGACGTTCTCCGACGGGACACCGATCCGAAGAAATTGCGTTCGAACGTGTTCCGTCGCGGCCGCGACTGCCTGTTCTTTCGTGTCGAACCCGCGCGGCAGCGGCGATTCGAACGCCACGTTGAGCTCTCGGTCGCCGAGTTCCAGTTTCGCTCCGCCGCTATCGACCTCGTAGAACTCATCACAGATCCAGACGTACGCGGAGTCCTGATCCGGCGCCCCGCGAAACGACGGGGCGTCCTCACCGCGCTCGTAAATCGTCCCGGTGAGTTCTGTCTCGCCGGCCCGGCCGGACACTGTGAGCATACGTAAAGGTACGCGGCCAGAACGGAAAAGGAATCCGGGGCGCTGGACGATTCGCGAGAGCGTCAGACGGTATCGTCGACCGTCCGCTCTCGACGGTCGACGGTCTGAATAGAATCGACTCAGCAGGAATACGGTCAACTCAGCAGGAATACGGTCGACTCAGCAGGGATACGGCCGACTCAGCAGGAATACGGTCAACTCAGCAGGAAACCGTTCGCCTCACCACTGACCTGTCGCGCGGTTCGTACCGACGTCGTCGCCCCACCGACGGTCGTCGTAATCGCGATCGGCGGTCGTCTCGAAGCGCTCTTCGAAGGCCTCGCGAAGGGAGGCCTTCTCCGGGGCACTGATCCGCGCCAGTTCGTCGGCCTTCTCGATAACCGTCGGCGGACCACCCGCCGTCGCGACGTCGGCGAGGAGTTGTCGCGTCAGCATCTCTCGTCTCTCGTCGTCTCGCGTGAACGCGTACGGCGCCTCGATCCGGTAACAGAGATCGTCGCGAGGATCGTAGAGGACGAAGAACGTGACCTCGTACGCGGCCGGGTCGAGCGAGCGGTCGACGCCGAGCGCGTCGCCGTCTCTCGACATCGGACCGTCCACGCCGCCGCGCGAGCGGAACCAGTTCGTGTACGTCAGCGCATCGGTCTCGCGTTCCCACCGTCGTCCGTCGACGTCTTCGACGGTCTCGCCACGTTCGAGGACGCGAGTGAAGAATGCGGTATCGTCCGTCCACGGTGCGTCGAGTCCCTTCCCCGAGACCGTTCTGGAAAGCACCCGCGTCGCGGGATTCTTGACGAAGCCGACGAGCGGGACCGAGCGGTCGACGAATGATTCGACGAGGCGGACGTAGTTCTCGAGGATCGAGCGAGGCTGCTGCTCGGTCACCAGGAGGTCGGCCAAGTCGGGATGCTGGTCCGCCCAACGGAGCAGGCCGCGCGGGTAAAGCGGCCCGTCCAGGATCAGCAGGTCGTCGACCTCGTTCGCGTGTTCGTTCGCGTGTTCGCTCTCGGCCATGTACAACGCGAGCGCGTGAACGACGCCCTCTGCGAAGCGCGGCAGCGACGGGACCTTCACCGCACGACTCCGGCTGTAGCCACCGTCGAACTCGTCCCACCGATCGTCGACGCTCGCGGTGGCGTCGTTCGAGTGAACCGACGCGATGACAGTCCGGGATCGGTGCATATCGAGGTCAGACGGGGTCGACGCCATCGCAGCCTGCGCGACGTCGATGACGAGTCCGTTCCGGAACGTGGTCGGGTTTATCGTCCCCGCGTCCAGTCCGTGCTCGGTCGTGTACGGCCGATCGCCGAGGGCGACCGCCTCGGTGTCGACCAGGTAGCGATCGACGCCCGCGATCGGTTCGAGCACGACCCGATCGTCGTCGATCAACGGGTCGAGAAAGTCCGTCCACACCGTCTCCGCTATGTCGCGATGGTCCTGTTCGGACGCACCCTGGTCGATCCGTCGCGCTAAGCGCGCGATACCGTCGAAGTGGACCGGATCGAGCGTCATGCCTCTCGCAACCGATGCCAGCGCCAAAAAGTTCGCGATCCGCTGGATCCGCCGGCGATCGGACACCGACGATCGGTAGTCGCCGCCGAACGGGACGTGACGGAGACATCCCGTCGGAAGAGAGCGATAGCTAGTTGGTCGCCCGTCGAGTCGGTTCCGGCATGGACGCGGCGCTGATCGTACTCGACGGGTGGGGGCTCGCCGCCGACGACCTGCTGTGGGATCGACTCGCGGATCGGGGGCACCAGCCGCCCGACGATTCCGACGGACGAAACGCCGTCGCCGCGGCGGAGACGCCCACCTTCGACCGCCTCGTCGATTCGGGGGCGGTCTCGACGCTCGACGCTGTCGGGCGAAGCGTCGGGTTGCCGTCGGGCCAGATGGGAAACAGCGAGGTCGGCCACCTGACGATCGGTTCCGGGCGGGTCGTCGACCAGGAGTACACGCGGATCACGGACGACATCGCGAACGGGGCATTCGGGGAGAACGCGGCCATCGACGGCGCGTACGAGTACGCCCGGCGCCACGACGGTCAAGTGCACCTCCTCGGGCTAGTCAGCGACGGGGGCGTCCACTCGGATCAGGCGCACCTACATGCGCTCGTCGAACTCGCCGCCGACCGCGACGTCGACGCCGTCACCCACGCGATCACGGACGGCCGGGACACGGCTCCGACAGGCGGACGGACCTACCTGCGCGCGCTCGAAGAGACAGTCGAGGCGCACGGCACCGGCCACGTCGCGACCGTCTCCGGACGGTACTACGCCATGGATCGCGACCAGAACTGGGAGCGGACCAGGCGGGCGTACGACGCCATCGTCGATCGGGAGGGCGCGTACGAGGCTCCCTCGGCCGTCGCAGCGGTCGAACGATCCTACGAGCGTGGAGAGACGGACGAGTTCGTCGAACCGACGCTGATCGACGGCGGACCGGCACTCGAAGATGGCGACGCCGTCGTCTGGTTCAACTTCCGGGCCGATCGCGCTCGGCAGCTGACGCGGATGCTCGCCGACATTCGACCGTCCGACTGGGAATCCGAGATCGAGACCAGCCCACCCGAAGTCGAGGTCGTCATGCTGACCGAGTACGACAAGACCTTCGACCTCCCCGTCGCCTACCCGCCCCACCAGCCCGAAAACGTCCTCGGCGAGGTGCTGGCCGGCGCCGGAAAGACCCAGCTACGGATCGCCGAGTCGGAGAAGTACGCCCACGTCACCTACTTCTTGAACGGCGGGCGCGAGGTCGAGTTCGACGGCGAGCGGAGGAAGATCGTCCAGAGTCCGGACGTCCCGACGTACGACGAACAGCCGGCGATGAGCGCGCCCGACGTCGTGGACACGGCGATCGAACGCGTCCGATCCGACGACCCGGACGTCCTCGTCCTCAACTTCGCCAACCCCGACATGGTGGGCCACACCGGCGATTTCGACGCGGCGATTGCCGCGGTCGAGGCGGTGGACCAGGGTCTCGGCCGACTCGTCGACGCGCTAACCGAGGCGGGCGCCCACACGCTGGTCACCGCCGACCACGGAAACGCAGACGACATGGGGACGACCGACGACCCGCACACGGCACACACGACGAATCCGGTCCCCGTCGTCTACGTCGGTCCGGACGGAACGCAAAGCGGACGAACGCTCCGCGACGGCGGGACGCTCGCCGATCTAGCGCCGACGCTCCTCTCGCTCGTCGGACTCGACCGGCCCACAGAGATGACCGGACGGTCACTCCTCGAAGAGTGATACCGGTCACCGGTTCGACGCGTTCCCACCACACCGGAAAGATCCGAATCGCTCAGGAGAGCACAATAGGTCTCATATAAACGGTCAAACCGGAGCGCGTCGCGCCCCTCCGTACGGTCCCATGGCCACGTCTACGCAGACCACCGAGTCGAACGGAACCGTCGTCGAATCGTACGGCTTCGGCGTCCGCATCGTCGAGCGGCGGTCAGACCCCGACACCGTCGAGTACGCGTTCGTCGCACCCGAGCACGCGGACGTCTCGTTCGAGACGCTCCCCGACGCGTACCTCTACGCCGACGTCTACTTCGACGTCAACGGTTTCGTCGAGGCCGACACCGGCACGCGCGGCGTGCCGCCGGAGATCGTCCAGGCCGGGACGGACACGCTCGCGGCCTATCTCGTGACGATGCCTTGGGCTGACGTCACCTGGGTCGCCTCGTTCTACGGGACGACACCGACGGTCATCGAGCGATACCTGTCGTGGGTACGAACGCGAGCCAAGGAGGTTCGAACGGCAGCCACCGACGAAGCCGTCGGGCCGGCCGGTGCCGACGAGTCGGCGTGAACGGCCGTCGACCAGGGCGTCTGAATTCTCCCTTCGACCGAGCGGGGAAAGAGCAGAGTGACGGCTACCGCGCGTATCGAATCGGCGAATTCACGATTCGATCGTCGAGACTGTCGACGGATCCGGTAGCGAACGGATGTCGAACCTCGGAGCCCAGGTCACGTGTCGACGAAACGTATCGGACCGGTGGCCTACGTACCGAACAATAGTCGACCAGTGTGGGGCTGTATTCTCTGACTACTTCGTTAGAAAAATAAATCAATATTATAAACCATAATGTGTAGTCGGTCGATCTATCGAGTTGCATGGTGGAATTCACCAGACGTAACCTGCTCGCATCATCGACGGCGGCCGCGCTCGGACCCGGCGTGATCGGGAGTGTCGGAGCCGCGGGCCGACCCGACGAACACGACACGCCGGAGGCGCCGTACGTGAACGGACGGCTGAAGCGATTCGCCACGACGGCGAAGGGCGCGGAGGTGACCGGCCCGTTCGTCTTCGAGACGGGCGAGGTGCTCTTCAGCGTCCAGCACCCGAGTCGCGACAATCCGGCGCCGTTCGACCGGGCGGGCGTCGGCGTCGTCGAGGGTTTTTCGTTCGCGTTCGACGGCTCGAACGACGACTTCCAGGAAGTAGAGCCGCCGCTCACGAACGCCGAACGGGGACGGGTGAAATCAGCCGCCGGGGAGTTCGTCTACCTCGTCACGGAGGGCGAGGAGATAAACGGGGGAACGGAGCGCTGGGGGCACCCGCAAACGCTGGACGGGACCGACGTCGCCGATCTCGTAGGGGAGAGCTACGAGGGCGTCGGTTACAACCCCGACATGAACGTCTTCGTGGCGACGGACGACGCCGGGGCCGAGGGGTACCTCTTTACGAACAACGAGACGACGCCCGGCTGCATCACCCGAACCCCGATCAGTCGCGGCGGGGCTGGCTCCTGGGAGGCGAATCTCGAGGACGCGATGGAGCTCGAAAATACCGACGCGTTCCGCGCGGTCGGCGGCACGCGCATCAACTGTTATGGCGACCTGTCGCCCTGGGAGACGCCCCTGTCCGCCGAGGAGGAGTACGGCCACCCGCGAGTGAACGGGCTCGTGACGGTGAGTGACATCGTCGAAGCCGGCAGCGGCGTCGGCCTCCGCGGCGGCAGCGAGTTCTTCAACCGACCGAACGTCGGCGCGGTCGAAGCCTCGCTCGAAGACACCTTCGGCGACGATGCCTGGACACCGATGGGGCTCTGGTCGAACACAGGCGTCGAGAAGTTGGCGTACTACCTCGGCGCCAAGCCTATCGACCGCACCGACGGCGAGAACACCTCGACGCCGATCGGCGACGTCTTCCCCAATCGCTACCGGTACGGGAAGATCGTCGAAGTGACCGAACCCACGGCCGCGGAACCCGTCCCCGTCAAACACCACGTGTTCGGCCGCGCGGCCTGGGAGTGTCCCGACGTGCTGCCCGACGAGCGAACGGTCTACCTCGCATCCGACGGCGGCGCGAAGGGCATCTACAAGTTCGTCGCCGAGGAGCCCATCCCGAACTACGACGACCGAATGGACGTCCGTGGCACGCTGTACGCGATGAAAGCCGCCGAGATCGGCGAGGGAACCGTCGGCGAGACCGACCTCGACGTCGAGTGGCTCGAACTCGGGACGGCGAGTAACGCCGAGGTCGAATCCTGGATCGCCGACTACGACGACGTTACCCAGGTGGACTACCTCGAAACCCACGCCGAGACCGACTGGGAGGACGACCTCGACGCCGCCCTCGCCGAGGCCGACGAGACCGTCGCGATCGAGGGCAACCGGGATTACATCACCGACGAAGAGATCGTCGAGTGGGCCAACCAGTACGACGAACGCGGCCCCGACGGCGTCGACGAGGTGCTTCGTCGGGTACCATTCCTGGAGACGCGCGCCGCGGCGAAGGAAATCGGGGCCAGCGTCGAGTTCAACAAGGCGGAGGGGATCGACTCGATCGACGACGCCGAGCCCGGCGACTACGTCTACTTCGGGATCTCTTCCCTCGGCGGCTACATGACCGACGACCGTGGGGAGCTCCGGTTCGACGAGGTCGACACCGGCGTCGTCTACCGCGCCCGCCTCGACGAGGCCTACGACGTCTCGCGACTGGAGCCCGTGATCGTCGGTCCGAACGCCAGTGATCCCGGTTCCCTGCAGGACGTCTCGCTCGTCAACGTCGACAACGTCTCCGTCATGGACGACGGACGCGTCCTCTGTTGTGAGGACAAGGGGACCTTCGGCCGCTCCTACCCCAACGACGCGATGTGGGTCTACCAGCCGCCAGCGACGCTCCGGGTCGGATCCCTCGCGCTGGCGTACGACGCGACCGGGACGGTCGAGCTGACGACCAGTGCGCTCCCCGACGGACTCGCTGGCGGACGCGTCACGGTGACCGTCTCCCACGCCGACATCGCGGCGATCGCCGACGCGAGCTACGTCGACGAGCTCGCGCTCACCGCCGATCCGGTCGTCGCATCCGACGGATCCGCCGTCGAGTTCCGCTTCGCGGACATCGAAGACGCCGTCGAGCCAGGCGCCGGCGAGACGACGCTCGCGTCGATCGAACTCGAAAGCGTCGAGACGGGGAGTACCGACCTGACGATCGAGACGCACGCCTTCGACGACGATGCAGGTGCACCGATCGAACCCGATTCGAAACCGGGTGTGGTCGTCGTCGGCCCGCCGCCGATCGGTGACGGACCCGGTGGTGACGCGCCGACGGATCCCGACGGGGACGGCAAATTCGAGGACGTCAACGGGAACGGCCGCCTCGACTACGACGACGTCGTCACGCTGTTCTCACACCTGGAGGACGACGCGGTGGAACTCGACCCGGAGGCCTTCGACTTCAACGAGAACGGACGGATCGACTACGACGACGTCGACGCCCTCTACGACGAGCTGTGAATCCAATGATCCGACCGGATCCCCCAGCCCCTGACACACCGCCGACCCCCGTCGACGAGTCGTCCGTATCGAGGCGGGTACCTGCGACCGTCGCCGCCGCAGCGCTCGCCATCCTGCTCACGCTGGGCGTCGTCGCCACACCCGTCGAGGCGACGACGGCGGCGGAGCGTTCGAACCAGACCATCCTCGTTGGGGACGCTACCACGACCCCCGGCCAGGGTGCGTCGGTGGACGTCGTGCTGACGGACGCGCCCGACGGCCTGGCCGGCTACGAGCTGACGCTCACGCTGGAGGGCGACGGCGTCGCCTCGATTCAGGGCGTCAGTTACCCCAGCGAGTTCGGATTGACGTCGAACCCTGTCGTCGGCCCCGAGGGTCGATCGATCACCGTCGAAGCGGCTGACGTCGAAGACGAGATAGTGGCCGGCGACCGCGACGTCACGCTGGTGACGATCGACGTTACCGGGCACGAACCCGGCGAAACGAGCCTCAGTGTAACCGGTGCGCGGCTCGACGCGGACGGCGGCGACGCGATCGACGTGTCCGACGAGGACGGAACCATCGCCGTCGGAGGCGAGGACGCCGATGGGGAACTCGACGACCGAGACACGCCAGCCGAGAGCGAACTCCCCGGCTTCGGACCGATCGCGGCGCTCACCGCACTCGGCTGGGCCGGGTGGAGACGGTACGACGGTACCGCGACCGAACCAATTGGAGGATCGTCCGTACCAGGTTCGCCCTTCCGATCGCACGTAGCACCCGGCCGTTCGAAGACTCCACAACCGGCGGACCGGACCGAACGAGGTGACGAGTCGCGATAGGGAAGCGACTGGGTAGGGACGGTACCGGTGTGTAGAGAATGGAACTACTTTGATAACATATTGCCAATACACCAATAGAAAAATCGCCTTCGCGTGCTCCGAATGCAATAATACCACGGTGAACTCAACAATCGTAATAGTATAACTCATCGATAAATTAATATACTATTGATTGGATTCTTGAGACGGAATGCGACGACGACAAGCGATCAAACTACTCGGAACCGGAACGGTCGGTGGATCGGTGCTTTCGGGTACCGCATCGGCTGACATAACCAATCCTGGGTACGGCGGAACCGCACCGGAGTGGGAAGCGTTGTACGACCGCGGAGACATCGATATTGGCACGCGATCGACGCTCGTTATCGACTTCGTCAGCCACTCGCGGAGTCGGGGCTCGGCGACGTGGTCGAATCTGCAGGATCTGATCGATCATCTCTGGGACGATATCAACACGTCGTATCTGGACGGGATCCGGGCGTACTGGCACACCTGGAAGTACATCCACACCACGTACGACGACTCGGATCGAGTGGGATCGTCGGAAGCGTACCAGGACAAAGCGGCGACGCTACGATCCGTCTCGAATTACTCGGACTACACGGGACCGTTCCTCGTGCAACTGGACGCAGGTGACGTAGACGGCGGGAGTGGAACGACGAAATTCGGTGCGGGGTCGAACGATCCGTACGATCCGAACAACCCTGATCATCCCGTCGCGTTCGCAGAATACGGGACGGATCATCGATACACGATGTGTCACGAACTCGGTCACTGCCTCGTCAATTCGTCTGTGACGAACGTCGACCACGATCACTACCTCGCAAACTACGTGGAGTATTACGCTGACCCACCGAAAACTACGCTCATGGGCTACGAGGTAGAACACTTCGACGATGGAATGGCCGATTACCCCGACTTCCCCGAGGAACACACTGACCCCCTGGATTACGATCGACAAAACGAGTTCTCGTGTTTCTTCGACAACGCCATGTACGACACATATTACGACTATGCGTAAGAGAGACTGCGACACGGAGCATCAACATCAGTCGCGGACCGGACCAAATCATCGCACGTTCCGGCGAAGGGAGACGCCACCGTGAGATGTGAGACCGGTCGTCAGGCCACGGTGCGAGCAAGCGACCGCCTGTAACGGTGAGCGGTCGCTGGGCACACCATTTCCACGGTGACGGCGATTCGGGCATCAACCGGCGAAACGACCGGCGTCGATTCCGTGGAAATAGTCTTTCGGCCCATCGACTGTCCCCCGTGACACCTGCCACTCGGGCACTCGGAGGGGCATCGGACGCTTCCTCGCGTACGCGAACATCGATACAATATTACCGAATCCAAACCGAATTGCCGCACACATACAAGATAACTAAATGACAACTCCCCCTGATCTTGGACTATGGAATTATACAATCAATATATTAAGTATTTTAATCTAATTTATAGAGAAACCTATATTATAGCGGGGTTGGATTTTCAAGTGCAATGCGACGTCGACAAGCGATCAAAGTAGTTGGTGGAGCCACGATCGGTGGATCGGTACTGTCAACGACGGCATCGGCGGAGTCCGGATCGTACGGAACGTATCAGGAGTTGTACGACCGGGGCGAGATCGACGTCTCTTCCCGAAACACGCTCGTCGTCAATTTCGTCTCCCATACCGAAGCATGGGGGCTCGGGGCGTGGTCTAACCTCCAAGACGTGATCGATCACATATATGACGACCTGTATATCCCATATCTCACCGGAATCAGAGCCATCTGGCACACGTGGCCGTACATCTACGAGTACTACGACGACGATGACAAGGATGCGAGCGCGCAACTGTACCAGGAGAAGGCCAAGTACCTCCGTGAAAATTCGGCATACTCACACTACACCGGGCCGTTCCTGTTTCAACTACGGTCCGAACAGATGGAGGACTGGAACGGCCTGGCCGAAATCAGTGGCGATGACGCAGATCCGTTCGCCCCGGAAAACGACGACCACCCGATCGCCTGGGCCGAGCTCGGCACCGACGACAACTACACGATGTGTCACGAGATGGCCCACTGCATCGTAAACGACGAGTTCGCAGGCGTCGAGGACGACCACTACCTGGCCGATATCATCGACCGGAGTGCGAATCCGCCGAAAACCACCATGATGGGGTACGAGAAGAGCCACTTCGAAAACGGCCCCAACGACACGGACGAATACCCGGCGGACCACGTCGAGGGAGATACCGACGGCGACGGAGATATCGAGGTCGAGTACGACCGCCAGATGCAGTTCTCGTCGTACTTCGACGACGCGGTTCGAGATACCTTCTGGGAGTACAAATACAACAACTGAGAGAACAGCCTCGGTGAACATCCGCGGGCCAACACTCCCGATAGCTAGTTCGGAAACCGAGGCCGCATCTCCGTTCGAAGGAGTGGCGGAGACAACTGTTTTCCCGTCCGATGGAGAATCCGAGAGACAGCGTGCTACAGATACTCTCCCTGCTCACCCTGGCGCTAGTCGGGACGGCCGTCGTCTGGGTCGGAAGCACGAGGCTCGAAGACGCGGCGGCGAACCTCGCGGGCGCCTACGGCGTTCCGTCGGTGGTCCACGGGGCGGTCATCGCCGCCGTCGGGTCGAGCACCCCGGAACTCGTTAGCGTCCTCCTCGCTGCAACACGGGGTGAATTCGAACTCGGTGTGGGCGCGATCGTCGGGTCGGCCGTGTTCAATCTCCTCGTGATCCCGGGGATCGCCGTCGTCATCGGCGATGGAATCGAGACGAATCGCGATCTGGTCTACAAGGAGTCGCTGTTCTACATGCTCGCGGTGGCGACGCTGTTGCTCACGTTCTCACTCGCGGTGATCTACTACCCCGTCGAGCCCGCAAACGGCCTCATTAGCGGTGACGTGACCCGCGGACTCGCGCTGGTCCCCATCGTCCTGTACGTACTGTACGTGTTTACCCAGTACCTGGACGCGTCCGAATCGGAAACGCTGGCGGACGAGGGGGTCGATCTCGTCCGGAGCTGGGTCGTCTTTCTCGTCGGGCTCGTCCTGATCGTCGTCGGGGTGGAGGCGCTGGTACGGGCCGCAGTCGGCCTCGGCGACGCCTTCGGGACGCCCGCGTTCCTCTGGGGCATGACGATTGTCGCCGCCGGTTCGAGTCTTCCGGACGCCTTCGTCAGCATCGCCGCCTCACAGTCCGGTCGGCCGACGGTCTCTATCGCGAACGTCCTCGGCTCGAACACGTTCGACCTGCTGGTGGCGATCCCAGCGGGGGTCGTCGTCGCCGGTTCGCTCCAGATCACGTTCGACCACGTCGTCCCGATGATGGCCTTCCTCGTCGTGGCGACGGTCGTCTTCTTCACCATCTCACGAACGAAGATGTACCTCTCCCGTCGTGAGGGGTGGCTCCTGCTCGTCCTCTACGGGGGATTCGTCACCTGGCTCGTCGCGGAAAGCGTCGGGCTCACGCGTCTGTTGCCGACCTGACCGATCGAATTCTGACGTCCGGGCGGGTCACACCGGTGTCGTCGGCGATACCGGCAGATTCCGACGCGATGGGGAGGTACTACCGACGACCGACGGTATGAACGGGTATGGCAGACGACGAGACACCACGCTTCGACACGCGGACGATCCACGCCGGGCAGGAACCGGATTCGGCGACCGGCGCTCGCGCCCCGCCGATCTACCAGACCACGTCCTACGAGTTCGACGACACGGACCACGCGGCCGCCCTCTTCGGACTGGAGGAGTTCGGCAACATCTACTCGCGGATCATGAACCCGACGAACGCGATGTTAGAAGAGCGCGTCGCCAGCCTCGAGGGCGGCGTCGGTGCGCTCGCGACCTCGTCCGGGATGGCGGCGTTCGACCTGGCGACGTTCATGCTGGCGGAAGCCGGTGACAACATCGTCTCGGCCTCGTCGCTCTACGGCGGCACGTACACGTATCTTACCCACAGCGTCGCCCGCCGCGGGATCGAGACGAAATTCGTCGACACGCTCGACTACGAGGCGTACGACGCGGCGATCGACGACGACACCGCGTTCGTCCACCTGGAGACGATCGGCAACCCCGCGCTGGTGACGCCGGACATCCAGCGGATCGCGGACATCGCCCACGATCACGACGTCCCGCTGTTCGTCGACAACACGTTCGCGACGCCGTACCTCTGCAATCCGATCGAGCACGGCGCGGACCTGGTCTGGCACTCGACGACGAAGTGGCTCACCGGCGCCGGGACGACCGTCGGCGGGATCCTGGTCGACGGCGGTACCTTCCCGTGGGACGAGGGCGACTATCCAGAGATCGCCGAACCGAACCCCGCCTACCACGGCGTCAACTTCTACGAGACGTTCGGCGAGCAGGCGTTCGCGATCGCCGCCCGCACCCGCGGGCTACGCGATCTCGGCAACCAGCAATCCCCCTTCGACGCCTGGAACACGCTCCAGAAGCTCGAATCGCTCTCGCTCCGGATGGATCGCCACTGCGAGAACGCGCTGACAGTGGCGGAGTACCTGGACGACCACCCCGACGTCGCCTGGGTCACCTATCCCGGCCTCGAGTCCCACGAGACGCACGACAACGCGAGCGAGCACCTGGAAGGCGGCTACGGCGGGATGATAACGTTCGGCCTGGAGGGCGGCTACGACGCGGCCGAGACCGTCTGTAACGAGGTCGAACTGACGAGCCTGCTCGCCAACGTCGGCGACGCGAAGACGCTCATCATCCACCCCGGGAGCACGACCCATCAGCAACTAACCGAGGAGGAACAGTTGACCAGCGGCGTCACGCCAGATCTCGTCCGACTCTCGGTCGGGATCGAGGATCCCGCGGACATCGTCGCCGACCTGGAACAGGCAATCGAGGCCGCGAACTGATCGAACGATAGGGCACGCGATAATCGCTCATCGGGGCCGAGGAGTAAACGTATCACTCGTCGAGCTATTTTCCGGACGTGCCAAATTCGATAGACAGATCACCATCCGAGACATTATCGCGCCAATTCGTTCTCAGAAAGAATATTTTCTACCGATCTAGATAGAATTTGTATACGTACCGATACAGTTATATTCCGATACTATAGCATTCATTAACAGTTCGTGGAGGAGGGCACGGCAGACGAGGGACAAAGAGACACCGAACGGTGGACCCGGTCGTGGAGGAGATCCTGTCGACGGTGATCCCGTCGAACGGTCCAGAAGCGGGCTTTCGACGCGATAGGACAGCATACCCGACCGCCGTGGACACCGACCCGTCGAAACTGGTCATCCACGCGAACCGGAGGGACATGAATGACAGACGACATCACCGACCGAATCGAGCGACTCGAAACGCTCGTCGAACGGCAACAGGACCGACTCGAATCCCAAGAGAAGACGATCGACCACCAGCGAGAGGCGCTTGAGACACTCCTCGATGAGCGGGCATCGAGCGTATCGACGTCCGACACCGGACCGGCTATCGGACGACGAACGGCGCTGAAAGCGGGCGGCGCGCTGGCGCTACTCGGCGTCGGCGCCGGCACGGCGGCGGGGGACACACAGGGCCAGATCGGCACGGCGAGTGACCCGCTGGAAACGTTGTACGCGGACGCGGTACACGCAGGGGATGCGGGCGAAGTCACGCTGGGTGACACGCTGGACCTCGACGGGAACGCCGTCACGAACGGAGGGACGATCGAGGCTACAACCGGCGGCTCGACTGCGCTCAAAGGGGAAACCGGGGCAGTGGACTACAACGGAATCCACGGAATCAATACCGCCGATTCGGGCTGGTCCTGGGGCGTACGAGGAGAAACCAATTCGACGAGCGCAAACGCCTACGGCGTTCGCGGAGAGGCCAATGCCAGCAGCGGGCAGGCTACCGGCGTCGGGGGAGTGACGGACGCCGAGAACGATGGGGCGGCCGGCGTCCAGGGCGAAGCGACTGCGACCGTAGGAGAGACGTTCGGTGTCGACGGCGTTACCAAGTCGGCAGACAGTGAGGCCGCCGGCGTTCGAGGGAAATCAACTGGCAACAACTACGGCGTCGACGGACGGGTATACGACGACGAATCGGCCCTTCCGACGCTCGCATCGTTCGAATCGGCGGGCGTCTTCGGACGAACAGACAAGGCCGACGGCTGGGGCGTCGCGGGGTGGAGCGTGAACGATGACGGGATGTTCACGCGTACGGACGACTCCGAATCGTATGCACTCTTTGCCTTCAATAGCGCGAGTGACGGCACGGCCATCCATTCGAATGGTAACCTCGAAGTCGATGGTCACACGAGCGTGAGCAAGACGGGCCTGTCGGCGTACCTCTCGGCGAACCAGACGGTCGACACCGACACCACGACGACGATCGTCTTCGACCAGACGAACCGGGACGACTTCGCCGGCTACAACGCCACCAGCGGGCAGTACACGATTCAAGAAGACGGCGATTATCACGCTTCGTTCACTATCGACTGGCAATCGAACTTCGGCGACGGCGTCAACATCGGATACGAGTTGCAAATCAACGGCAATTTCACGGGTGGCGTTCAGGCCGACACGACCACGGCGACGTCCGGGCAGCGCATCTGTCGAGGGTTCAGTCGAACCCTGTTCGACCTCACCGAGGGCGACACCGTGGAAGTCGCCGTCTCGCAAGACTCGGGAGCGACGGCGGACATCTATGGGTCGGATCAAGAAACGTATCTGACGCTGTACAAAGTCGGATGATGGTGTACGCAGACCCACGCGTGCCGATACGCAAGACACGCTCCAGGACGGGAACCGCCATCCAACCCGGCTGGAATCCCGATAGCGAAGTGAACGGACGGAAGCTATTCCCTGGGCTCGGCGGCCGAGAGGTACCCCGATGAGCAATTCGACGCGCGGTCGAGGAATCGGTGTCGTCCTCGTAACGATCGTCATCGTGCTCGCGACGGTCGCCATCGGCCTCGGTTCGACTGCAGCTACCGCGAGTAACGCTATGGGTACTGCGGGTGCCGATGAGGTAGATATCGCGTGCACCGAAGGCGCGGGCGGAGGCGCGGTCTACGTCACCGACAGCGGACTCGCGGTGACGGACAACGACTCCGCCGCGAACGAATCATATCCGACGTTCCCGGACGACCGAACCGTGACCCTGGGCGACGGGAACACCGACTCCATCTCGTTCACCGCGGCGGGTGAGTCGTCCCTCAGAGTGGAGAAGCGAAACGGGACGCTCACGTGTCTGGTAGCCGTAAACGCCACGGAACACGCGATCACGATCGCACCAAACAACGCGTCAAACGTAACTGTCAACGGGTCGCTCGACGCGTTCGCGTTCGACGAAATCGACTTCGACGCGGACGACGAGACGGACCTGGTGACTGACGCGAACGAAACCGTGTCCGTGATCGTCCACGACACCGGACTGGACGAGGGCGAGACCGTGACGGTCGAGAGTCTCGACTCTGACGCCGTGGACGAGGACTTCGACGTCGACGGCGAGGGCGATCTCTCGCTCGATATTCCATCGGGAACGCATGATCTGGCGCTGTCGACAGCCTCGGGTGGCGGTGGTGGCGGAGGACTGCCACCACCGCCACCGGATACCGGCGGTGACGACGACCCGGCGTCGTTCGAACTCTCCGATCTCGAACTCGATACGGAGGAACTCCAGATCGGCGAGACGGTGACGGTGACGGCCACCGTGACCAACGTCGGCGACGAGACCGGTTCGCACGACGTGAAACTGGCGGTCGACGGCGAGACCGTCGCGGACACGTCGGTCACACTCACCGGCGGAAGCTCCGAATCGGTGTCGCTGTCCACGACGCTCGAGGAGACCGGGACGAGGGAACTGACGGTCGGCGGAGAGTCCGTCGGGACGGTTACCGTGACCGATCCCGACGACACCGACGGATCGGACGCGACGAGTCCGGACGGTGGAGACGGCGGAGACGCGGACGGGGAAGACGGGACCGACCGCGGTGGCATCGTGTTCGGTCTCGGTGCCGTGATCGCGCTGCTCGCTGTCGGTGGCGGTGTCGCCATCTATCTGCGCCAGTGAACGGCTGCAGCGGCCGACGCGACACCCCCGCATCGGCCCGGTCAGTAGAAATCGACGCGGGCCACCCTGCCGGCGCCGACGCACGTTCTGCGATCGATCCCTACACCACGCGGTTTCGCATGCCGTCAGGATTCCCCGCGGCGAGGTGTTCGAAGTTCTCGGCGAAGATCTCGGCGACCCGGTCGTAGTAGTGCGGCGTCGAGCCCGAGACGTGGGGCGTCACGAGGACGTTCGGAAGGTCCCACAGCGGCGAGTCGGCCGGGAGCGGTTCGGTCGAGAAGACGTCGAGTGCGGCACCGGCGAGGCGACCCTGTTGAAGGGATTCGACCAGCGCGTCCTCGTCGACGACGTCGCCACGGGCGATGTTCACGACGACGGCGTCGCGGGGCATGGTGCGCATCGCGTCGCGGTCGATCAATCCGCGCGTCTCGTCGGTGAGCGGGCAGGCAAGAACCAGGTACTCGGCCTGTCGGAGGACCTCGTCGAGTTCGTCCGCCGGGAAGACCGCGTCGACGGCGTCGGGCGCGGTCGACGGGTCGCGCTTCGTCCCGACGACGCGACAGCCAACGGCCGAGGCGAGTTCGGCGATCCGTCCGCCGATCGCGCCCAGCCCGACGATACCGACGGTCCGGCTCGCGAGTTCGCCGCCGCTGTCTCGGAGCCAGACGGCGTCGCGTTGGCGGTCGCGCGCGGCGAACAGGTCCCGCTCGATCCCGAGCATGGCGCCGAGGGCCCACTCGCCGATCGGTTGGCCGTGGACGCCGGTGGCCGTGGTGAGCGCCACGCCAGCCTCCGAGAGCGCGTCGAGGTCGAAGTGATCGTAGCCTGCAGTCGTTCCCTGGACCCACTCCAGGTCGGATTCACGCTCTAGCCACTCGTGGGGAACACTCGACGAGACAGCGATCGTCGCCGTCTCGATCCCCGACAGCGTCTCGTCGGGCGTGGTCGCGACGGTGACGTCGGCGTCGTCGAGTTCGTCGAATCGGACCGCGAGCCGTTCGCGATCCGCCCGGTCGTACCGGTGGGGAATCAGGATCTCGTGGGTACGCATGTGACTGTGCACGTCGGCCCGACCAATCGACTCTTTCGGTATCGAGTGGCGAACACGGACCGACGTCCACCGATCGGCAGTGACGCCAAAGAGACGACACCGGCACCAACGTGACGGCACCAGCCGACAGTGACGCCAACGAGACGGCACCGTCCCCTACGACGGGCTGAACTGACTCACGGCTGCCGTTTCGGATCCAGCGCATCTCTGAGGCCGTCGCCGACGAGTTTGAGCGATACCAGCGTGACGGCCAGTGCGATCGTCGGGAACGTAGAGACCCACCAGATTTCGTGCGGATCGATTTCGAACCCCGCGCCGAGTTTGAACCACGGCGGATCGATCCCCTCCTGGATGGTCGATCCCCACGAGTACGTCTCGACGTGGTGAAAACCGAGGAACGCGACGCCGGCTTCGACGAGGACGAGAAGTGCGAGGAGGTGGAAGACGGCGGGGACGAGCGTGTTCGTTACGTTGGGGATGATGTGTCGACGCCCGATGTAAGACGCCGACCCGCCGAGGCTCCTGGCGACGAGAATGTACCCTGCTTCCCGCCGTTGCAGGGTTTCGCTGCGGACGAGGCGAGCGACGCCGTCCCAGCTCAGGAGGCCGAACGTAACGAGTAACATTGACATCCTCCCCGCTCTGAAGGGCGAGGATTCCCGACCGCCGATGGGATATTGTGGTTTACGACGTAGCCTGTTCTCGCGGTGCGAAGCATCCGCTCTCTGAATCGAACAAGTACGTCGATGGCTGTGCCAACCAGCCGTTACTCCTATTCACTGAAAGACTCGGTGAACTCGGAGATACTTTCTGTCGAATGTTCTCAGCGCCGTTCACGTCCGCGTTCGCCACCAAGCCGCATTCGCCGCACACGTACAACCCGCGTTCAACGCGGTTCGCCTTGCGTTCCCGACCACAACACGAACACGACTTCGACGTATCACGCTCGGAGACCTGCTCGACTGTAATACCTTCCATCTCGGCTTTGTATTCGAGCAGGTCGGTGAATCGGTTGAACGCCCACGAGTGCAAGTCGAGATTGCCGTGCTTGCCCCAGTTTTTCGACTCTCCGTTCTCTTCGTCCTCGCGGATGCCAGAGAGGTCTCCCACTACAATCGTTCCAACACCTTCCTCAACGCATCGCTGCACGATGTGTTTGGAGAGGGTGTGGAAGTAGTGAGTGCGCCGTCGAGACTTCTTCTGATTCAACCGCGTGGTCTGCTCGGAATCCGAGTCGTCACACCGAGCAATATGCTTACTGAAGTAGTAGTCGTCCTGTTTCAGGCAATTCAGCGGATACAGTTCGCTGTGACCGTCCTCGTAGGCGAGTGCCGCGAAGTTGTTGATGCCGAGGTCAACACCCACGGTTTTCTCGCCGGGTGCTTCAGCGACTTCGGTTTCGACTTTGCACACGAAGTGTAGTTCCCACTCGTCACCCGTCCAGACTGCACGTACTTGCTGAACGTTTTCTACGGTTGAGAGGTCAACTTCAGGGCGAGTTTCGTACTCGCAGAGTATGAAGTCCGACCAGTACTCTTTGAGATTCGACCCCTTCGAGAGTCGGACGCGGTTGTACTGGGTGTCGAGTTTGAAGCCAGCGGCTTTGAACGTGACTGTGCTTCTCGGGTGGTCGTCGTCGTGTTTGCGGTAGCCGGGTGGGTTCGCTCTCGTATCTCCGTTGCGTCGTTTGCCGTACCAGCCGTTGAACGCTTCAGCGAGTTCTTGAAGGACTCGTTGACTTGACTGAGAATGTAGGTCATCGTAGCGTTCGTGTGACTTCAAGTACGCGGTGAGTTCGTCGTGTTCGGGGATGTAGTCGATTTCATCCCAGACACGACTGATTGTCCACCGTCCGACGTTCCAGAGTTTACTGGCGGCGAACCCGAGCGAATCAAGGTCATCCGACACCTGTTGCTGGTTCCGAATGGAAGCAGTGATGGTGCGTGTGACGACCTGTTTCGCCATACGTAACCTATGTAGACAAACCTACTCGAAGGTATGGATTGCGCCGCGTGGAATATCCTGCCGTGCTATCGAATGGGTGTAGGGTAGGATAGTGTCGGATTCATCCACGTCCTTGAAAACGCGAAGCGTTTTCAGTTGCAGCGAGAGCGAAGCTCTCGCCATGCCCCTAAAGGGCGGGGCTTTCTCCTTGATTCTCCGTAATCGATGCGTTCTGTCTCCCAGGTACCGAGGAGGTAGGTTCCGGTCGAACGATCGAACAGGAAGAGGACGAGACAGAGACAGATACCGAGTGTGAAGACGATTCGCTCCCCCGTTACACACCGACCAGACCGACTGATACGTTTCCCGTCGACCGCCTCGAATCGCTGTCCGTCATCGGATCGGCTCACAACGTGTCGAGGATACAACTGGACTTCGATAACTGTTTCGTCACCTGAACGTTCTCGATTCTGTGGACGGTCCCACTGTATGGGTCGATCGAAGATGGAACGCACTCCGCCTGGAGACCTGTTCGTGCGACGACGCACCGCGATACCGAACACTCGTTTCACACGACGCGAGGTTCGAACCCATCACACATCAGGCTCGAACTCACCACGGAAGCGCAGTTCCGTCAGAACGGATACTCCCGCGGTTCGCGCTGGATCGAGACCCACTTGGTCGTCGTCAGTTCGTCGAGGATCGAGTCGGCGTTGTAGCGCCCGAGGCCAGAGTGTTTCATCCCGCCGAAGGGGACGTGCGGTTCGTCGTTGATCGGTTGGTCGTTGATGTGAATCATGCCCGTCTCGATGCCGTCGGCGATACGTCGCGCCTGCGCCTCGTCTTCGGAGTGGACGGACCCGGAGAGACCGTGTATCGTGTCGTTCGCCAGGGTCACCGCGTCCGCGTCGTCGGTGTACGGAATAACGGGTGCGATGGGACCGAAGTGTTCGTTACACGCCGCGGCCATGTCGTTGCTCGCATCGGAGAGCACCGTGGGTTCGACGACCAGACCGTCGCTCTCACCGCCCGTTTCGACAGTTGCACCCGCGTCCACGCTCTCCGCGACGAATTCGAGCATCTGGTCGCGCTGACTCTCGTCGATGATCGGCCCGATGATCGTCTCCTCGTCGCGCGGATCGCCGGCCGAAAGCCCCGCCGCACGGTCCGCGAGGGCGTCGACGTACTCGTCGTACAGCGATTCGTGGACGAGGTGGCGATTGATCGAGATACAGGCCTGTCCCTGGTGGAGGAAGGATCCGAAGACGCCGCCGTCAACCGCCCGGTCCAGGTCCGCGTTCTCGGTGACGACGTGGACGTTGTTCCCCCCGAGTTCGAGCGCGGGAAGGGCGATGTTGGCAGCGGCTTTCTGGGCCACTCGCTGTCCGATCTCCGTCGATCCGGTGAACGCCAGAACGCGGGGCGTCTCGTGTTCGGCCACGGCGTCTCCGATCTCGGATCCCCGACCCGGTAGGGCGTTCAGGACGCCGTCGGGGAGACCCGCCTCGTCGAAGAGCCGAGCGAGCAGGAGTCCGCCAGTGATCGGCGTGTTCGAGGCGGGTTTCAGGACGACGGCGTTCCCCGCAGCGATCGCCGGCGCGACGGCACGCATCGAGAGGTGAAACGGGAAGTTCCACGGCGAGATGACGCCGACGACGCCCACCGGCACGCGTTCGACGACGTTCGCCTTCCCGGGGACGATGGAATCACGATGCTGGCCTGCCATCGTGAACGGATATCCGGCCGCCACCTGCATCATTCCCTTCGCCGTCTGTAACTCGGCGACTGCCTTCACCGACGCGCTCCCCGACTCGACAGCGAGGAGGTCGATCACGTCGTCCCAGTGGTCCTCCAAGAGACGAATGGCGCGAGTGACCACGCCGGCCCGGCGCTGTGGCGGCTGATCGGCCCAGGCCTCCTGGGCCCGCGCTGCAACGCGGTACGCCTCGTCGACGTCGTCGACCGTCGCTGCCGGGACGCTGGCGATGGGCTCGCGCGTGTACGGGTTCTCCACGTCGATCGAGTCTCTATCGCCCGGCGCGACCCACTCGCCGTCTCTGTAGAAGGCGTTCCAGCCGGAGTCGGGTGACAGGGGCAGATCCGTCATACGGGACCCACCCCGTCAGGTCGCATAATCCACTGACTGGCGTACGCAACCGTCCCCTCCTAGCACCGGATCGATCCGTCGACCGGACGACGCTACGGGAGTTCCGCGTTCGGCATGACGAACGAGAGGGAGACGTACGCGACCGCTACGACGAGCAGGCCGATCGGGAGCGCCGGAACGAACGATTCGGCGACGAACAGGTAACTGAAGTACGTGAGACCGCCGGAAACGAGGGCTAATCCGGCGGCCAGTCGGTGAAACGATCGGACGGGGTGGCTATTCGCGTTCGATTCCATCCCGGGGAGACCGTCGTCCACCTCGGAGCTGGCGATAAACAGCGGTAGAAACAGGAAGATGCCGGTCCCGACGAACAGTCCGGCGAGCGCGCCCGCGACCGGATCGCCGAAAACGAAGAATCCGACGACTCCGAACGCGACGACGTCGATACATCCGAACACCGCCCCCAGCAGGTTCGGTGAGAGCGGACCGTCTTCGAAGCCGGTTTGGTCCTGTGTCGACTCGGCTGACGAGTTCATACGTTCACGTCGCAACGGGAGAAACATAACACTACCTCCTCGCTCCGAGAACCCGCGATCGACGGATCCCGCGCTCCGTCGTCGAGTCAGGGTCCGACGCGTAGTCGAGCGAAAAACCGGGTATGAGAGGCGACAAACCCGCCGTGGACGAAGACAGTGACCCGACCGTAATCGGACACTGCGAACCGGCCGCAATTCGAGACGAAGTCACCCGCCGGTCCGGAAGGACAGATCGAGCGATGGGGCGGAGTGCGTGAGGCTACCCATCGAGACGACGTCGACGCCGGTCGCGGCGTACTCGGCCACCGACTCCAGCGTGATCCCGCCACTGGCCTCTGTCAGTACGTCTTCGTGACCGGCTTCCGACAGGGTTTCGAGCGCGGACCGCACCGTCTCGGGATCCATATTGTCGAGCAAGACGACGTCCGCGCCGGCCGCCGCGGCCGTCGGTGCGTCGACCGGTCGCTCGACTTCGGCTTCGATCTTCGTCGCGAAGGAAACGCGGTCGGCGACGTGCTCGATCGCTCCCTCCAGGCCCAGCTCGGCGACGTGGTTGTCCTTCACCATGACCATGTGCGAGAGGTCGAGCCGGTGAGTGTCGCCGCCGCCAGCCACGACCGCGCGTTTCTCGAGCCCACGGAGGCCAGGCGTCGTCTTGCGTGTCGCGGCGATCCGGACGTCGGCGGCCGCCTCGCTCGCTCGGTCGACCGCCTCGCGTGTTCGCGTCGCGACGCCCGAGGCGTGCCCGACGAGGTTTACAGCGACGCGTTCTCCGCGAAGTACGGCCCGTGTAGACCCGGACACCGCGAGAAGTTCGTCGCCCGGGTCGACGGACGTCCCGGATTCGAGTCGATCCGTAACACTCGCACCCAGATACTCGAAGACGCGAGCGGCGGGGTCGATGCCGGCTGCGACGCCGGCCTCCGTGGCGAGGAGGCGACCGGTGGTCTCACCCGGAACCTGATTGGTCACGTCGTGGTGACCGAGATCCTCGCGAAGCCAGCGCTCGATCTGCGAATCAGTGATCATGTGATCGGTATCCGATCCGTTCGCCGGCGGCCGCTTATCGCCACCGATTTCGGCGGGAGTACCGTCACCAGTCGGTCCGTGACTGGGTCCAGAGCGGCAGTGGTTTGTATCCCCGACCGCCAACGCTCCGATGAATGGCCGATTGGGACGGATCACGACGCGAGTTCCTCACGGCCGGAGCCGTCGCACTCGGCGTGAGCACCGCCGGGTGTTCGTTCGGGAGTAGCTCCGATCCGCAGTCTGGTCCATTGCGCTTCGACGGCGTCGACGAGGCCTTTAGAGAACGGACGAAAGCTGTCTACGACCAGCTCTCGGAGATGGTCGGCGCGTCGATCTCGGACCAGACGACGATTCGGCTCATCGACGCGGACGAGATGCGCGAACGGGCCGGGACGTTTCAGGTGGTCGGCGGGTCGACGACACAGAAGCTCGCCTATCGTGCGCTCGGTCTGCTCCGGCAACTCGACGCCGAGCGACCGCTCGAATTCGCCGGCGCGTACTACCCGGGATCGACGACGATCCGCCTCGTCGGCGCCGACGAGGGCGACATCGACGATCAGCTCCTCGCCCACGAACTCTTCCACGCGATTCAGTTCCAGACGGCCGGCGTAACCGACTGGGACCGCAGCTGGTCGATCGGATTCGACCGGTACGCCGCCCAACAAGCGCTCGTCGAAGGGGCAGCCATGTTCGCAGAGGACGAGTACGTCGATGGCTGTGGGGGCGACTTCGCGGGCTGTCACCTCCCGGGTCCGACGCGCGTCGACCCGGACACCCTCGATCCCGCCCTCCTGCTCACGTACGGCTCGTACTTCAACGGACACGACTTCGTCGCCGCGCTCGCAGAGCGTGGTGGGTGGGACGCCATCTGGGACTGTCACGACGACCCGCCGTCGTACTCCGGACAGGTTCTCAGGCCCGAGTGGTATCCGGACCGAGAGCCGGAGTCGGTCGCGCCGCCGACCGAGCCCGAGGGTCGCTGGACCCGCCTCGATACCGAACGGCTCGGGATGCAAGCACTTTTCACCACCCTCTGGCACGAGGGCGTCCTGCCCGGCGATGCCGTGTACACACGGGACGCTGACGCGACGGACGAAGTGTACACCTCGCTCGTCCGATTCCGCTCCCCCGTAACCGACGCCTTGCGCGGTGACGCGTTCACCGGGTTCGAGTCGGACGCACCCGACGATGGACGGGAAGACGGACCGTACGCGTGGCTGTGGCGGATCAGGTTCACCGATACTGCAGCCGCGGAGACGGCGTACGAACGGTTCCGCCACTGGGCCGAGACGCGCGGTGCGGGGACGGATCTCGACGACGTTTGGCACCGCGACGGTCGATTCGAGGCGCTCGCGCTAGACGGCGACGACGTCGTCGTGACCGCGGCCCCGACGATGGACGACCTCGTCCAGCTATCACCGGTTCGAGTAGCCTGACCGCGTCACGGCGCTCCCCTCGGCAGGACGAACCGGTTACTGACCCGAGGGCGCGTTGGCGACCGCATCGTCGATCACGTAGTGACAGCCGACCGATTCGGGGTTCTCGCGGGCCGCTCGGGCGATTAGAAGCGCCGTTACGCAGGCGTTTCGCAGTTCGTAGAGGTCCCGACTCGTCCGCGTCCGGGTGTAGGCGTCGACTTCGCCTTTGAGTCGGCGGAGTACGGCGCCCGCCCGGCCCAGTTCGTCCAGATCGCGTTCGAGACCGAGGTACTCGTCCATCGTCCGTCGCAGCCGGGTGAACTTCTCGGCCGCGAATCGCGGTGGGAGCGCGGGATCGGTATCACGGAGTTCGGGTGGTTCGACCGGCGAGTGGTCGAGCGACTCGGTCGCGTTCGCGGCGTCTTCGCCCGCGCGAAGCCCCCAGACGAGGCCCTCCAGGAGGCTCGTGGAGGCGAGGCGGTTCGCCCCGTGGACCCCGGTCCGGGCGCACTCGCCGACGGCGTAGAGACCGTCAAGCGACGCCCGGCCCCACCGATCGACGTCGATTCCGCCGCAGAGGAAGTGTTCGCACGGCGCGACGGGGATCCGATCGCGGTCGAGACCCCGGTCCGCACACGTTGCGGCGAGGTCCGGGAACGACTCGTCGAACGGTTCGTCGAGGGGGCTCACGTCCAGGACGACCTCGCCCGTTCGCTCCCGTTCGGTCGCTACCGCCCGCGCGACGACGTCACGCGGCGCGAGTTCGGCGTCGGGGTGGACGTCGGGCATAAATCGCTCGCCGTCGGCGTTCAACAGGTGTGCACCGTCGCCCCGTACCGCCTCGGAGAGCAGGAAGGGGTCGTCGCCGGCGAACGCCGTCGGGTGAAACTGGACGTACTCCATATCGGCGACCTCAGCACCGGCCAGTGCAGCCATCGCGATGCCGTCACCCGTCGACCCCTCGGGGTTCGTCGATCGAGTGTAAAGCGAGCCGATCCCGCCAGTCGCCAGGATCGTTCGATTCGCGTAGACGGGCAGACCCGATTGCGTCTCGTCCGTGAGAACACCGTGGACGGCCCCTTCGTGAGTCAACAGTTCGAGCGCCGCAGTGTCCTCGCGGACGTCGATCCGGTCGTGGGCGTCGACGTGGGAGAGAAACGGTCGGAGGATGTGCGTGCCGGTCGAGGCGTCGACGTGGAGGATGCGATCGGTGGAGTGGGCAGCTTCCCGTGCGTAGTCGAAGTCGTCTCCGTCGGCATCTGGGCCAGTGCGATCGAATCCGATTTCGAGCGTCTCGATGAGGACGTCGCGGACCGCCGCGTCGGCATCGTCTACGAGGACGTTGACGGCGTCCTCGTCGGCCGTGTTCGAACTCGCCTCGACTATGTCGCGTTTGAACGAGTCGGGGTCGCCACCAGTCGTGGAGATGCCGCCCTGCGCCCAGTCGGTACTCGCTTCGTCCGGTCTGCTCGCCTTGGTGAGGAGACAGACGTCGCTTCCCTCGCGGGCGGCGCCGAGCGCGGCCGCACAGCCTGCGATACCCGACCCGACCACCAGGACGTCGGTCGACGCCGACGGACTGTCGTCGTCCCGTTCGGCGTCCGTGTCGTTCGTCATCGTCAGACCTCCAGCATCCGCTCTAGGGCGACGCCGGCGAGTTCCTTCTCCTCGGGGGCGACCTCGATCACGTTACGCTCGCGGCCGGCGACGAGTTCCTCCAGGACCCAGGTGAGGTAGTTGGGATCGATCTGGCGCATCGCGTTGCAGTCCATGCAGGCGTCGCCACAGAGCGGGAGGACCTCGACCTCGGGGTGCCAGCGCGAGAGGTGTTCCGTCAGGTGGATCTCGGTGCCGATCGCCCACGTCTCGCCCGGCTCCGCGTTCTCGACCGTCTCGCAGATGGTACTGGTCGACCCGACCACGTCAGCGGCTTCGACGACCTCGCGGCGGCACTCGGGGTGGACGACGACCTGCGCTCCGGGGTGCTCGGCGCGAACCCGTTCGACGTGGTCGGCCGTAAAGCGCTCGTGGACCTGGCAGTAGCCGTCCCAGCAGATGATGTCGGCCTCGGCGACCTCGACCGGTTCTTTCCCCGCCGGATCCCAGGGATCCCACGTGACCACGTCGTCTTCCATCCCCAGGCGGTGAGCCGTGTTCACGCCGAGGTGTTTGTCTGGCAGGAAGAGGACTTTGTCGCCGCGGTCGAACGCCCACTCGAACGCGCGGTGGGCGTTCGATGAGGTACAGACGAGCCCGCCTTGATTCGCACAGAACGCCTTCAGGTCGGCGTAGGAGTTCATGTACGTGATCGGGACGATCTCCGCGTCGGGCGCCGCGGCCGTGATCTCCGCCCACGCGGCGTCGACCTGTAGGGCTTCGGCCATCCCGGCCATCGGGCACGAGGCCTCCATGCTCGGCAGGATCACCGTCTGGTCGTCGTCGGTGATGATATCCGCGGACTCGGCCATGAACGTCACGCCGCCGAAGATCACGTACTCGGCGTCGGCCTCGGCCGCCCGCTTCGACAGTTCGTACGAGTCGCCGACGAAGTCGGCGTGCTCGACGATCTCGCGGCGCTGGTAGTTGTGCCCCAGAACGACCACGTCGTCGCCGAGTTCCTCCAGGGCCGCCTCGATACGAGGCGTTCGTTCGGCCTCCGAGAGCGTTCGGTACGCCGTCGGGAGTTGTTCTAAGTTGTCGTACTTGAACAGGCTCAGGTCCGTCTCGATGTCCGCAGTTTCCATCGTAACCATGGCGATACCTGGTAGTACTGACCCCTCGAATCGCTACCACGAAAAGATTTTATCTTCAATCGGCGGTTTCGACTGATGTTGTCCCGACAGACCGCCCGGGGTGGCGAACATATTCGCCCAGGTCGACGCCATCGCGTCGACCGCCGACCCCCTCGGGCTATCCGTCATGCGACGAGCGGGAACCGACGCCCTCTCCAGGGAACCCAGAAACCATCGGCCGTCGATAGTCGACGAAACCGACTTGGAACGGGCGAATCGCAGATCGATCGTGCGGGCGCCCCGCCGACTGGCCGGGAATTCAGCGAACGTCGAATCGAACGTGGGAAATATTCGTCTCTTCGGGTCTTCACCGGATATGGAGCCACTCATTTTATCAATACGGACCGATATTCTTAGTCCATGGCAGTCGTCAGTGTCTCGATGCCGGACGAACTTCTCGAGCGACTCGACCAGTTCGCCGAGGAGCACGGCTACACGGGGCGGAGTGAAGTGGTGAGAGAGGCCTCACGAACCCTCCTCGGAGAGTTCGAGGAAAAGCAACTGGAAGATCGGACGCTCATGGGCGTCGTCACGGTACTATTCGACTACGAAACGACGACGGTCGAAGAGCGGATGATCTCGCTGCGTCACGAGTACGAACGCCTCGTCGCGTCGAACTTCCACAGCCACGTCGGCGATCACTTCTGCATGGAGCTGTTCGTCCTTGAAGGCGATCTCGAAGATATCTCGACGTTCGTGGGCAAGATCCGCGCGACGAGTGACATTCTGACGGTCGATTACTCCGTCCTCCCGGTCGACGACGTCGACCCCCTTCGAACCGGCGGACACTAGCCGACGGACCGACGGTCGGTATCCGGTGACGGCTCGAAGCGGCCGGGCAGGCGACGCCTGGAGTGTCCGGCTCAACTGCTGTACGTCGATCGGGTAGGACCGAGACCGCGGCCAGAGCGACCGGTCCCGTCACCGTTCTCGGGGGGCTGGGTACGAGGGCGAACGACGCACTCTCAGCGACGCTGTACACGTCGGGATCGACCGGTTTGAGTCCGAACCGACATCTGGACGACCGGAGCGTTCCATCGGCGACACGGGGCAATCGAGGCGACCGTATCCTCGGCTACCGGACGATACCGAGCAGAAAGACTCATTTTGGCCTCGTGATTGGGTAGGGATGAGAATGGAGCGCCCCAGCGAAATCCTCGGCGTGTCGCCGGATGCATCCATCGCGACGATACGCGACCGCTACCGGGAGCTCCTCACCGATCACCACCCCGATCAGGGCGGCCGTCGGGAACGATTCCTCGAGATCAAACGCGCCTACGAGGAACTCACCGGTGAACGGCCGCCCGCCGGGACGACGTCCAGAGCGCTGTCCGCCGAGCCGATTCGGCCGGACGCCCCCACGTTCGACGCCGAGGCGGTCGAACGGGTGACTGTCACGCCCTCCGTCACCGGGGAGCTGCTGACGCTCTCGCTCGTCGGATTCGCCGATTCGATCGACGTGGGGCGACTCGCCGCGACACCGGGGATCGGTTCGACCCTCGACCGGCCGGTCGCGTGTTTCGAGGTTTTCAATACCGGGTCACAGGCCTGCCAGTGGCGTGGCCCGTCGGAGACGCGCTTCATCGGAACTGACGGATTCATGTACGAGGCCGCGTCGCTGCTCGCGCCGGGACGGTCGTCACTCCCCGACGACTGGTGGCCCGGTCCAACGACACTCGAACCCGGAACCGGGCTGCGCGCCGTCGTCGTCGCCGACGAGTTGCAGAACGACGCCACTGTCGACCGCATCGTGTACACACAACGGGGCGCTACGGCTGGCGGGTCGACCACCGAACGGTACCTCTTCGAACTCGATCGCGAGGCGCGAACCCGTCTCGATCCGCTCCCGTTCGACGTCGAGTCCGAGTAGCGCCGAACAGGAAGACAAGAGGGAAAGCGATCGACTCGAAAGGACCACGTAATGGTTACTGTCCGACTTCGCGAGCGGATCCGCACCCGGACGGCGGCGAGCACGGCGCTCCTGACCGTGATCGGCTACGGACTGGTGCTCGGAACCTTCCTCCTCGACGCGCCGATCTACCCGGATCTCACCCAGGACCAGACCAACGTCCTCACGCACGCCATCGCCGTCATCAACGCGACGACGACGGTCCTGCTTATCGCTGGCTGGTACTGGATCCGGAACGGGCGTGTGAACGCCCATCGACGCGCGATGTCCGGCGCCTTCGGGACGATTTTGCTGTTCCTCGTCGTCTACCTCCTCAAGGTAGGTGGCGGCGGGACGAAGTACTTCGAGGGACCCGACCCCGCGTACTACGCGTACATCCTCATGCTGGCAGTTCACATCGTGCTGTCGATGGTCGCCGTGCCGGTGGTCCTCTACGCACTCTTACTCGGGTTGACCCGGACACCCGCGGAACTGCGCGATAGCATCCACGCTCGCGTGGGCCGAGTCGCCGCCGGATCGTGGATCCTGAGTCTCGTCCTCGGAATCGTGACGTACCTCATGCTGAATCACATCTGGGACTACTCTTTCTGAACGAACGGGCCCTCCCGATCCCACCGAATTCTTCGACGCGCGGTCGGTTCACGATTCCGTCTGTGGAATCGACCGGGCGCCGATCCAGAACAGGACGAGCGACGCACCCGTGAGGACGACCAGGTTCCCGATCACCGGGTCGAGGCCGAGGACGGGACCGTAGTCGGCGGCCGGATACGTCGCCGCCCGGACCCCGCGCGCGAAGTACGAGAGGGGCGAGAGATCGACCAGCGGGAGGAACCACGCGGGCAACTGCGACGGGTTCACGAACGTCGCGGAGAGAAAGAGCACCGGCAACCCGATCGCATTGCTCGCCGCCACGGCGCCATCCTGCGATTCGGTATAGCTTCCGAGGGCTGCACCGAGTCCACAGAAGCCGACGACACCGACGAGGACGTACACGGGTAACAGCGCCGAGAACGCGACGGTCGCACCGGTGAGGGCGACGACCAGCACGAGGATCAGTGCGGCCGCGATCGTGATGATGACCGCGTTGACGATCGTTTGCGCCAGGAGCCACTCGGTGCGCCCGAGCGGTGTCGTCGCGAGCTTCTCGAACCGGTTGCCCTCCCGGTGGCGAGCCACCTCGCTGCTCATCCGGGAGAGGGGCGTAAAGAGCACGACGGTGGCGAGGTACCCGGGGACGTAATAGCCCGCCGGCTCCGCGAACAGTCCGCCGCCGCCCGAGCTGGTCCGGACGAGCGCGCCGAAGATGATCACGAGGATCGCCGGGAAGAAGAACGTGAAGAAGACGGCCGTCCGCCGGCGGACGAACGCCCGCCAACCGGCACTCACAGCGCCGCGGATCCGTCGGAGGCGCGCGGCGGGCGAATCGACAGCCGTCACGGGCGACCACCTCCGGCATCGGAGACCGGCGGGTTCGACGTCGCACTCGCCTCACCAGCGACCGAGTCACGCCCGTCCGGCTCGGAACCGGTCTCCGCGTCCGCGAGCGCGTAGTAGACCGCCTCGAGGCCCGGCTCCGTCCAGCGGAGGCCGGTGTACCCGATTCCTGCCGCCGACAGGTCGTCCGCTACCGACCCGATGTCGGTCGGGTCGACGTCGTGGACGATCAGATGTGATCGATCCCGCTCGATCCGGTTGGGGAGTGTCTCGCGCGCTGTGGCGAGGAGGTCATCTGCCGTCGTCGACGGGGCGTCCGTATCGATCCCCGTCTCGGCCTGCTCGACGACGAGTCGGTCCGACCCGGCGTGGCGGTCGACGAGCGCGGCCGGCGACCCGACGTCGAGAACGGTGCCGTCGGCGAGCAGGCCGACGCGATCGGCCAGACGCTCGGCCTCGGCCATGTCGTGGGTCGTGAGGAGGACAGTCGTGCCAGCCGCCGCGAGGTCTTCTATCAGACGATGGATCGTTCGCCGGCCGGCGGGATCGATCCCCGTCGTCGGTTCGTCGAGCACGAGTACGTCGGGGTCGTTTAACAGCGTACTCCCGACGCACGCGCGACGCTGCTGCCCGCCGGAGAGGTTCTCGTACCACGTCTCCGCCGAGTCTTCGAGTCCGACCTCGGCCAGGACGGTGTCGGGATCGCGCGACTCCGGATACAGCGACGCGTAGTAGGCGAGGAGTTCGCGTGCGCTCAAGCGGTCGGGCGGCGAGAACGACTGGGGGAGGACACCGAGGCGGCTGGCGTCGACGTCGGCAGGTGACGCCCCGAGTACGGAGACCGAACCCGAGTCCGGGGAGACGGTCCCGGTGAGCGCCCGAACGAGTGTCGTCTTGCCGGCACCGTTCGGCCCGATGAGGGCGAACACCTCGCCGGCGTCGATCGAGAGTGACGCGCCGTCCAGGGCGATCGTCTCGCCGTAATGCTTCGCCACGTCCTCGGCCACGACGACCGGATTCATGCGCCGGGGTAGGCAACCGACCGGGGTAAGGTGTTCGATTCCGGTCCCGTAACCCACCGCGGGCTGACTCCACGGGTCCAGACCGAGTCCGATGGCAGGCCCAACCGATATGCGTCGACCCGTGGTCCACCCTGCCACCATGACGGACGTCGGCTACACCCTGTCCAGCGAGGAGCACGGTCCGGACGCGTTGATCGAGCAGGCCAGGCGTGCGGAGGAGGCCGGGTTCGACTTCGTCTCGATCTCCGATCACATCCACCCGTGGGTGACCGCCCAGGGCGAGTCGCCCTTCGTCTGGACGACCCTCGGCGGCATCGCCGCCGCGACGGACGAGATCGACGTCGGTGTCGGCGTCACCTGCCCGACGACGCGCATCCATCCGGTGAACGTCGCCCACGCCGTCGCGACCGTCGCCGTCCTCCTGGGTGATCGGTTCACGTTCGGCGTCGGGACGGGGGAGAACCTGAACGAACCCGTGACCGGCGACCGCTGGCCGGAGCACGCGATCCGACTCGATCGACTCGAAGAAGCGCTCGACGTGATGCGGGCGCTCTGGACCGGCGAGAACACGAGCCACCGCGGCGACCACTACACGGTCGAGAACGCGAAGCTGTTCACCTGCCCCGACGAGCAGCCGACGACCGTCGTGAGTGCGTTCGGCCCGCGGACGGCCCAGTGGGCGGCCGACCACGGCGACGGCCTCTGGTGTTCGGGCCCCAAGGGAGACGTCGTCGACGCGTTCGACGACGCCGGCGGGAGTGGACCGACGATCACCCAGCTCCACGGCTGTTACGCCGAGAGCGAGTCTGCGGCCGTCGACACGATCTACGACAGCTGGCCGAATGGCTCGCTCCCGGGGGAGCTGGGCCAGGAACTCCCCACACCGAAACACTTCGAACAGGCCGCGACCATGGTCGAACGAGACGATATCGCCGAGTCGTCGACGCTCACCGATCCCGACCCGGAACCGTGGATCGACTCGTTCGAGACCGCCGTCGACGCCGGCTTCGACCACGTCTACGTCCACCAGATCGGGCCCGATCAGGCCGCGTTCTTCGAGTTCTTCGAAGACGAACTGGCACCGGTACTCGCCTGAATCCGACGCCCGGCGGAGGTCGGGACGATGTCGAACGATGTGCCACGCCAGAAGGGACACCGACCAGCTGGTTCCGGGCGATGGTACCGACGCCGGCGTTTATTACTCGGAGCGGCGTAGACTACCCACATGGGGCGGGACGTTACCCCGAGAACCCGACGTGGCTACCTCACGACCGTCGGGTCCACGGCCGCGACCGTCTGGGTGAGCGGGTGCACCGGTGGCGAACCGCACCCGTCGAACGAATCGACGAACGCCCCCTCGTCGAATCCCGACGATCAGCCGATCCACGCCGGCTACGAGACGACCGAAGTGGCCGTCTCGACGCAGGATGGGGACCCACTGGGATCCGTTACGGCCGCAATCGCCGACACGCCCGAGTTGCGACGGCTGGGGCTGAGCGACACGGAACGACTCCCCGACGACCGCGGCATGCTCTTCATCTTCGGCCGCGACCGCGACCGCCAGTTCGTCATGCGCGAGATGGACTTCGGGATCGACATCGTCTACGCCGGCGGATCCGGGACGATCACCCGAATTCACCACGCACAGGCACCCGGGCCCAACGAAGACGGGGAGAACCAGCGGTATCCCGGTCGGGGCCAGTACGTCCTCGAGGTTCCCTACGACTGGACGACGGAGCGGGGCGTCGAATCCGGTGACCGACTCGACTGGGGTGAGTGACACCGATAGTGATGAGTTTGCTCCGCCCGAGATGCACGCACCGAGCCGCGGGGCTCTCCGCCACCAGAGGGGTTTTTTCGGTGCCGGTAAAACACCCATCCGCCTATGGAGTACGTCACGCTCGGCAACACCGGGACGACGGTATCGCGACTCTGCTTCGGCACCTGGCGCTTCGGCAAGCGCCACGGTGACGAGGTCGAAACAACGAGGGAGGAAGCACACGACCTCCTCGACGCCGTCGCAGACCACGGCATCAACTTCATCGACACGGCGAACGTCTACGGCGACCCCGACGGGACGAGCGAGGAGTGGATCGGCGAGTGGCTGGAGGATAGAGACCGTGAGGACTTCGTCCTCGCCTCGAAGGTCTACTTCCCGTTCGACGGCTGGGGCGAACCGGGTCCGAACGACTCCGGGCTCGGACGCAAGCACATCCGCCGCCAGATCGAGGGGACGCTCGACCGGCTCGGGACGGACTACCTCGACCTCTACTACATCCACCGCTGGGACGACGAGACACCCATCCGCGAGACCATGCAGACACTGACGGAACTCGTCAGGGACGGGACAGTCAACTACCTCGGCGCCTCGTCGATGGCCGCCTGGAAGTTGACCAAGGCGCTGTGGACGAGCGACGTCGAGGGACTGGAACGGTTCGACGTCACCCAGCCGATGGTCAACGCCGCCCACTACGATCAGGTCGGCGACTACCTCGACGTCTGCGCCGATCAGGACCTCGCCGTCTGCCCCTACTCGCCGCTGGCCGGCGGCTTCCTCACCGGGAAGTACGACCGCGCCGACGACGGCTCCGTCGAGGCCCCGGACGGCTCGCGCGCGACGCTCGAAGATCGCTTCGGCGAGTACTACGCGACCGACACCGCCTGGGACGTCCTCGACGCGGTCGAGGCCGTCGCCGACGAGCGAGATGCCTCGCCCGCGCAGGTGTCGCTGCGCTGGCTGATGGACCAGGACCGCTTTACCTGCGTGCCGATCGTCGGCGCGCGAACGCCCGACCAACTCGAAGAGAACGTCGGCGCCGTCGACGTCGATCTCACCGACGACGACGTCGAACGGATCGCCGAGGCTCGACAGTAACGACCGCCGAAACGGCTACTCGTCACGTTTTCGAGCGTCGAACGGGACCGTTCCGACCCGCCTACAGGACGATCATCGCGTCGACGAGAATCGAGACGAGGACGGCACCGAGGAAGGCGTTCGACGCGTGGAACGTCCGCATCGCTGCGCGCTCGGTCCGGGCAAAGTGCAGTTCCACCGCGGCCGCGAGGAAGATCCCGCCGAAGACGACGACGGCCGTCGCGTAGATGGCTCCGAGGTCGGTCACCCAGGCGAGTGCGGCCGCACCGACGAGCGTCGCGCCGAGGTAGTAGACGATGTGCTTTCGGGTGACGGTGTCGCCGCGAACGACCGACAGCATCGGGAAGCCGCCGCGCTCGTAGTCTTCGCGATAGGCGAGCGCGAGGTTGTAGAAGTGCGCGGGCGTCCAGAGGAAGATGAGACCCGCGAGCGCGAGCGCCGGGGCGCCGATCTCGTTCGTGACGGCGGCCCAGCCGATAAGGGCGGGCAATGCACCGGCGAACCCGCCGATGACCGTGTTCTGGACCGTATTCGGCTTCAGAACCAGCGTGTAGACGACACTGTAGAAGACGATCGCGATCAGACCGAGAGCCGCCGCGAGCGCGTTGATCGTAAAGAAGACCGAGATGGATGCGCCAGTCAGGACGAACCCGAACAGAAGCGCGTTGGTGACGGGAACCAGGTCCGTGGCCAGGGGCCGGTCGGACGTTCGTTTCATGCGGCGATCGACGTCGCGTTCGAGGACGTGATTGAACGTACCGGAGGCGCCGATGGCAAGCACGCCGCCCGCGAGGGTAGCCACGACGGTCTGGGCATCCAGGTCGGGCCCCGCAGCGAGAGCCATCCCGGCCGCCGCGACGAGACAGAGCAGCCACATCAGTCGCGGCTTGGTCATCGAGAGGTACGCTTTCACGCGTAATCGAAGTCTGTCGAAGCGGGAATCGGGGAGCGTGCGCTGGGACGCATCGGGCTCCTCGACAACCGGTGCGTCGGGGGTCGTCGCGACCGCTCGATCGATCTCTTCGGTCGCTCCCGTCGCGACCTCGAGATCCCACGCGAGTGCGAGGACGACGGTGCCGAAGACGACGACGCCGAGTCCGAGGTGTAATCCGGGGACGATCGCGTCCGATCCCATCGTTGCGGTCACCGCACCGACGGCCACCTGCACGGCGTACAGGCCGAGGCCGGCGAGCAGGGTGTAGCGGACGCGACGTGTGGCCGCACCGAGCCAGGCGACGACGGTCGTCGCCAGTAGGAGTCCGGCGACGAGGACGGCCGCGATCCGGTGACCCAGCGCGATAGCCAGTTCCGTCTCGGTCAGGGGGTCGACCGGCTGGCCGCACCCCGGCCACGCCGAGCAGGACGCGGCCGCGTCGGTGATAGACGTCGTCGCGCCGACCACGACGAGGAGGTAGACGCCGAGGGCCGTCGCCGCGAGTAAACCGGCGAACCGGGCGTGGGTGTCGATCGGCGACGGAAAACGGTCTGAAGTCACGGTTCCTGTCGGATACTTCGCCCGCCGTTACTTAGGGATCCCGCTTTCGTGGCGGTCGAGCGTCGGTCGGCCGACCGCAGTCTGATGGATCCGCTACAGTCCCATATCATCGGCCGACTCGGGTACCGGCAGTTCGGTCGGGTGAACCGAGAGCAATTCTGCTGCGTGATCGATGGCCATGTCGAACCCGTAGTAGCGCTCCAGTTCGGCGCCGTCGGGCGACGGCCGGACCGATACCATCGCGTACCCATCGATGTTCTGGGCGAGGACAGCCGTCTCGCCGCCCGACACCGCCTCGAAGACGAGCAGTCGCTCGTCGGCCGTTTCGCGATACGTAGCTGTGATCCCGTCGGCGCGTTCGGTCGTCTCCTCGTCGCTCATAGTGGGTGCTCTCCCCGCGCGACAGTCTAACCTGTCGATTCGGATCGCAGCCAGATCGCGTTCTCCAGTAACCGAACGTTCGGTTCGCTCCGAAGCGTACCGATACCATCCGGGTCCGACGTGACGCGTCCGAACCGAAAGGCCCGACAGCGAGCACACCGGATACCCTCACATGACGAGGTGGCTCCAGAGTGGCCGACGACGGGACATCTGTTACCTGCTCGCCGGCACGGACGGCCGGCGCGGCCAGCAGCTCAAATCGGCCCTCGAATCGCACTACGACGAGCGAATCGATCCGTCCGGTTTCTACGGATCGCTCTCGGCGCTGGTCGGCGCCGGATTCGTCGAAAAACGTCCCGACGGCGTCCACGACGTCTACGCACTCACCGATGCGGGGGCTCGGCGACTCGAGGCGCACGTCTCGTGGATGGAAACGCAGACGACGCGGTGACGCCGACAAGATCGCTACTTGAACTCGAACGCGGCGGAGACGTTCCCGCGCTGTTTGTTCACCGGTTTCGGCAGGAATCCGTCGAAGTCGATCGCGACCTTTTCGCGAAGGAACTCGGAGAGCAACGAGACGTCGTCGACGTGCAACAGCTTCGCGATCGCCAGCGGGTTGGCGTTGTTCGCCTTCCGGAGTGAGGCCTCGTCGAGGCTCCCCAGATCTCGCATGAACCGATCGTAGCGATCGTTGTCCGCGAGGTAGAGCAGTTCGGTCATGAGCAGTCGAGTCCGGTGGTTGGGTGCGACGTCGCGGTGCCAGAGCCGGTCGTAGATGCTCAACTGCTCCGCGCTGGTGTCGGTCATTCCCCTGTCGAGGGCGGCGTCGACGGTGATCGCCGCCGCGCGCGCAGACTTCATCCCCTTGTGGATTCCCTCTCCCCAGACGGGGTCGATGGTGGGAACGGCGTCGCCGATCGCCATGAACCGGTCAGTCGAGAGGTCACCGGGCATCTGGATGTGTGCGGAACCGCGGTGCTGGACGCCCTCCTTGCGCTCGGCGTCGGCGAATCGGGGGTCCCTGTCCAGCCAGTACGCCATGTAGTCGTCGACCGAGAATCCCTCGCGGGCGTTCTCGCGGTGACTGTCGTTCTGGATGTAACAGAGCCCGACCTTCGCCTCGTCGGCGCCAGTGTGGAAGATCCAGGAGTACCCACCGGGCGCGATGTCGTGGTCGAGGCGAAGCATCATCGCGTCGGTGAGGTCGCCGTACTCGGGGTGGTCCAGGTCGACCCCGGTGAGTTCGTACTCGATCCCGATGGCGTGGTTCTCCCGTTCGAGTTCGCTCACGCCGAGCGCCTTCGCCAGCGGTGCGCTCGGACCGGTCGCGTCGATCGTGATCTCGGCCCGGACCTCCTCGGAACCGTTGTACTCGACGCCGACGATATCGCCGTTCTCCACGATCGGACCGGTGACACGCGCGTCGAACCGATACTCGGCGCCCTTCTCGCGGCCGTCCTCGACGAGCCAGCGCTTGAAGTCACCGAACTCGAGGACCGCACCAGCGTGATGGCGCGTGAAGTGGTCGTTCGGCGATTCGAGGACGACCTTGTCGGTGTAGTTCATCACGACCTCGTCCGGGACGCCGAAAGAGGTGATCATCGACGGGAACGTACCGGCCGTCGACTTGTTGCTGGTCCGTGGGAACTCGGCTTCGTCCTCGGTCTCGAGAACGACAACGTCGTACCCGCGGTTCGCCAGGTCGCGCGCACATTGCGCCCCAGCCGGGCCGGCTCCCGCCACGATTACGTCGTACTGTTCGCTCATTGAGACACACTTATCCATCCTGTATAATGAGTCTTGGTGAATCGATACGGCGAACGGACAGCGGAGTAGGGTGGAGCAACTCCCCGCAAAACGGGTTTCGAGTAGGATCGAGACGCTGCGACGGCGCGAGAGCCACCTCGTGGGCCGGCTCGGGAGTGAGACGGGCGTCTCACCCGTTTCGGGAATCCCGAGTCGCGTTCACCCCAGCAATCGGTCACCGATCGTGTTCCGCAGGACCTCACTCGTGCCCTCGTAGATCTCGTTTAACTTGGCATCGCGATAGAAGCGCTCTGCAGGGAAGTCCTTCGTGTAGCCGTACCCGCCATGGATCTGGATGCCCTCGTTGGCGACCTCGCGCGAGACCTCACTCGCGTAGAGCTTCGCCTGTGCAGCCGATTTGATGTAGTCCTCGCCGCGGATCTTGTCGTCCGCTGCCCTGTGCATCAATAGCGTCGCGGCCTGGATCTTGGTGTCCATGTCCGCGAGTTTGTGCTTGATCGCCTGGAATTCGCCGATCGGCTGGCCGAACTGTTCGCGCTCGGTCGCGTACTCGCGCGCTTCGTCGAAGGCGGCCCTGGCGATGCCGACGCCGCGAGCCGCGATCGTGATACGGCCCCCGTTCAGCGTTTTCAGCGCCTGGACGAACCCGTCACCCTCGTCGCCGAGGCGGCGGTCGGCCGGAATCTCGAGGTCGTCGAACCGCAGTTCGGCGGTCGGACAGCCCTTGTCACCGAGCTTATCCTCCGTCCCCTCGACGTGGAAGCCCTCGTCCTCGTCCGCCCGGACGACGAACGACGAGATGCCCCGGTTGCCGGCCTCCGGGTCGGTCTTCGCGAAGACGGTGATCGTCTCGGCGACCGAGCCGTTCGAGATCCAGAGTTTGCCGCCGTTCAGACGGTACGCATCGGGCTCTGCGTCGGCATCGTCCGCACCGTCGCCGACCGGCTCCGCAGTCGTCTCCATCGCGGGCACGTCGCTTCCTGCGCCAGGCTCCGAGAGGGCGAATGCGCCCACCTCCGTGCCCTCGGCCAGCGGTGTCAGATAGCGTTCCTTCTGGGATTCGGTGCCAAACTCGTAGAGCATGTTGCCCGCGAGTGACGTGTGCGCGGCGACGATGGTACCGAGCCCGCCGGACCCGCGGGAGATCTCCTCCAGACCGATGGCGTAGGAGTGATAGTCGAGGCCGGCACCGCCGTACTCCTCGGGGAACGGCATCCCCATCAACCCGAGGTCGCCCATCTCCGTGACGAGGTCACGGGGGAACTCGTCCTCGCGGTCGATCGCTGCCGCCCGCGGGACGACCTCCTCGTCCACGAACTCGGCGACCACGTCCCGAATCTGGCGTTGTTCGGCCGTCAGCGTGAAATCCATACGTGCAGTACCGCGGCTCGCTCCTTTACAGTTATCACTCCGTCCGAACGTCGGCGCGCTCGATCGTGGCCCTCCCGTCGAACGTCGGCGCGCTCGATTGCGATCGTCCGGCCAGTGACCGACCGTGGACGCGCGGTCGCGTACGATCGCGATGGCGGCGGCTCGTCCAAGACGTTTTTCAGTACCGTACCCGTAGAGCCTGTACGTTGATGTCAACCGGCCCCACCGATCTCGACGCGGAGACGGACCTCGAGTGGTGTTTCGAGGCAGTACACGGCGTTTCGAGGACGTTCTCCATAACGATCGATCGGCTCGAAGAGCCGATGGCCCGCCAGATCTGCGTCGGCTACCTGCTATGTCGGATCGCCGATACGATCGAAGACGCCGGTCACGTTCCCCCGTCCACGCAGACCACACTCCTCACCGAGTACGACAGGGTCCTGGATCCGACCGACGAGTACGCGGCCGACCAGTTCGTCGAAGCGGTCGATCCCTGGCTCCCGGAACCCGCCGAACGGTCGGCTGACTGGACCGTCGTGGCCCAGACACCCCGCGTCCTGCGTGCGTTCGAGGCCTTGGACGAGGAACCTCGTGAGATCATGCGCGAACCGGTCCGGGAACTCGTCGACGGCATGGCGATGTTCACTGACCGCTACGCGGACGAAGGTGGGCTTCGTCTCCAGACGCTAGAGGAACTCGAAGAGTACTGCTGGTACGCGGCCGGAACAGTCGGTACGCTCATCACAGGGCTCCTCGCCCGCGGCGCCTCCCGGGAACGTGCGGACGAACTCAGGAGTAACGCGCGATCGTTCGCCCTGCTGTTACAGCTCGTGAACATCGCGAAGGACGTCCAGACGGACTACCACGAGGAGAACAACGTCTACCTCCCTGCGGAGTGGCTCGCCGAAGAGGACGTCGCGCCGGAGGCCGTCACCGACGACCACAATCGCGGGGCCGTCACCACCGTAATCAGGCGTGTGGTCGGTCGCGCCGAGGAGTACGTAGACGACGCCCACCGATATTTAGAGACCGTCCCACAACACCGAGGGAACACGCTCTCCGCGTGGGCGATTCCCTACCTGCTCGCCGTCGGGACGCTCAGAGAGTTGCGAGAACGTCCCGAGGACGTCCTTCAGGAGGGTAACGTCAAGATCTCGCGCGCCGAGGTGTACGCCCTCATCCAGCAGTTCGAACGGGACGTCTCTCCGTCCGGCCTGGCAGATCTTCGCCTCGAGATGGCCAGTAAACCGCTCCACGAGTAGGAGAGCCCGATTCTTCGATTAGCCCTCGACCGCCGCCAGCCGTCGCCCTGCGAACGCGACAGGACCGCCGAACACGACGACGACTCCACTCCAGACGGCGACGAGCAACCAGTACACGGGTACGCCGAACCCCCGTGGAGCGAGCACCAGCGACAGACATACGGCCGCGAACATCGTCACGAGACCCACGAGCACAGCGAGGGAACCGACGGGTATCGGTCCGGAACTGCGCTCAAATGCGTATCCCATCGGCAGGAAGAGAGCGGTGGCCAGGGCAAACGGGAACGTCGTCGTCGCGAACCAGCCCCCGAGGAGCCAGAGGAGTGCTCCTGTACAGAGTGCAACGGCCACCGCGAGTGTCGTTACCCCACGAGCGGTGCGGGGCGGATCACATCGACCGATCACGATCCCGAGTGCGCCGTACCCGACGCCGAGTGCCGCGAGCGCCCCGAGCCCGGGACTGAAGAGGCGACCGCCGGAGGCAACGCTGGCGACGGGAAACGCGAGCGCGCCGAGCGCACCGACCGCGACGAACAGGCGTTCGAGCGTGGCCAGATCCCACGCGTCACGGCCTCGATCGAGACGGACGACCAGCAGCCCGGCCAGTCCGACGGCGATTCCTGGGATCACGCCGACAGGGCCGCCCTGTGCGACCGCCGGCGGGACGACCTCTCCGGCGATCGTGGCGTAGCCGTTCACGGTGTCGACGACACCACCATCGCCATACGCGAGGTAGGTTCGCCGATCGAAGTCGCTGTCGAGCGGCCCGTCCGCGCTCGCGGTCCACGTCGCGGCGGACCCCCCGACGCGAGCGCCAGGTGGCTCGGTGACGATGGTCGTCCCTGGCGGTACATGGATCGTCACCCGTTCGGCCGCCAGCCCGTACCTGGCGGTTCCGCCCTCGATCGCGAAGTAATCGACGAGCCAGGTATCGCCGACGCCGGGTCGAGCGAGGTCGGCGACGGTGTAGTTCACGACGACGGCGTCACCGTCGACCGTCGATTCGACGGTCTCGACGTCGCCGTCCGCCGCGTGATAGCGGGCCCAGGCGTCGTCGACCGCAGTCGCGAGTGCGGTCCGATTCGCCCGGTATCGGTCCGAGGCCGCATCGGAGACGGGGATCCGAGCGCTCCAGACCGAGTCGCCGTTGCCGTCCACGTAGATGTCGAGCGTCCCCGACCCGGTCGCCCCGTCGATGCCGGCAGACCCGTATTCGGACTCACAGACACCGCAGAGTTGTGTCGGGGGTGGTGCGCCGGCGACGAGGCTCAGGCCGAGCGGACCGACGACCGCGCCGAGCAGGAGGGCGAGGAGGAGTGACCGGCGCGCGGTACACCACGATAGGGACATAGTCGATCGGGACGGCAGTCTCACATATAATTCGTTGGGTTCTGAAACGATGGGTTCGGATCGATCGGGGCGAACCGGCAGGTTCGACACTCGTCGACGGCCCGTGGGAACAGGCAACGGACATCGACGATGTGTAGGTACAGACGTCGGGCGACGACGGTGTTTGGGGTACGCCGGCGAAAGACGACCGAGTACAGGATAGGCCAGCGAAAAACGATCATCGTCGCAATCAGGTGGCGACAATTATTCGCTGGATACGACTGCGGTCGCTACAACGAGGTCGGCTGTTCGGATCAGTCGTACTCGTAGAATCCGGATCCCGACTTCTTTCCGAGTTCGCCGGCCTCGACCTTTCGTTTCAGGAGGTACGCCGGTTTGTAGCGGTCGCCCAGTTCCTCGTACAGCGTCTCTGAGGCGTGCAGGCAGATGTCGAGGCCGATGTGATCGGCGAGGGTGAGCGGGCCCATCGGCACGTTCGTCCCGAGTTCCATGCCCGCGTCGATGTCGGCCTTCGAGGCGACGCCCTCGTCGAAAGCGCGGATACCCTCGTTGATCCAGGGCATGAGGATGCGATTCGTCACGAAGCCCGGTTTGTCGTCGGACTCCCAGGTGGTCTTCCCGAGGTCCGCGGCCAATTCGTGTGCGAGGTCGACGGCCGCCCCAGCGGTCTTCTCACCGACGACGACCTCCACGCCCTCCATGATCGGAACGGGGTTCATGAAGTGCAGGCCGACGACGCGTTCCGGTCGCTCCAGGTCGCCCGCGATCGAGGTGATCGACAGTGTGCTCGTGTTCGTCGCGAGCATCACGTCCTCGTCGCACGTCGACTCGAGGTCGGCGAAGATGTCGCGTTTGACCTCGAGCTTCTCTATGGCCGCCTCGATCACGACGTCGCAGCCCGCCAGATCGCCCAGACCCGTCGTCCCAGCGATCCGGTCCCGGATCGTCGACGGCTCGTCGGACAGCGCGTCCCGCTCGGCGAGCCGGGCGAGCGAGTCGTCGATCGTCTCGAATCCGCTTTCGACGTACGCGTCCTCGACGTCGCGCATCACGACGTCGTACCCGGTCGTCGCCGCGACCTGGGCGATGCCACTGCCCATCGTCCCCGCGCCGACTACCCCGATCCGATCGATATCGTCTCGAACCATACGATCGACTTCCCGAGACGATCACATTACGGTGACGATCCGGGACGGTCAGACGGCGGACAGGTGAACCGAGTCGGTTGTCGATCGCCTTCCTGTCGGATGTACTGCCACCCCGTCGTGTGTCGATCTTCATCTGCCGGGTGTCGGCCTCCATCCGTCCGATGCCGGTGCTCGCCGAACTTCATCGGTGTGAGGTGGTCTTGCGCCGGTTCAACCCGTACTTGAATCCGGGCGAGCCGTTCGTTCTGGATTACGGTCCCGGACGGGAGAGTAACGTTCAAGGTGCCCGACCGCCAGGGGCATACAACCCGGCATGGCACACGAAACCGACGCCGCGAAGACGGCTATCGAGGCCGTTCGACCGCTCGAACCGGACGAGCGCGGGCGGTTCGTCGACGCGGGCGTCGATCCCTCGCGGCTCGAATCTACCGGCATCGATCCAGCGGGCGTCGTAGAGAAAGAGTACTCCTATCGGCAACTGGTCGACGGCGGACTCTCCGAAGACGACGCCGGCGCACTGCGACGGACCTTCTCGCTCCCCTGGTCGTTCGAAACGGACGGCAACCTCGACGATCGGTCGGAAGCGGTCTCCGGACTGGGCGACGACGAGCGGGCCTGGGTCGCCGCGAGTGCCGACGAGAGCTGGCAGGGCTTCGACGGTGCCGGCGAGCGCTCGATCCCGACCACGACCGATCGCCCCGCGGAACGACCGTACCCTCGCCCAACTCCCGTCACCGCCGTGACCGGCGTCAGCGAAGCCAATGCGGACCGCCTCGCCGACGCGGGCGTCGTCTCGGCCGAACGACTGGCGACGATCCACGCCGGCGAGGTCGCATCCGCCCTCGACCTCGATGTCCTCCACGTACGTACCTGGCGACACAACGCGCGCGAACTCGTTCGCCGGTGACCTCCGTACCGCCGACGGTGACCTCCTCGCAGTCCTTTCACTGGAGACCTCCGTGCCGCCGACGGTGACCTCCTCGACGTGCCTTTCACTGGAGACCCCCGACGTCTCTGCTGAATTGCATACCCGAAGTGGGATAGTCACGGACGATGGTCGGACGGTTCTCGAGGTGTGCAGGGAGGCTGCCGGGCGGGCCAATTCTCAAGACCGCTCGAGTCCAATCGCCCGCACATGATCACACTCGCGTCGGACTTCGGCTCCCCGTATCCCGCAGCGATGAAGGGCGTGATTCGAACACGTTCGGATGCGGAACTGATCGACGTCGCCCACGACTTTCCGCGACAGGACGTCCGTACCGCGGCGTTCTGGCTGCGCGAAGTGTTGCCGTACTTCCCGCCGGCGACGCACCTCGTGGTCGTCGACCCTGGCGTCGGCACCGACCGCGCCGCGCTGGTGGTCCGCGCGAGGGATCACCTCCTCGTCGGCCCGGACAACGGCGTCCTTCTGCCGGCTGCCCGGCGCCTCGCGGGAGAGTCGACGGTCGAACCCTACCGATGGCGCTACGATGATCCCGGCAGCGCGACCTTCCACGGGAGAGACGTCTTCGCGCCGGCTGCGGCCGCCGTTCACGACGCCGGTATCGATACATTTCGCGCCCTCGATCCCGTGACGTCGATCGATTCGACCGTCGACTGCCGGTTCCCGACCGCCGAGGTCCGTACCGACCACGCCGAAGGCGAGGTCCTGGTCGTCGACGACTTCGGCAACGTCGTCACCAACGTCCCGGGCGACGTGCTCGACGGAGCAGGCACCGTCGCCGTCGACGGCGAGCGAATCCCGATCGTCGCGTCCTACGCGCACGTAGATACGGGCGAACGGGTGGTCACCGTCGGAAGCCACGGGAACGTCGAACTGGCAGTCAACCGTGGGCGCGGCGACGAGGCGTTCGAGGTCGCCCCCGGCGACCCGGTCACGATCGGGTGGCACTGAGCCGAATCGACGGCACTCCGTGGCCTCCCATACGGCTGACTGGCACTCGCGAATCGAATACCGGTCGGCAGCCAGGATGGTGGTCGTGGTGCCCGGATGGCGTCGCTCCGTGGGGAACACGGACGACGGAGTAGCGACACGAACGCCGCGAGAAACGACGAGCGAAAACGACGTAATTCGGACCGAAACCGGACGGCTGGACGGTCGTGAGGATTACTCGGCGGCGATGACGTCGTCGATGCGAACGATCATGGTCGCGGCCTCGGCCGCGCTCTCGATCGCTTCACGCTTGACGTCTGCGGGATCCAGGACACCGTGGTCGACCGGGTCGCCGATCGTGACGGTCTCGCCGTCGGTAACCAGCCCCGCACGGCCCTCGGATTCGTGTTCGGCGCGCAGATCGACGAGCGTGTCGATCGGGTCGCGACCGGTGTTCGAGGCGAGCGTCCGCGGGACGACGTCGATCGCGTCGGCGAACGCGGTGACGGCGAGCTGGCTGCGGCCCTCGATGCCGGCCGCTTCCGAGCGGATACGGTCGGCGATCGCGATCTCGCTCGCACCGGCACCCGGGACGACTTCGCCGGACGCGCGGGCTGTCGAGACGACGTCGAGCGCGTCTTCGACGGCACGTTCGAGTTCGTCGACGATGTGGTCGGTACCGCCGCGGACGAAGACCGTGACGGCCTCGGCGGCTGCACCGCCCTCGACGAACGCGAGGTCGTCGTCGCCGAAGGTATCGGTGCGGATGCGGTCGGCGTGTCCGAAGTCCTCGTCCGAGAGATCCTCCAGGGCGCCGACACGACTCGCGCCAGTCGCCGAGGCGATCTTCCGGGCGTCGGAACTGCCGATACCCTCGAAGACGAGGACGTCCTCGTTCGCGAGGTAGGAGGCGACGCGGTCGTCGACGTCGTCGGTGTTGAAGACGACGTCGACGCCGGAGTCGACGATAGCCTCCGCGTAGCCTCGCAGTTCGCTCTCTTCGGCATCCAGCGCCGCGTTGAGCTGGTCGATGGAATCGATCGAGTACTCGGCGTCGATCTCGCCGGTGTTGATCTCCAGCGCGACGTCGAGGATCGCGATCTCGGCGTCCTCGACGGCCGACGGCATCGTCTCCGAGGCCGGCTCCTCGTCGAGGACGATTCCCTCGACGAGTTCCGTCGCGCTCGAAGAGGCGCCGACCTGCGTGTAGATCGAAACGTCGTCCCGATGGACGTCGTCACCGTCACTGACGTGGTCGATAGCGGAGACCACCGTCTCGGCGAGTTCGGCGGGTGTGAGACCGCCGGTGCCCTTGCCGGTCATACTGGATTTGGCGACCTGACGGAGCAGCTCCTCGTCCAGTTCGGCGTCCAGTACCTGGTCGTCGATGGCCTCGAGGGCGATACGAGCCGCTTCGTGGTAGCCTTCGACGATGGTCGTCGCGTGGACGTCCTGTTCGATCAGATCCTCGGCCTCGGCCAGGAGGTTCCCCGCGATGACGGCGGCCGTGGTCGTCCCGTCGCCGACCTCGTCCTCCTGAGTCTCCGAGACCTCGACGATCATCTGGGCCGCGGGGTGTTCGATGTCCATCTCCTCTAGGATGGTGGCGCCGTCGTTCGTGATGACGACCTCGCCACCCGAGTCGACCAGCATCTTGTCCATGCCGCGGGGCCCAAGTGTCGACTGTACCGACTCGGCGACCGCCTTGCCGGCCATGATGTTCGACGACTGGGCGTCCCGGCCCTCCGTTCGCTGACTGTCCTCGCTTAAGATGAACATCGGCTGTCCACCCATGCGTCGCTGTTGTGCCATACGTTGTACCTCACTACATGTATCATCAGCACTTCTATATAACTGTTTCCCTCCGCCTCGCCTCCGTCTGGCGATTGGTATGTAATAGCACAGACGGTCGACCCCCCAATCGGAGATTCGACGAGCCGCCCGCCAACCGACCGGCAGCCGGGTGGACGATCGACACCGATCCGGTAGTCCAATATGTGACCGGTGCCAACGACGAATCGAATGCAGTTGGAGCACGGGTTCCGGGTCGTCGACGTCAACGTTCGGTTGACGCCAGAGCGCCACCCCGCCGTCCGCGATCGCGGCAGACCCGTCACCCCCGAACGCCTCGAACGTGAGATGCACCAGGCCGGAATCGTCAGGGCCGTCGTCAGTCCGGACCCGCAACCGGAGACGAGTTACGTCCAGGCGAACAACGGCGTCGCACGATTGAGCGTCGAGCGTCCGTTCGTCGCGTTCGCACGTATCAACGGTCGACGAACTATCGGCGACGATCCACGAAGTCGGTTGCGTAACGCGGTCAGTCGGCGCGAGGGCTATCACACGGAACCGGGTGACATCGAACAGTACGCCTACGACGACCGGTTTCACGGGTTCACCCTGGACCCGGGCGTCGACGGTCTGCCCGACGAAGCCGTCCTCGAAGAACTGGAATCGGTTGGGCTACCGGTCGTCGTCGCCGGCGGTACCGACGCGCCACCGTCCGCGCTCGCGGAGAGCGTACTCGATCGCGCGTTCCCGGTCATCGTCGGTCACTTCGGCGGACATCCGCTCCAGCGATCGCTCATGGACGAGATGATCGACATGCTGGACACGTACGACGACTGTTACGTCGACACGAGCCTGGTCCGCTACCGAGATCAGCTCGAACGGGCCCTCCGCGAACACCCCGACCGCGTCCTCTTCGGGAGCGGGACACCGGTGAGCCACCCGAACGTCGCCGTCATGGAGATTCTGACGCTCGACGTCTCTGCCGACAGACTCGCTCGAGCGTTCTCGAAGAACGCCGCCCGCGTCGTCGAGGCACTGGACACGCCGTCGTCCCGATGACGCCGGTACCGACGACACCGGTACCGCCTGGGAAACAGAGCCGTCCGTCTCCAGAGCGAACGGGCGCGACGATCACCGGCAGAGTGAGATTTAAGGCACACGCACGAAAGATCAGGCTATGCGAACAGTGGGAAGCGGTCTCGCGGCGATCAACCGCTCCGGCCACCGGGCTGACGTCTATCTCTCGCGTCCGGGCAAACGAAACGCGATGACGATCGACCTCGTCAAGGACCTGACCGAAGCCTTCAGGCGGCTCGACGCGGACGACGACATCAGGGCGATCACGCTGCTCGGGGAGGGGCCGGTGTTCTCGGCGGGGATGGACAGGGAACTGGTCGAACGGCAGGCCGAATCGACGCCGATCAGCGACGACGCGTTTCCACAGCTGCTCGCGCTAATCGAAGAGGTCCGCCAGCCGGTCGTCGCCGGGATCGAAGGCGCAGCACCCGCCGCCGCGTTCGAACTCACGCTCTCCTGTGACTTTCGAGTTCTCGGCCGAGACGCGTCCTACGGACTCGTCGAGACGAAGTTCGGAGCGTTCCCGCAAGGGGGCGGCACACAACGCCTCCCCCGGCTCATCGGACTGTCGAAGGCGACGGAGCTGGTCATGACCGGTGAGTACGTCGAGCCCGACGAGGCCCGCACGATCGGCCTCGTTCACGAGGTCTGCGACCCAGGCGACGTCGACGACTGTGCAAAGGCGTTGGCCGACGACCTCTGTGAGAAGGGCCCGCTCGCGCTGCAGAACGCGAAGAAAGCGCTCAACGCCGCCCTCGAAATGCCGCTCGACCGCGGACTGGCGTACGAACGATCGCTCGGATCCACGCTCGTCGATACCGACGATTTCAGGGAAGGGTTCGAGGCTCAGCTGGAGGATCGCGAACCGAAGTTTACCGGCGAGTGACGACCCGTCTGGTACTGGGCACCAATCGGACATCTGTACCAATCACCGTCGGTCGGACACCCGTTTTCACTGGCGTCGATCGGATACCTGTACCCATCACCGCCGATCGTACACCTGTACCGCCCGGT